>JAJPJF010000355.1 GCA_021324415.1 Nostocales cyanobacterium Centralia_MAG_434
ACGGAGGGAACCTCAACGGACAGTTCGACGCCACATGCTTCAAGTCGGGAAACCCGCCCAACGCAGTGGCTCCTCAAGTCGGGAGACCCTTCCTGTGCGACTGTCCTGTGCAACGCAGTGGCTCCTCCCCACTCCCTACGTACTAAAAACTATCTGTCCATTTTGGATTGCCACTAATCTTACTTTCAAAGGTCCAGCAGTGTAAGTGTCCTCTACGGCAACAGCTTTAATATCTACTGGTTGATTGTACTGGCTCAACTGAGAAATAAAGTGAATGAAAGTCCCATCTATTTGCAGGCTTTCTAAAATTCCAGCATTACGGGCACGAAATTGAGAAGCAGAGATCAGTTGCTCTAACCGCTCTCGTAGCTGATAAGCTGTCATAGTTTTGGGATTGGCTGTTGTTGTGGCTATCACTTCACCACCAGTAAAAACCACTTGATTTCGTGCTGCATCCGCGAAAAATTCTATCCATTTTTCTCCTCTAACGTAGTTACCAGCAGAGAAAATGCGCACAACATATTCTCTACCATCACTAATTTGCTTGCTCAACTGTTCAATCTGCTCTGGAGTAAAGTGCAGTATGGTCTCATTGGGCAAAGGATGTAAATTTGGCTCAATTAATGAGCTACTGGCATTTTTGTTCGCCTCCTGTAGAAGCTGAATCACTGCTTGCCGAGCTGCTGTAATATTAGAGACACGCACTACCCCAGCAGCAAGAACCTGACCACGAACCAAAGCCAGTTTTCCTAAACGTAGGTCACGGAAAGACTGGTAATATTTTTCCAGCTTTGCGACTTCTTGTTCGAGATAGTTTTGTTGTGTTTCCAATTCACGGAGGCGAGATTCCCGCATGGCAAGCACTTGCTCTCGTTGCGAAATTTCAAGATTGCGTCTTTGAATCATCCTATCTAGGGCACTAATTTTTTGATCACGCTCTTGAATAGCTTCTTGGCGATTAGAAAGCTCTTGATCTCGCCGAGCGATCGCAATCTTTGCTTGATTGATAGTTTCGTTAGCTTGTTTGATCAGTCTTTCACGTTCTAGCTTGCGCTGTTCAATTTCCAACAGCAGCCTTTTTTTCTCATTATCAACACTTTCTAGTTCCGAGATTGCGTGTTGATACTGGTTGACAACTTGACCTAGCTCGTTTTGAGTACGTTGGAGTTGACTTTGAGTTTGAGCTTTTTGAGCAATAGTACTCTTAAGCTGAGCTTGTGTTATTTGCTGTTTAGTATTGACTGCTTGCAAAGATTTATTAATTGCTCGTAGATCTTCCTGAGCTTGTGCTTGTTGTTTTTTAACTTGAGCTAACTCAGCTTGTGTGGTATCTAACTGCTTAGTTGTATTTTCGAGACTTTCTCGCTTGCGCCTGAGGTCTCGTTGAATATCCTCTAGTTGAAACACACCTTTTCGTAATCCTTCGTCGGCAACAAATAAAATTCCTAAGGTGGATGCCGAAATTCCTAACCCTGTCAAAATCGTGACTAACACTGCCGTGTTTTTAGGACGCAGGTTAAAAAGTGAGAGCCGCTTTTTGCCAACCCTTGTGCCAATGCGATCCCCAACGGTGGCAATTAAGCCTCCTACTACTAAAATAACTACTATGAGGATGTACCCGGTCGTCATTTTTTGCTACCGACGAGATCGTTCCTGATACAGCCTACTACTTCTAGCCAATGTCTGTGGAAGATTGGAGATTGGCAATCAGCAAAACTACGCAATTGACGATATTGACCTCCGGTTCTACAGTTTGCGCCAGATCTAAGAAACACAACACGCGCCACCTCCACTCTCCCACTTGATCTTTACGTAAATTGCCGACTTAAGGTAACAGGCTTATGCACAGTAATTTTCTTCTTGTGGATTGAAATCATCTTTTTTTCACGTAAGTCCCCAAGTAACCTTGTGACAGTTACGCGAGTCGAGCCAATTGCCTCAGCTATCGCTTGATGAGATAGCTTAAGATCTATTGTGATTCCATCTGCACAAGGTATGCCAAAATCGCGACAAAGAATTAACAAAAAACTCACCAACCTCGAACCCATGTCTCGGTGAGCGAGTGTTTCTATCATCATCTCTGTCTGTAAAATCCGGGAAGACAAACCCCGCAACATTAACATCGACAATTCTGGATTTTCCTTTAGTGCTTGTTCTACCTGCTCAATTGGTGCTGATAACAATTCTACAGGTGTAAAAGCAACTGCATGATAAAAACGATCCGACTTATTTCCTGTCAACAGAGACAAAACGCCAAAAACACTATTTTCCCGAAGTAACGCTACCGTTATTTCTTCTCCTGCTTCGTAGACCCTGGATAGTTTGACTGCACCTTTTAAAAGAAAATAAACTCGTTCGGCAGGATCGCCAGGAAAAAAGATCGTTTTATTACGTTCAAACGTTTCCACAACTGGCGGAAACGCCCCGGTCGCCATCTGACGAAATACATTTGCTAGGGCTTTATCTTGTGCCACGATCATCTCCCTTCCCCTACCTAATGCCGGAAAACTAAAACAGATTATCTAAGAATACACCCGAAAAATAAATAAGACATTGTCAACCTTTTTGTACTTTCCTATACTTAACCTCTTTTCCTCATAATTATTTGTTCATGATGATACATTTAATTTTCATTTTTCAATTTACTACTTTTTCATAGTTACTAGAAAGGTTGTAACCAAAAAGTTTTATGAAGACAAAACTAAGGCACATTGAGAATATCTTAAGAAATAATCAGCCATTTCATGCAGACAAACAGCCTTCTCAAAAATCATTGTTTGAAAATCATACCGAAAACAAAGTCAAAGTGAGCATCAAATTCTAGTATGCTCCTAGTGATCGATAACATTAAAAATTCATTTCTATGCTGGACCTAACTGGAAAAAATGCCCTTGTTACAGGCATTGCCAACAACCGCTCTATTGCTTGGGGTATTGCTCAACAACTACACAAAGCAGGAGCTAATCTCGGTATTACTTACCTGCCAGATGAGCGAGGAAAAATGGAAAAGAAAGTGGCAGAATTGGTGGAACCCCTCAACCCCAATCTATTTCTTCCCTGTAATGTGGAGAGTGATGAGCAAGTTCAATCTACTTTTGAGCTAGTCCGTGATAAGTGGGGCAGGTTGGACATTCTCATTCACTGTCTTGCATTTGCAAACAAAGAAGATTTAAGTGGAGATTTTAGCAGTACTTCACGTTCTGGCTTTAATAAAGCTTTAGAAATCAGCACTTACTCACTCGCGCAGTTAAGTGGAGCAGCTAAACCTTTGATGACGCAAGGAGGAAGTATCGTCACTTTGACTTATCTGGGTGGTGCCAGGGCAGTCCCGAATTATAACGTCATGGGAGTAGCCAAAGCTGGACTTGAAGCAAGTGTGCGTTACCTAGCAGCTGAACTTGGTCCTTTGAATATTCGCGTCAATGCTATTTCTGCTGGCCCCATTCGCACCCTAGCTTCTAGCGCAGTTGGAGGTATTCTCGATATGATTCATCATGTGGAGCAAGTTGCTCCCTTACGACGCACTGTCACTCAGTTAGAAGTGGGTAATACAGCAGCTTTCTTATGTAGTGATTTATCAAGTGGAATCACTGGTCAGGTCCTGTATGTAGATGCAGGATATGAAATCATGGGAATGTAAAATGGAGCATAGGGCATAGATAGATAATTTCCATGCCCCATGCCCCATGCCCTAATACTTATGCAGCAAGCACCTAATCGCCAAACTCTAGAACGTTTTTCTCCTCGTATAGCCTCTTTACACCGCACTACCAGCGAAACGGATGTACAAGTCACGATTAACCTTGATGGGACAGGAACTTGCACAGCAGCAACTGGTATTCCCTTTTTAGATCATATGCTGCATCAAATCTCCTCTCATAGTCTAATTGACTTGGATGTACATGCAACAGGAGATTTACATATTGACGACCACCACACTAACGAGGATGTGGGCATTACTTTGGGGCAAGCTTTAAACAAAGCGCTAGGTGAAAGGAAAGGCATTGTTCGCTTTGGTAATTTTCTGGCTCCTTTGGATGAGGCTTTAATTCAGGTGGCTTTGGATTTTTCTGGACGTCCTCACCTCAGCTATGGTTTACAAATTCCTACCCAGCGGGTGGGAACCTATGACACTCAGTTGGTACGTGAGTTCTTTGTAGCTTTAGTGAATCATAGTCAGATGACGTTGCACATTCGTCAGTTAGATGGGATCAATTCTCATCACATTATTGAGGCAACGTTTAAGGCGTTTGCAAGAGCTATGCGGATGGCAGTGGAGATTGATCCTCGTCGTGCTGGGATGATTCCTAGTTCTAAGGGGGTTTTGTAACGTATCTCTTGAAACAAAAATTGCGAATGTAGACGCAAGGAAGATATATCAAAGTTGGATGGGAGCGATCACCAGTTACCCATTTCTGTTAGAAAATGCGCAAAACTGGGTAACCTAGAACTAAATAATATTTTTGTATTCTTTCAAACACAGTTTTCAAAAACATGAAATCTGTCGCAGATGCTCCCAATTTTCAACTGAATACCCAGGACTCTCCGCCAGTAGTTATAACTTCCGATTTACGCAAAGTTTATCGTACTGGCTTCTTTCTAAATCAAAAGGTCGTATCCTTAAAAAGCTGTTCTTTGACAGTACACAAAGGTGAAACTTTTGGTCTATTAGGACCCAATGGTGCAGGTAAAACCACATTATTAAAATTGTTATTGGGAATTATTCGCCCAACATCTGGTCGGGGCTCATTGTTGGGAAAACCACTAGGTGATCGTAGCGTCAAGCAAAGTATTGGTTACTTACCAGAAAATGCTTATTTGTACGACTATCTAACTGGCTGGGAATGTTTACAGCTAGCTGCTGGACTATTCCAAATCCCCAGAAGTGTACAACGTCAACGCATTCCTCAGTTACTGGAACTAGTAGGATTATCTAAATCTGATGCTTGCAAAAAACAAATGCGTCGCTACTCTAAGGGAATGTTACAACGTGTCGGTATGGCACAGGCTCTCATTAACAATCCAGAAGTCATTTTTCTGGATGAACCAATGTCTGGTCTCGATCCTGTAGGACGTTACCAAATACGGGAAATCATCCTAGCTCTGAAAAAGAGTGGTAAAACGATTTTTTTTAATAGCCATATTCTCAGTGAAGTGGAGCAAGTTTGCGATCGCGTTGCTATTCTTACTCAAGGTGAACTCATTTGTGCTGGTTCTCTCAATGAACTTCTAGGAGAACGAAACACATATTATGTCAAAGGTCAAGGTGGTGATTGGGAAATTCTGAAAAAATGGCTCTTTAATCTTGAGTTTGCACCTGATGGTTCTTGGGAAGGGGAGCTGCAAGGAGATTCCTATGATTTTCTTGCTAGCCTGCGCTTAATGGGTGGGCAAATTATTGCTATGAAATTATTCCGTCCTTCCCTAGAAGAGTTTTTTATCAAAACTGTCAAACAAATAGGCAACAATTAACCCTATTTTTAAATAACACAATGTGAATTTTTTATAGCAATGATATGACACTATGGTGTCTTTAATATTACATTTTTTTCATCACTACTTTTATTCGTGATTTGTCCTTTGTCTAAAACCGATGACCAATAACCAATGTCAGACTTGACTAGTGACAATTGTGATACGTAACTGCTTAGTACTCAAATTAAATTTTTCTAATGTTAAGTCTGCCTAAACTTTAAGTTAGCTTTATTGAAAATTAAAATGCAATACGCATTTTTCTACGGAAAAAACCATTGTGTTTAGGAAAATAAAAGTATTGGGGAACTTGAATTATATGTAATAGTCAAGTTTAAAATGTTTAAACAGTACTTTATTGATAGTAGTCTCAGGTAAACATGCTGAATACAATTTCATTGAAATTCCTCAAGCAGCCAGTTGCAGGTATGGCCTTGTTGACTGCTGTCATAATGGCTTTTCCACCTGCAAGCCAAGCTCAGAGACCATCAGTATTACCAACAAAACAAATTAAACAAAATACACCAATAACACCAGTAAACCCAACACTACCAGTCACACCAGTAAATCCAATAACACCAGTAAACCCAACACTACCAGTCACACCAGTAAATTCAACAACACTAAAGAAACCAACATCAACAACAATACAAGCTACAGGAGGAGTAGAAAGAGCTTATACACTAGGAGGCGGGGATCGTATTAAAATTAATGTGTTTGAAGTACCAGAATATACATCTGAATATGCGATTCCTCCAGGAGGAGCAGTTAACCTACCTTTGATTGGTAGCGTAACTGTTGAAGGACTCACAACAGAACAGGCTGCTGACTTAATTAGCCAGAAATACTCTCGTTTTCTCAAACGTCCCCTGATCTCAGTGAACCTGTTAGCTCCTCGACCCATTAATGTCTTTGTGGCTGGAGAAGTGACACGTCCTGGGGCTTACACTCTCAGCTTATCGGGAGGCGCAGGAAACGATCCTGGAGTGCAATACCCAACTGTATTATCAGCACTAACAACAGCCCAGGGTGTCTTGGCAAGTGCGGACGTAACTAAAGTGGAGCTAAGGCGCAAAATAGGACGAGGACCAGAACAAGTCACTTTGGTCGATTTGGATCAACTGATAAAAACAGGCAACTTACCACAAGATATTACCTTACGGGATGGAGACACCATCTTTGTGCCACAGGCAACCTCTATCGATTTAGCCAATGCGCGTAACTTAGCTGCATCAAGCTTTGCCGCTGATGTCACTAAACCCCGCAGAGTTGCAATTATTGGTGAAGTTTATCGTCCAGGATCATATCTAGTTGCTGAAGGAACTGCAGAGGTAGGAACAGCAAACAACACAACAGGTACTCCAGCCGCAACCAGTCAGCCAACTCTCATGCGAGCACTCCAATTAGCTGGAGGGATCACACCACAAGCTAATGTTCGTGAAATTAAGCTGCGCCGACCTACCAGAACTGGCGGAGAGCAACTGATCTCCGTTAATCTTTGGCGGCTTATACAAAGTGGTGACATTAATCAAGACGTGATTGTGCAAGATGGGGACACCGTCATTATTCCGACGGCTACAACTGTGACCCCAGCAGAAGCTACTCAATTAGCAACAACGACCTTATCTCCTGCCAGGATTCAAGTTAATGTAGTAGGTGAAGTGAAGAAACCAGGAACAATTGATCTTCAACCCAATAGTTCTTTAAATCAAGCTCTGTTGGTAGCTGGTGGATTTAATGATGCTAGAGCTAGTCGAAGAGCTGTTGATTTAATTCGCCTCAATCCTGATGGCTCTGTTACTAAGCGTATAGTTAAAATAGATTTAAAAGCAGGATTAAATGAGCAAACTAATCCTATTCTTCGCAATAATGATGTTGTGATAGTCAGTCGCTCTGGCCTAGCTAAGACTGGTGACGCTTTTGGCGCTATATTCAATCCAGTAGGTACTGCCGTGGGCTTTTTCAGAGCTTTGTTTGGATATTAACAGCTAATTGCATTTATGGGTTATAAGTTATTAGTCACCAAAAACTTATAACTCATATGCAGCTTCGGGCATCCTGGTTACAAGGATTACTATGCAGTTTGACCCTCGCCTGCGGTTGGGGTGTAGGAATGCCTTCTACTCTAGCCGCACAAACAGTGACTATCCGCTTGGGACCATTTCAACAGTCAATAGCGATCGCGGACTTAGAAAAGTTTGCTAAAACAGGATATTTGCCAGAGAGACTACAAATTTTATCACCCTTCCTGAAACCCGAAGTGCGAGAGTTGTTGACCAAGCGTCTTTCAATCAACCCTGCTTTTGCAGACAAATTCATCACCGGACTGACGCGATCGCCACAAGGTAAGCAACTCATCGAATCCTTAGGAGGAGCTTTTCCAGGAAGCACAGCCGAAAGCCTACAAGCAACAGTTAACCTGGCACTACGACAAGTCAACGGTTTAAGCGCATTAAGCTTCTTGCGAGCCTATCCACAAGAGAACGTGACTGTAGACGCTAGCAAAGCCGTTGGTTTGGTTATTGCAGCTAACGGTAACTTTTTGCAAAGTCAAATTCTAGGTCTGGTCCTAGAACAGGAGTCTCCAATTACAGGCAACAATCTCCTCAATTCTACTTTAAATCCAGCTATTCCTGGTACACAAACAGTACAAGAGCAGACACTTAACCTGCAAGATAGACAACGAAACCGGGTGATTCCTGTTGACATTTACTGGAGTAGGAGTAACCCTGAAGATCCACTCGTTGTTATGTCCCACGGTTTTGGAGCAAATCGCACATTTTTACGTTATTTAGCGCTGCATTTAGCTTCTCACGGGATCACAGTCGTAGCAGTTGAACATCCGGGTAGTGATGTGACGGCTGTGAGCCAAGCTTCTGATCAAGCAAACTTAGCACGGCTACTACCCGCTCGTGAATTCATAGATAGACCAAAAGATATCAGCTTTGTGCTGAATGAACTCGCAAAATTAAACGCCCAACCTGGACCAATGCGGTTAAAGTTTAATACAGAGAAAGTGACTATTATTGGTCACTCTTTGGGTGGTTATACTGCCTTGGCTTTGCTAGGAGGAGAGGTTAATTTAGCGGAACTCAAGCAATTTTGCAAAAATTCTCTAAGTATTGGCGAGTCTCCAGGAGACTGGTTGCAATGTGCAGCCGCATCTCTACAAGGCAACAAATTGCATTTACAAGATGCGCGAGTGAAAAGTGCGATCGCCCTAAACCCTCTTGTGGGCAACCTATTTGGCAAGAATGGTCTCACTTATATTAATAAGCCAGTCTTAATTCTCAGTGGTACTGAAGACTCTCTAACACCAGCACTGAGAAATCAAATAGAACCTTTCAATCAACTGAGAGAACCCAAGTATCTATTAACTGCTATTGGTGGTACGCACTTAAGTATTAGCGATCCTGCATCTACTGTGAGTGCAGCCACTACCATCGTTAGAGAACGGCGAGGTGAGCAAACTGAGCGACTGCGTCAATTAACCAAAGGCGTTAGTTTAGCATTTATCAAGCAACTGACACCAGAAGCGAAAATTTATCAACCTTTCCTAACATCAGCTTACCCTCAATCCTTCTCTACACCTGAACTGCCGTTGCGTCTTATTTCTGACTTACCGACCAGTGTAAAAATGTGGATGGGCTTAGTTAGCAGATAGATAGAATGCCATAATATCGCATTTTAAATGATAGTTACCTAAATTTTGCCTTTTTTTGGCTCTTGCCTTGAATAGATAATTGTGGTATCTACTTTATCACATTCTAGACATTAGACTGAAAATAGGACAAGGTAATATTGTGTCCTTACAGTAAATCCATTAAAAGCAAAATTAGGAGTTTAAATGGAGCCGATTATTGCAATAGTCTTGGTACTTATAGGCTATGCCTTAGGGTCCGCAAAACTTATTAATCAAGGAAATGAAGCTTTAGTAGAACGTTTGGGGCAATATCATCGTAAACTCAGCCCTGGACTAAACTTTATCGTTCCCTTGCTTGATCAGATTGTTATGGAGGATACAACAAGGGAGCAGGTATTAGACATTAAGCCTCAAAATGCGATTACCAGAGACAACATTTACCTCGAAGTAGATGGTGTTGTCTACTGGAAGATCAAAGATATGGAGAAAAGCTTTTATCAAATCGATGATCTCCAACAAGCATTGACGAACTTGACTGCAACTACGCTGCGAGAAATTGTTGCTCGTAATAGCTTGGAAGAAACCAATGCTGCAAGAGCGGAGATGAACAGAGCCTTATTAGACGAGTTAAATCAGACAACGATAACGTGGGGAGTAGAAATTATCCGGGTAGATATTCAAAGCATTACACCACCTGAAAGTGTGCGGAGATCAATGGAAGAGCAAAGAGCTGCTGAAATCAAAAGCCGTGCGGCAATTTTAGAAGCAGAAGGTGAACGGCAAGCTGCAATTAAAAAAGCAGAAGGAACAAAAACCTCAATGCAGATCATTTCCGAAGCCTTACGTAGTATTCCCCAAAGTCATGAAGTTTTGCGGTTTCTTGAGCATCAAGAACAAATTAATGCCAGCTACAAACTCAGTGAAAGCAATAACGCTAAAGTTGTCTTTGTAGACTCCAGCAAACCGCAAACAGCAACTCAGGAGATGATTGGCCGTATAGCTGGCGGGGAAGCACGCCACGAAATTAGTCACTCTAGTAGTCCTGAAAAGAAAGATAAAGATGACGATAATCTATAACTACTAGTCCGCACGACAGGCAGTCATTATCGTAGAAGTGCATCAGCAACCAGCGATACCTCACGCATTTCCCTAACATCGTGAACTCGGAGAATGTCAGCACCATTAAAAATAGCAGCACAACATGCTGCTGCTGTTCCCCAGAGACGTGCTTTCGGATCTGGTTGGTTTAAAATACGACCTATAAAACTTTTCCGGGAAGGTCCCACCAAAATAGGACAATTGAGTTGGCGCAATTGAGACAAGCGGCGAAAAATTTCTAAATTTTGCTCGTAGTTTTTGGCAAACCCAATTCCAGGATCAATAATTATTTTTTCTTCGTTAATACCTGCAGCAGTTGCGGCTTTAATTTGATTGGCTAAAAAATTAGAAATCTCCCCCATTACATCCTGATAATCAGTCAACTGTTGCATGGTTTGCGGATTTCCCCGAATATGCATCAAAATAACTGGTACTCCCAGACTTGCTACAGTCGGTAGCATCTCTGGGTCAAATGTACCGCCGGAAATATCATTCACTATATCCGCGCCAGCATCTATTGCCGCCTTTGCAACAACTGCTCTTGTTGTATCTATAGAAATTGGTATTGAAATTTCTTTGCGCAACACTTGTAATACTGGCAAGACCCTGTCAAGTTCCTCTGTTAAACTGATTTGCTCTGCCTTGGGTCGGGTTGATTGACCTCCTATATCGATTATGTCCGCACCACCTGCTACCATAGCTTGTGCCTGTGCTAAAGCAGCACCAGTCGTGTTAAATTCACCACCATCGCTAAAACTATCAGGCGTGACATTCACAATGCCCATCAAATAAGTTCGCTGTCCCCATTCAAAACAGCGATCGCGAATTATCAAATGACTCAGCATAAGTAGATTGGTGGAAATAAACGATTATTCTTTAAGGTTGGGCATGGGGCATAGGCAGAAAACAGGAAGTTAGCTTTATTTCCACCGCATTACTTCAACTCATCCGTTTTTCATTACTAAGGGCAAAGCAAAAAACAACTTAGAGTAAGCGCTTAAGCGCTTACCATTTGCTAAGTCCAAAGTACGAAAATCTCAGGATTTGAGCGTATTTTCTGGCGAAAGCACTTTGTAATTCACAATCCGGCTGAAACTTTCAGGTTCCAGGCTTGCTCCTCCTACTAAAGCACCATCGATTTCTGGTTGAGCCATGATTTCATCAATATTATTTGGCTTTACAGAGCCACCATATTGAATTGGAACATTAGGATTGCTTAATTGGCTGCGAATTAAACCAATAACTCGATTGGCTTCTTTAGCCTCACAAGTATCACCAGTGCCGATCGCCCAAATTGGTTCGTAAGCAATCACCAACTTGTTCTGATCCACATCCACTAGAGCTTTTTCTAGTTGGTTAATAATTAGTCTTTCGGTTTCTCCCGCATCCCGTTGTTGTTTAGTTTCACCTACACATAAAATGGGGATAAGCTCATAACGTTGAGCTGCTTTTATGCGTAGGTTGACGGTTTCATCCGTTTCCCCAAAGTATTGCCGCCGTTCACTATGACCGACAATAACATATCGCACACCTACTTCTGTCAACATTGGTCCTGAGATTTCACCCGTGTAAGCACCAAATTCCTCCCAGTGGACATTTTGCGCCCCCAGATGAACGCGGCTACCATGCAAATTCTTAGACACAACATTTAAGTCGGTGAAAGGGACGCACAGTATCACGTCTCGGTCTTGAGGGGTTTGCTCCAGGGAGGGCAAAAATCCTTGTAAAAACTCTTGGGACTCTGCCTGAGTTTTGTACATTTTCCAGTTACCAGCAATAACGATTTTTCGCACAGGTAATTTAGTCGAAATATTTAAGCTACTACATGCATAATTCAGTTTAAGACTTTTTTAACATCAGTTGATAGTTGTGAATTGAATAACCCATCCCACACTCCCACTATGTACTCAAAATAACTAGGATGGAAATATAAATTTAAAATCTAAAGCTCTAACTACAGATGAACACAGATAAGTAGCCAAATATTATCCGCCTTTATCTGTAGATCAAAATCCAAAATTGTTATGACTTCGACATTACCATTGCCTGACCCTCAAAATAGCGACTCGTCCAGCCAGAAAGTCAATTCTTCTGATTGGGAGAAGGAGCTAGATAACGTTATTTTTAGCTTTGACGACATTCAGGCGGAACTTAACTATAAGCAAGCACAAACAGCACTCTTAAATTTGGTAGATAAGATCAACCTCACTTCCAAAGAAAAAGAAGGACTTGAGAGAGAAATTGTTGATTTGGAAATGATGGTAGGAAAATTAGAGCGCATGGTGGTGCAGATTGCTGCATTCGGCATGGTTGGTAGAGGTAAATCTTCCCTACTCAATGCTTTGGTAGGGCAAACGGTATTTGAAACAGGTCCCTTACACGGTGTCACTCGCACGGCACAACGGGTCAGTTGGAGTATTACTGAAGAAGCAATTGGGACAACTGAAGAACGAGCCTTACGAGTCACCTTTCCTGCAATGGGTCACTCGCAAGTAGAATTGATTGACACTCCTGGTTTGGACGAAGTAGATGGTGCAACTCGTGCGACTTTAGCCGAACAGGTTGCAAAACAAGCAGATTTGCTCTTATTTGTGATTGCTGGCGACATGACTAAAGTTGAACATGACGCCCTTTCGGAGTTGCGCAAAGCAGGTAAACCAATCCTGTTGGTGTTCAACAAGATTGACCAGTATCCCGAAGCAGACCGAATGGCAATTTATCAGAAGATCCGCGATGAACGAGTTCGAGAATTACTCTCCCCTGATGAAATTGTTATGGCTGCAGCATCACCGTTGATCAAGACGGCGATTCGTCGTCCCGATGGAACAAGGGAGTTGCAGTTGCGTACTGGTGCGGCTCAAGTGGAAGAACTGAAACTAAAAATTTTAGAGATTCTACATAACGAGGGTAAAGCCTTGGTGGCTCTCAACACTATGCTTTATGCGGATAACGTGAATGAACAGTTGGTGCAGAGAAAATTAAAAATTCGGGACGAGAGTGCAAATCAGTTGATTTGGAAAGCCGCAATCACCAAAGCAGCAGCGATCGCTCTCAATCCAGTCACAGTCGTTGATCTTCTCAGTGCCACGGTCATTGATATTGTCATGATTCTTGGGTTATCAAAGCTCTATGGCATCGATATGACACAAACAGGAGCCATAAAATTGTTACAAAGAATCGCCCTAAGTATGGGTGGTATTGGTGCGAGTGAATTACTTGCAAATTTAGGCTTAAGCTCTCTGAAAACTCTACTTGGCATCTCTGTTCCAGCAACTGGAGGTCTTTCCTTAGGTCCCTATTTATCAGTGGCCTTAACTCAAGGAGGAGTCGCAGGTGTTTCTGCTTATGGTATCGGGCAAGTCACCAAAGCGTATCTAGCCAATGGCGCAACCTGGGGACCCGAGGGCCCGAAAGCCGTCGTTACTAAGATTTTGGCAACCCTTGATGAGCACTCCATTCTCAGCCGCATTAAAGATGAATTGCTGACGAAGGTTAGGGGTTAGGAGTGGGGACAAGGAGGACAAGGGGGACAAGGAGGACAAGGGGGACAAGGGGACAAGGAGGACAAGGGGGACAAGGGGGACAAGGGAAGGGAGAAAGTTCTTCTCCTGCTCCTATGCCCTATGCCCTATTCTTAGTAAACACTATTGATTTTACTAAGATAGATTAAGCTATTTTAATTTTTCTCTTGTTTATATTGATATATATTCCAAGACTAATTATTGTTAGAAGAACATAATAAATTTCAAAGGTTGTGAAAATGAACGATTCTAAATCCCCAAATGCATTGAATCAATCTATAACAATGGGATTTTTGCTCACAGTAACAAGTTTCAGTATCATCACAATCATGAGTCTCTTCTAAAATAATTTTTGCAAATTTTATTAAAATAACTTTACTTTACCCTGCTTAACAATCAGCGGGGTTTTTCATTTATGAAACATTTTGCGACTTTGCTCTCAGGGGTATTGCCGTTAGGTTTTTAATAAAAAATGAATTATGTGCTAGTTACAGTAGTCTAAAAAATGCGATTAATCCTATACAGCAAACCTGGATGCCATTTATGTGAAGGGTTGCAGGAAAAGTTAGAACAAATACACAACCTCGATTTTGAGTTAGAAGTTCGGGATATTACAACTCGTGAAGATTGGTTTGGGGCTTATCAGTATGAAGTGCCGGTGCTTTTTTTGGTAACTCACGAAGACACGAAAGATACAGAGAGGCTCATACCGCGTCCTTCTCCCCGTGCTAGTGTGTTGCAGTTAGAACAAATGCTCCGGAAGTATCTCTAAGTGTTTGAAGAAACAAAAATAATGGTGCAGAATAAGCGCAATAAAAGCGTGTGACGAGGTTCACAACATGAAATTGCGGGAATTACTAGCAGCTTTAGATGATGTTGGGCAATTGCCTGAACACCCAGCAATGGATGCTGAGGTTAAGGGCTTGAAAACAAATTCTCATGCTTGTGGTGTGGGTGATTTGTTTATTGGGATGCCAGGAACACGGGTTGATGGTGGAGAATTTTGGCAAAGTGCGATCGCATCCGGTGCCATAGCAGCCATTATCAGTCCCAGTGCAGCCCAGAAACATCCTCCTACATCAGAGGTTTGTGTGCTCACAGCTGGTGATATGACTCGAACCTGTGCGCAATTAGCTGTTGCCTTTTACAATTACCCGGCGCAAAAGCTTAAGCTTGTAGGCATCACAGGCACAAATGGCAAAACAACAACCTCCCACCTCGTTGAATATCTGTTGGGTCAAGCCAATCTCCACACAGCCTTAATGGGAACTCTTTACACTCGTTGGCATGGGTTTATCCAAACATCGGCTCATACTACACCGTTCGCCGTAGAACTACAACACCAACTTGCTGCCGCTGTAGATGCTGGTAATGAGTTTGGAGTGATGGAAGTGAGTTCTCATGCTTTGGCACAAGGTCGAGTGTTGGGTTGCCAGTTTGAAGTTGCGGTGTTTACCAATCTTACGCAAGACCATTTGGATTTCCATCGTGATATGGAAGATTACTTTGCTGCTAAAGCCTTACTTTTTAGCCCTAATTATCTTCAAGGACGGGCAATTATTAACGCTGATGACCCATACGGCAAACGATTAATTGCATCTTTAGATTCACAAAAGGTTTGGAGTTACAGCGTCAATGATTCTAATGCCGATTTGTGGATGAGTGATTTGATTTATGAGCCTGATGGTGTTAGGGGTACAATGCATACCCCCGAGGGTCATGTGGCTTTTCGTTCACCCCTGGTCGGTCAGTATAACTTAGAAAATCTTCTTGCTGCAGTAGGCACTGTATTACATTTAGGATTAGATTTGCAATCAGTTGTATCTGCTATACCCGACTTTATTGGAGTCCCTGGACGTATGGAAAGGGTACAACTGAGTGCTAGGCAAGATATTAGTGTGATTGTGGATTATGCTCACACACCTGATAGTTTAGAGAATTTGCTAAAAGCAGCACGTCCATTTATTTCAGGTAGAATGATTTGCGTGTTTGGATGTGGCGGTGATCGCGATCGCACCAAACGGCCAAAGATGGGCAAAATTGCTGCCGAATTAGCTGATCTAGCAGTGGTGACATCTGATAACCCACGAACTGAAGACCCAGAAAAAATTTTACAAGATATTTTGGCGGGAATTCCAGAAACAATCGTTCCAATGGTAATTTGCGATCGCGCTACCGCAATTCGCAACGCCATTTTGCAAGCCCAACCAGGAGATGGTGTTTTGATTGCAGGTAAAGGTCACGAAGACTATCAAATTCTTGGGACTGAAAAGATTCACTTCGATGACCGAGAACACGCACGAGATGCTTTAGAAGCTAGGATGAAGATAGAAAAATAGACACAATGACTTAGTATAGACGCGGCTCATCGCGTCTGTACATAAAGTAGTAAATGCTTCTTCAGGATGACTCATAACTGCGAGGATAAACAGATCTTTCACCTCCAATAACAATTTTATTGATAAAAAAGGAACACTTAGGGGTGACAATCTAAGCAGTATTATTTTTTTCTTTCTGCTTTTTTATTTTTCTTGTTGTGCTTTACTCATGGATATTTTTCTGGATCAGGATTTGTCCGTTTACCAGCAGGCTTTGGGTGCACACGTGCGTCTCCAACCATTCTCCGTTAGCTCTGCTAATTTGTTGTCATTGGTGAGAGCACAAATTGATTTACTGATTGAGCAAAACATTGCAGCTACTTTATGGGTAAAGTTGCCACCAGGAAAAATTTGGCATACAGAAATTCAACGTTACTCTCAACAACTGAACGGTTCTTGCATCATTTTTGATTTTCATGTTGCAGAAGAAGGGAATAGACAACAGAGAGTAGAGGCAGAAAATGCTCCCTCATCTCCTTTCACCTCCTCTTTCCATCATGTGTATCTCTTCCCAGACAGCCTGTTACGACGGGAATACTTTTTTCTAGTGTTGTCATCTCAGTTATGTAGCTTAATCTCGGTTTCTAGACCCCAAAAAAAACGCCAACCCATATCAGGGAAACCCTCCCATAAGACCTCCTCGTTATTAGCTATAAACACTTTTGACGGCAGACTCATTCAACAAGTTTTAGATAGTTTTAAAAAGACGATTCCATTAGAATCACCGTTACGCTTAGCAGTAGACTTGGTGTGTCCTGTAGCACCAGAGCCAACTCTGATCAGTCAACTACTAGCCAATCAACTGCAACAACAAGAGCAAATTAATCGTCAGATTGTCAGTAAGCAGATATCCAAAACACAGCAACAACATCAAAAACTGCAAAACAAACTGCAACTTAAGGACGAATTTTTGAGAAATGTGTGTCAGGAACTGCGCACACCCATCACACACATGAAAACAGCTCTGAGTTTGTTGAATTCTCCTAATTTAAAAGTTCCGCAACGGCAACGTTATTTACAACTGCTAAATACGCAGTGCGAGTATCAAAATTCCTTGATCACCGGAGTATTGACTCTGGTGGAGTTTGAACACAATTTAGAGCAGACGCCTTTGGAATCCGTACGCCTTAGTGACGTTGTGCCTGGAGTTGTCAGTACCTACCAGCCTCTCGCACAAGAAAAAGGTATCATGCTAGCTTACACTGTACCCACTCAGCTTCCACCTGTTTGGTGTGTCAGTGGCGGTATCAAACAAATTGTCATTCATTTACTTTCTAACAGCATCAAATTCACCCCTAACGGTGGACAAGTTTGGGTACGATGTCGTGTTCAAGGAGATTATGTTCAACTGGAATTCCGAGATACTGGCATTGGGATAGCAGAAAGTGAAATTCCCAAAATATTTGATCCTTTTTATCGTGTACGTCCAGCAGCAGAAGAATCTGGTGGTGTTGGGTTGGGATTAACAATCGTGCAACAGTTACTGTGGCGTAGTGGAGGTTCTATTTCTTTGAAAAGTAGGACATCTGAAGGTTCTACCTTTACAATAAATTTAGCCAGCGTCCGCGATCATTCTTCAGAAAAATCGACTTCTAAAATTGATAAATAGATTAGGTAAGGGAAGTGAGATTAAACGATGATTCGTTAAGGTCGGGCATGGGGCATAGGGCAGAAGAGCAGAAAAAAAACTTTCTCCTTTATCCTCCTTGTCCCCCTTCCACTCCCCACACCCCACATCCCACACCCCACACCCCACACCCCTATGTTTATCACCTTAATCGCAGACTATGGTAACGGAGATCCGGCTTTTGCCGAGGTCACACAGCGTTTGTTAGTGGAACTGCCTGGTCAAATTAACTTAGTGTCAGTCCCTGCTTTCAGCACTCTAGCAACAGGCTTTTGGATTGCCCAACTTGGTCTCAACCCTGGTCCTCAAGAGCGTTTAATTTATCACAACTGTGCACCTCGCCAAGATGATAAACAACCTAGGCAGGATAATGAAGGTGAGGGGCTGACTTATGCCTTGTTGCCTAATGGTGTTAAAGTCGTGGGTGTTAATGCTGGTTACACTCTCTCCTTTATCAAAGACTATGCCCAAATGTTGCATGTAGTGAAAGTGTCTAGAGGTGGATCGCAGTTTCGTTCTCGTGATGTGTTTCCCAGTGCAGCAGCGGCTATTGCTAAGGGTGATTTAAGCCTTTTGGGTGCAGCTTTAGACCCAAGCTTGATTCCAGATGTCCCAGGCGATCGCGTTGCCTGGATTGATGGCTACGGTAACATTAAGACCACTATTGCCGCACACAATGTTAATTTATCTCCTGAAGCCAAAGTGGTTATCCGCGTCGGAGATGTCGTCAGTGATGCCATATACTCGGATGGTAGTTTTAAAGTTCCTGAAGGAACTCTAGCTTTTGCACCAGGTAGTTCTGGGTGGTCAGTTCCCAATCATTCTGGTTCAGTCCGTTGGATGGAGTTATTTCTGCGTGGTGGTAGCGCTTGGGAACGCTTTGGTAGACCACGGGTGAATCAGTTGGTGAGGTTTTGAAAAAAAACACTGTGATTATAATTTTTATTTATTGACCCGAAAAAAAAGAATATTTGATCTCATTAACAATCAACCCTAAATTGAAATTATACCTTGAGTAGAGCATAAACATTTGCTGAGATAGCAGATGTGCTATACCGTTTTGCTATAAATTTGATACCTTTGGCAACCTGCAAGATCAGGGAGATAAAGAAAAGAATTTATATCAAGAAGTTTGTGAAATGGTATGAGTTGAAATGACAGAACTTAACTCTAAAGTTCCTGCAATACAAAAGTTGCTCTGCTCAACCGGGTGTACGCATATGGTGTTTTGCTTTTGGTCAGACTACGAATTTTGATAAGGAAGAAATCATGAATAAAGCAGATTTAAGAAAATTAATCTACTCACTTGTTAGTTCAGTATTATTTGTAATTTTAGCTGGTTTTTTTGTGTTTTACCAACCCAGCGCTAGTGCCCAATCACTAACACCATCTGTCCCAACCGAATCGACATCTGCTCCCGTGACATCTCCTGTAGTAGCACCAGTTGTATTACCCACAGAGTCTGTAGCAACGAATGTTAGACGTTTATTAGAAACAAATGAATGTATTGGATGTAACCTCCGTGGGGCACATCTAAAACGGGCAAATCTACAAGCAGCAAACTTAGAGGGTGCAAACTTACAAAATGCAGATCTAGAGAAGGCGAATCTACAACAAACCAACTTGCAAGCAGCAAACCTGCAAGGCGCAGATCTGGGTAAGGCAAATATAGCAGGAGCTAACCTAGAGAGAGCAAACCTCTTTGATGCAGACCTAGAGGCGGCGAACTTGAGCACAGCAAATCTGAGCGCAGCCAACCTACAAAAGGCAGACTTGCAGAAGACAAATCTAACATCTGCAAACATAGAAGGGGCCAACCTGCAAGGAGCTGATTTGGAAGATGTCATTAGACCGGAAGGACTTAATCCGATTTTGATCGGCCCACAAGGATAATAAAAAAATAGGTTTAAACGAATAAAGCCTGCTTTTGCAGGCTTTGTCTGTATTTTCTGTCATAGATTTTCTTTGTACTCAAAACCTTATCACTGGAAAAACCGATAAAGCGAGTCAGGTTTGATTCTGGGAACTTTGGCTTTTGGCAGCGATCGCCAGAATGTTTCCCCCTTTTTCTGGTTTATTCTTTTAGTGGTAGGAAAATGGTTAATATTTCTCCTTGTTGTGGGCGTTCACGGACAATAAGTTTGCCGCCAATTGCCTGAAACAAGTGCTTAGTTGCGGCTAGATTTAGACTAATAGTGCCTGTTTCTGGCTGGAAGGTTAGCAATTGACCAATGGCTTTGCGAATAGGTGGTCGGCACGGAAATGATGTAGCAACACTATTGTCTTGAGACTGAGGATTAGGTAATAATTGTAACTTAAGTTGATCACCTGCAGTAAGTACCTGCACTTGAATATGGCTACCAGCAGGTAAACTACGGGTAAAGTTTTCCATTAAGCCTGTCAAAACACTATCTAGCATCGTCGGGTGACTCACTACATTTGGCAGATGCTGGGGTAAAACAACATCTAGAGTCAAGTTCCGCCTACTTGCCGCTTGTTGCCAACGAGGAATACTCTGCTGCAACAGTTGATCTAAAGACATTGCTGTGAGCTGAGGGTTGGTAGATTTCTCCGCAGCAGCTGTTTCCAGTTCTGCTGCTTTAAATAGGAGCTCCATCCGATCAATTTGCTCAGTACATTCGTGGTCAATAATTTCTAGGCGTTTGATCACATTTGCAGGCAAGTGGCGCTGCTTCAATAGCAGACGAATCATTGTACGAATAGTTGTCAGAGGAGTGCGAACTTCGTGAGCGAAAGCTAGAAGCAATTCGACATCATGACGGAGAGATGAGGATGAAGGATGGGAAGCTTCAAAGTCCTCATGAAGTGAATTTGGAGAGAAACTGCTAGCGGGAAGTTTTGCAGCCCCATTATAGACTGAGGTAGTCCGACTTCCTTGAGTATAATGAGATTGAGAAGAAAATGGAGGAGTAGATATCTCTTTATCAGCTTCCGTCTCTGGCATTTGCGCCAGTAATAACTGGCTAAACTGCATCACAGTGCGGTAATCTGGTACTACCAACAGGTACTTTTGTACTAAGTCTTCCAGCTTAGCAAACAAGTCGGGATGACTGAGGATAATCCGTGCTCCTAGTGCTTGCCATACTTGCTCGATGATCTCCGGCTCAAAGGAAAACGAAAACGCTTTTCTACCATTTTGATCTTCCACCAAAGCCAGTACTAATCCAAATTTATTTGTGAGAACAAGGCAAAATTGCTCCTTCACAAGTGGATCTTCGCTGAGCAAAGGCACTACTGATTCATGAGGATCAATTTCATCTGCAAGAGATACAGCCATCGGCATTTGAAATGGCTTCAGTGCCAAGGGGTTGAATGGCTTTGCCGTAAAAGTGATGGTCTGTAAACTTTGCCCAAGTCTAGGATTGCTGAAGACAGGTACTGGTGCAGTTAAAACTAACCCTTGTATGGTATCTGGTGAAGCGGTTACGGAAGAGTTTAATAAAAGATTTTCTGTCGCTGCAACACTCACATGCCATTGTCGTTCTGCTTTAGCATGTGGACATTCCGTCACAGCAGATTGATGATTGGCTAAAATTTCGCTCAGACTCGGCAAGATCCATTTATACACAGGTATTTCACCCCTTGATCGAAGAGCAACTAACAGCGTTCTGGGCAAGCCCTTCACTATTTATATATCGAAGTTATAAGCATTTGTGTATGCATGGGAGCCGTAGAACCGAACACTCTTGGGCGCAATTTCCCCTTTCAGTAGAGAAAAATTTAATATGCAGCAGTTTTGAGGTTCCAATTTAGAATATTGACGCTAATGTCTGGCAAGGTGGTTCTAAGGTTAAAATTGGTTTGAGAAACACAAGTAATTGTGCTTCACTCCAATAACGCTCTATTGACTGTCATTCTCAAACTTTAAGTGCAGGAGGGTAAAGTGGAAGAGGGTCAGTTAAACAATCCTACTACTGAAACAACCAATAAAGATCATGTAGCGGATGAAAAATCTTATGTAGAGGCAGCTTCACAATTTATTCAAGAGACCTCTTTAGACAAGATGCATGAAATAGCAGAAGCTGCACGGCTCAAAAAGCTTATGGAACCACCCAAATGGGTTATTCCTGAAGATCTTCCCTAGCCGCCTACAAAACATGTAATAAGGTTCTGAATTCTGCATTCTTCTTCAAGATCAAATATCTAGACCAACAACTTTAAGTTCTGGTGGATACTCAACACTGAACTGATAGGATAGCTCTTGTTTAGCTTCAGGGACAAGATCCAAAGCCCACTCCAGGATACCCATTTCACCTAATTGAATTTGTGGTTGACTGCGAGTGAAGCGTACCTTAATTTGTTCATTGCGGCTAACAGGCAATTGTTCAGTCAGTTTTACATGAGCTTCTTGGTTGAGTAAGTTAGTTATAACTAGTCGATACCCATAAGTTATTCTCAAGTTATTACCAATCAATTTTTTCTCTACCTGACGCTCAACTAAGTCCCGCTCAATTTTTAAACCCTCATCAATGCCCAAATTTAGCTTGAACTCTTGTCCTGGAGAAATGTTCTCTAATTGGGTTGTCCCCACAAAGATATTCTCTCGAAAAATATTTGCTTTGCCAGGCAATAAAGTTACACTGCTAGTACTATTTTGTACATGTGCTTGTAAATAAGCAAAACTTATTAAGCGTGGTATAGCCACATATTCGAAGCTACAAGGAAAATCCTTGGAGAAAATCGTTGTCAGGTGAGGTGTGCCATCACTAGGAATGTCGCAGCTGCTATCCAGTTTAAAAGTAACGACATTTCCTTCTTTGGAGACTTCTACTAGATCTGTTTGGGCTATGACAAGATTTTCTTCTGGAAGTGCAGTATTTGTAATAACTTGGTCATTCACCGACCCACCAGGAACAGGAGGAAGTGCAGGTGTAGATCTAGCTGCTCGGGGTGTCAGCGGGTATTCTGGTGGGCGTTGCGAGTCAATATACCAAGGTTGAAGTTTAGGTGGCAAAGTTCCTAATCCTGGTTTGGCCGTAGAGAGGGTAAGAGCAACACCAATCCAATCTTCGCCACTACTTTGGCTCACTTCTGCCAAATAACCAAGATTCAGGGAATTTTGCAAAGTAGTTAGCCGTAAGTCATATAATGGGCTCCAACTGGCATGGATGACCATATAGGATACCTCTAGCTCAAACTCTCCAGCCTCTTCTACTTCAATTGTGACAGTCAAACTAAAACTTTCTTTGGAATGGGGTGTTTGTGTTTGTTGTAGCTGCTGGCGAAGTATTTGTAGCTGCTTTTCTAATTCCTGCTGTTGGCTGTTGCATTCTCCTGTGGCAATCGCATATTCAGTGTATTGGCTTCCTAGAAAATTGAGAAAATCCAAAGTTTCGCTCAAACTCAAATTCTTGCGTGACAAACTCTGAGCAAAAGGTTCTTGGGTTTGTTCTCGTAAGCCCTCGATAAACCTCGATTGCAATGCTAAACCATCTATTTGAGCCTGCAAACAGCGCCAATCTGCTTCTAACTGCTGGATCTGCCTTGTTAACTGCGCGAGTCTTTCTCCAACTGGTTCAGTGGAGAAGAGATGTTGGGTGCTAACTCCCAGTAAGCGCACAGCTACCTGACCTGCACCACTTACCCGCACAGACTCGATGTCTAGAGTGTTTGGCAGTGGGGTGATGACTAATTCCCGCTCTTGTCCTGTCAAAGACACAACACCCCGCCGTGTTACTAGGGCTTGGTCAGAATAGACAGTAACAGCAACAATCTGGCTTTCTACTGTTTTGCGCACAGATAATGTCTCTAGAGTAATAACTACTAGATTCCCCCCATTTTTCAATTAGACCAGTAATTGCAGCTACATGCAAGAGGGGGGAAGCTTTTGCAAGATATTCAGCTTTTTTTAAATCTAAAATTTTTTACATCTAAAAAATTCTTTTACCGGTAGCTAATAACTAATAACTAATAATTAATAACTAATGACTACTTATGGTTCTTCGATAACTTTTGATGGTAATTTGGCCAAATCTGGTAACTCTACAAGCTCTACTCCAACAACTTGCTCTTTTTCTTTAACATTTATTGGTAACCGTAATGGTTGACGTTCTTCTAGCCAGCAGCTTGCAACTGGTAGGGTGTCTTCTAATTCATCTAGGGGACGAGGAATGACCATTACTGAGTTCAATTCACCAATACGTTCTGCCTCGTGCATACCTGCTTCTACTGCAACAGCAACATTCGCCACAGAACCGCGAATAATAGCTGTACACAGTCCAGCCCCAATTGTTTCATATGCTCCTAACTGGACATCAGCCGCTTTGAGCATGGCATCTGCAGCTCCAACCATTGCCGGAAATCCACGTGTTTCAACCAAACCAACTGCCAGTCTCGAAAGACGGCTATATGCACTGCCTTCAGCTAGTTTACTCAGCCGTTTAGTAATAGGGAGTATAACCTCCAAGTTAGGAAAAGGTCGGGGAATAACTAAACTAGAAACCAACTGTCCGAATTGTTCAGCTGTTTGAGCACCGGACTCTACTGCCAGACGCACATCAGCGATCGCTCCTCGAACAATAGCAGTACAGTAACCACTGCCAATTTTTTCATAGCCAACCAGATAAACTCCAGCCGACTTTAGCATCATATCTGCTGTGCCAACTATCGCTGGAAAGCTACGGGTAGAGACTAATCCCAAAGCAGTGTCCTTCCAGTTATCTTGACGACGTGATGTCTGGATGACGTCCATTGACCTTTGATTGTAAGCCTGCATGCCATACTCCTGGATAATTAACCATAAGTTGTCCTGAAAACAGACAACTACCTAATTAACTTAATTATCACTTACCGAAAATCTTTACGACGAAAGACCCTAGCTTCCACTCATATTCGGTTAGATAGAGACTCAATCAGACTGCTCGTCATCAGATGTAGGTGTATTTAAGGATTGTCTATGTGGAAACAATGTGATTAATAACCGTTGTATGTTTCCTTGCCCATAAATTTGAGTAGTGGAATTATTTTGAGACTGAGTAAAAGGCGTAAGTGCTGAGGAATCAGCATTAGGTTGCACTTGAGAATCAGAAGAACTTTCTGTACTAGACGAGGAAGGTAAAGGTGGTTCCTCATCCTCAACTTGAGGTGATGTACCGTTGTTAGGATTGCCCTGCGACTGATACGTTTGATGGGTGGGTTGTGTAGTACCAAGTTCACTGGCAGATTGTTCCATCTGTTTTGTTTCTAAATCTGTTTCTTCAATTGGTGTCACCGATTCAGAAACGCGACGACTGGTGTCTCCCAGTATTGAGCCTGGTGGAATAACTTGTCCTGCCTCAACAGAACAGTTGAAAACTGTAGTTGCTGATCCTATACAAGCATTGGCTCCTATTTTCCCTTCGCCTACCATTAGGAACCCAGCTCCTAAGCTTGCTCCTGATTCTACTTCTAGGGTTCCTTCATGTACATGAAGAATTGACCCCATACCGATACAAACCCCTTGACCAATAATTATTTTGCTGTTTGGAGCTGCTTGGAGAATTACTCCTGGTGCAATTACAGCACTAGGATGAATAATTACCTCGCCACTAATGTAAGAATCAAAGGCATGATTAAAGTGCAGTGGCGGCACAGACATACAAGTTTAACCTCACAATGAGTAGGAGAGCCAGTGCTGTGCAGGAGTTCTCCCGTTAAGGCAACTGGCGCAGTAGGGAGAAGGGAAGAGCTTACTGGAGTTAGGAGGAGCCAGTGCGCTCTTGCGGGTTTCCCGACTTGTAGCAACTGGCGTTTAG
The DNA here is from genome assembly GCA_021324415.1 of Nostocales cyanobacterium Centralia_MAG_434. Lineage (GTDB taxonomy): Bacteria > Cyanobacteriota > Cyanobacteriia > Cyanobacteriales > Nostocaceae > JAJPJF01. Next base: position 25,494 of record JAJPJF010000355.1, read on the forward strand.
GAGTTAGCAATAGAGAGGAGCCACTGCGTTGCGGAGGCCAGTCGCACAGGAAGGGTTTGCCGACTTGAGGAACCACTGCGCTCTTGCGGGTTTCCCGACAGTCCCGCATGTCGCGTCGAACTGTCCGTTGAGGTTCCCTCCGTTGTAGCAAGTGGCGTTGGGGATTAGGGAATGGAGAATGGGGTATAGAACATAGAGTGTCCTCCTTGTCCTCCTTGTCCTCCTTGTCCCCCTTGTCCCCTTTGTCTCCCTCTATCCCTCTGCTCCTGGTGCCTGGTACTCCCTTGTCCTCCTTGTCCTCCTTCGTCTCCCTTATCTCCCCCTTCCTATGGGCGTTGGATAATCATTTCCAGTATTCGGCGCTTAGCTTTGGGCTCAATGCCGATTAATCGGACATATTCTCCTTCATATTCATTCAGATAGCTTTCTAAAGTCGAGATCGCTTCTCTTTCTGAAGTTGTTGGAATTTGCCCACAGCTTGCCCAAGAACCAATACGGAAACGTCTTTGATCTACGTGCTCTGCACTAATTTTATAACCGCCAGCTAGAAGTTGCCGGAGTTGTTCCAACACTTCAGAACTCAAGCGGGTGCTTGTTCCCGATGATGTTGCTGTTGATGTAGAAGTTGGAGAGTAAGAAGTACTCTTAGCTGATGCGTGACCGTTAGATGAAGCAACTGGACCTTCTGGCCGTTGTATGATGCTTTCTAAAACGCGTCGTTTTGCTTTGGGGTCAATGCCAATGAGGCGCACGTACTCGCCTTGATGGCTATCCATACATGCTTCTAGCGCCGCAATCACTTCTTTTGTGGAAGTTGCTGCTATTGGCTGACAGCTTTGCCATGAACCTGTACGGAACCGTCTTTGATCGACGTGTTCTGAGCCAATTTTGTAACCATTTGAGAGCAGTTGGTTGACTTGGTCTACAGTTTCGTGACTCAGCTTGGCACTGCCAGCACCGTTACCGTTACCGTTGCCATTGTAGCTTCCATTAACCTGATTTGTGGGAGCTTTAAACGATGTAGAGGATTTGACGACACCATCTGGACGTTGAATGATGGTTTCTAATACACGTCGCTTACCATTGGGGTCGATACCAAACAGACGCACATACTCGCCAGTGTGTTCTGAAAGACAACCTTCCAACGCGCTGATTGCTTCTCTGATAGATCTTGTGTCAATTGGTTGGCAACTTTGCCATGAGCCTGTACGGAACCGTCTTTGATCGACGTGTTCTGTGCCAATTTTATACCCTTGGTCTAACAGATAGCGTACCTGCTCTATTGTTTCTGCACCTAAATTATTATTTGACACTTCTACCCATCCTTCTACTTCAAATCCATTTACACTTTTGCTTGTATAAGATTTAGCTAATTCATCTCTTATGGGTGCTATACATTTAGTATTTTCAGCACATAAGTATCCAGCTCGTAGTGCCTGATTGATTCCAATCACATGATGAGCAAAGTCTTGATCTTGTGGATGCACGTTTGGCAATCGATCAGCTTGCTGTTGATTGGTAATAATTGCTCCCGAAGGAATGTACTTCCCTGGAGGAATTTCCACATCCTGAATTAGAGCATGCATCATCACGACACAACCTGCTCCTACCCTGGCATTGAACACTGTAGAGCGAAAGCCAATGAAGCAATCATCTCCCACATAAGCTGGTCCATGAATGAGAGCCATATGAGTAATGGATGCATTGCTACCAACCCACACGGAGTACTCTTTGTTATCGTCGCCAATAACTCGACCTTGCTCTAACCCATGAATAACTACACCGTCTTGGATATTTGTATTTTCCCCAATATGAAAAGGTGTACCTTCATCTGCTCTGATAGAGGTTCCTGGGGCAACAATAACGTTTGGACCTATCCTGACATCTCCAATGATGTTAGAAAAGGAATGTATAAATGCGCTTTTGTGAATGCTTGGCTCAGCTAAATTCCTTGACCAGGGGGTTGGGGGAGCAGCTGTGCTACGGACTACCATCGCTGGATTCCTCGAGTTGAAATTCTGTTAATCGTTGAATTGATTTTTAGATGTTGGGTGTTAGTAGAGGCGAACGACCTTCCGCCGGTACAGTTGTCAATTGTTAGTTGTTAAGCACATACTAACTACTACCCATTAACAACTATCAGCTATCCACTAACAACGATCAACTATCCAAGAACTACATAACTACACGTTATTGGTTTGTTTTGCTGTAAATTAGGCGATTTTCAACGTAAATTGTATCAATAATCGCCACCACTACTGCATCTAGTGGACGCTGTTCATTACCAAGAACTTGACGGGCAGCACTTCCACGACTGACAAGTACCCACTCGTCTACTCCTGCGCCAATGTTATCCGCTGCCACCTCATATTCTGGTAATGTGTGTCCCTCTTCATCCACTAACTGTAATAACAGTAGTTTGGCACCTCTAAGACTTGGTTCTTTTTGGGTACTAACCACTGTGCCGCGAACTTTGGCAATTTTCATGATGATGTGTTATGGTCTTCTGCCAAAAGGCGGAATCGCATTAACATTTTCACGGAACTGCTGTACGTCTTCGGTGTATCGAATTGGCAGGACATATTCTAAGTTTTCATGTGGACGAGCAATGATATGAGTAGATAATACTTGTCCACCATTGACACGCTTGACTGAGTCAACTCCAGCTGCAACTGAAGCTTGCACTTCGGATACGTCTCCTCGAACAATCACAGTTACACGACCACTACCGATTTTTTCATAGCCTACCAGTGTCACACGAGCAGCTTTCACCATTGCATCAGCTGCTTCTACAACTGCTGGGAAGCCCAGAGTTTCTACCATTCCTACTGCAATTGACATTAGTTTTAATCCTTAACTAGCTTTCTACAAATGAAACCAAAATAGAGCTACCAGAGAGTTTTAGATTGAGTTTTTTAGAACTGAAACCGATCATCCCGTATCGGCTGTCAAATTCGCAAGCGTTTGCAGGGTCAATCCAAAATTCGTCAAGTACGGAACTGGTCGACAGCTTCGGTGTAACGAATTGGCAAGACAAATTCCAGGTTCTCGTGCGGACGAGCAATGATGTGAGTGGATAAAACTTCCCCACCATTGACTCTTCTAGCTGCTTCCACTCCAGCTGCAACTGAAGCTTGCACTTCCGAAACGTCTCCCCGGACAATTACGGAGACTCTAGCGCTGCCAATTTTTTCATAGCCGACTAAGGTAACGCGAGCAGCTTTCACCATTGCATCAGCTGCTTCCACTACCGCCGGAAATCCCTTAGTTTCAATCATTCCAACCGCGATTGGCATCGTTTGACTCCTACAAAATCAATGCAATTAGTAATCTCACCGAAAATTTGGACGGGAATGCTTATCCTAAAGCATAAAAGCATTACCAAATTAAGCATAAAAAAGCTTTGCACATCTGGCAATATAAATTACTATAATAGTTTGTGATAAATCTCTTTAAAAAAACTTAACACAAGTTAACTATTCGTTTTCCACTGAGTTGAAGCTAACGAATTCCTAGATTTGTGTCTGATACTTTATATTTTTTTAATTTATTTGCTTAAATATACTTATAAGCGTTAAAAATCTGTCTTTACGGAAGTGGCGAAAACTCTGGGAATCAAGATAATTATCTTTTCTGGGATTTCTCCAGTAGATGTAAAAAATACTTTGATAAGACCATAAGTTATACTTATGGTCTGTATAAAGTGGGATTTCTGTGTTTGGAAATGTCAACCATATTACTTGAAGTTGAGAAAAAAAATAAATGTTGATCTTTATAAAACACAATTTTTTTTAAAGAGTTTAGAGGCATGAAAAATGAAATACTACTGACTAAAACTAATAAAATTGAAGTTATTCAAACCAAGTTGTAGTAAGTTCACAGGGGCAACAAATCATTTAAAGCTGAGTCACCAAGGGCAGTTGCAATGAATCAGTTTCTATTCTCTACAAGCTGGTGGATACCTCTCTACGGCTTAATAGGTGCACTTTTAACTTTGCCATGGGCAATGGGACTAAATCGGCAGACAGGACCAAGAACGGGTGCTTATATAAACTTGTTTATGACTGTGTTTGCTTTTGGTCACAGTTTGTTTGTCTTCCAAGATATTTGGGCTCAAGAACCAGAACATATTGTGATTAACTGGTTCAAAGCTGCGGATTTAGATTTATCCTTTGCCTTAGATCTATCACCAGTTAGTGTTGGAGCAGCAGTTTTAATTACAGGGTTAAGTTTACTGACGCAAGTTTATGCCCTGGGTTACATGGAAAAAGACTGGGCAATGGCTCGTTTCTTTGCGCTGATGGGCTTTTTTGAAGCAGCGCTGAGTGGCTTAGCCATTAGTGACTCTCTGTTTCTCAGTTATGCCTTATTAGAAGTTTTGACTCTTTCCACTTATTTGTTGGTGGGATTTTGGTATGCACAGCCACTAGTAGTCACAGCCGCGCGAGATGCATTTTTAACAAAGCGGGTGGGAGACTTGCTTCTACTAATGGCAGTGGTGGCACTTTCTAGCCTGGCAGGAAGTTTAGACTTTTCTAATTTATATGAGTGGGCACAAACAGCTGAGTTAAGTCCGTTGACATCAGGTTTACTTGGTTTAGCATTAATTGCAGGACCAGCGGGTAAATGCGCTCAGTTTCCACTACATCTGTGGTTAGATGAAGCAATGGAAGGTCCTAACCCAGCATCTATTATGCGGAATTCTATGGTGGTTGCTGGTGGTGGCTATGTGTTGTTTAAACTACAGCCAATTTTAGCTTTGTCACCAATCGCTTTAAATGCTTTGATTGTGATGGGCAGCGTGACGGCTGTAGGTGCTTCATTAGTTGCACTCGCCCAAATTGATATTAAGCGAGCACTGTCTCATTCCACAAGTGCGTATATGGGATTGGTATTTTTAGCAGTGGGCTTGCAACAAGGAGGCGTTGCTCTCATGTTGCTGTTGACTCATGCGATCGCTAAGGCACTTTTGTTTATGAGCGCAGGCTCAGTGATTTACACCGCTCAAACTCAAGATTTAACAGAAATGGGCGGTCTGTGGTCACGCATGCCAGCAACAACCTCTGCTTTTGTTGTTGGTTCCGCTGGAATGGTGACACTACTCCCATTGGGCAGCTTTTGGGCAATGCTATCATGGGCTGATGGTTTGGCACTGATCAGCCCCTGGGTTATTGGAATCTTGGTAATTGTCAATGGCTTAACAGTATTGAACTTGACACGGGTATTCCGCCTGGTATTTTGGGGTGAACCACAACAAAAAACCCGTCGTGCACCAGAAGTTGCTTGGTTCATGGCATTGCCTATGGTCACTTTGACAGTGACGACTTTATTAGTACCTTTGATGCTGCAGCAATGGTATTTACTCCCCGGATGGGACAGTATCAATTGGTATGTCGTTGCGTTGTTGGTATTGTCTACGGGTTTGGGGTTAGCCATAGGATCGGCAATCTACTTGCACAAAGCTTGGTCACGCTCCAGAATACTAGCCTGGAGATTTCTACAAGACCTATTGGGCTATGACTTTTACATTGACCGATTGTATCGGCTGACTGTAGTGGCGATCGTTGCCTCCTTCTCTAAGCTCTCCGCATGGAGCGATCGCTACTTAGTCGATGGCTTTGTTAACTTGGTTGGATTTATCACCATTTTAGGCGGGCAAAGCTTGAGATACAGCATTTCTGGTCAATCCCAAGCATACGTGCTAACAATCATTGTAGGCATCGGTGTGCTAGGTTTCCTCATGAGCTGGTCATTGGGTTTATTGAATGGCTGGCATTTATAAAGAGTGAGGAGTGAGGAGTGAGGAATTGAATAGCCTAATCCCCACTCCCCCCATTCCTAACTGCTAACTCCTAACTTCTTTACCACCATGCTGAGTGCTTTGATTTTTGTGCCCTTGTTAGGTGCAGTTTTAATTGGATTTTTGCCATTTGGCATTGATGCAAAGCTTACTCGAAGAATAGCCTTATTCTTTGCGGGTATCACTTTTTTCTGGACAGTGATCCTGCTCGTTCAGTTTGATCCGAGACAGATAAATCAACAGTTTACTGAGTTTCTACCTTGGATAGATGTCATAGGTTGGAACTATCACCTTGGGGTAGATGGCTTATCATTACCTTTGCTGGTATTGAATGCACTGTTGAATTGCATTGCCATTTCTAGCACTGATGCAGATATTAGGCGTCCTCGGTTTTATTACTCCTTGCTCCTCATCTTAAATGCGGGTGTTGCAGGAGCTTTTGTAGCACAGGATTTACTCTTGTTTTTCCTGTTCTACGAGATAGAATTGGTCCCCCTCTATTTGCTGATTGCTATTTGGGGTGGTCAACGGCGAGGTTACGCAGCAACAAAGTTTCTGATTTATACTGCCATTTCGGGAATTATCATTCTTGCAAGCTTCCTGGGTTTAGTGTGGTTGAGTGGATCAAAGACCTTTGCACTATCAACCTTACACACCAACTATCTATCTCTAGAGACTCAGATTTTATTGCTGTTGGGGATTCTCATTGGTTTTGGCATCAAAATGCCGTTGGTTCCCTTTCACACATGGTTACCTGACGCACACGTTGAGGCTTCCACACCAGTTTCGGTATTGTTAGCCGGAGTGTTACTGAAGTTAGGAACTTATGGCATACTGCGGTTTGGGATGAACTTGTTACCACAAGCCTGGAGTTATGTTGCTCCTACATTAGCAACTTGGGCAGTGGTGAGTGTGCTTTATGGTGCCTCTTGTGCGATCGCCCAAAAAGATATGAAGCAGATGGTAGCATACAGTTCCATTGGCCATATGGGTTACATACTTTTAGGTGCTGCCGCTTCCACACCTTTAAGTATCTTAGGAACTGTCTTACAAATGATCAGTCACGGGCTGATTTCTGCTCTCATGTTTTTGCTTGTAGGGATTGTGTACAAAAAAACAGGAAGCCGCAATTTAGATATTATTAGGGGATTACTTAACCCAGAAAGAGGTATGCCTATCACTGGGAGCTTAATGGTTTTGGCAGTGATGGCAAGTGCTGGTATACCAGGAATGGTTGGTTTTATCGCCGAGTTTATCGTTTTTCGTGGTAGTTTTTCTGTTTATCCAGTACAAACCCTGCTTTGCATGGTTGGCACAGGCTTAACAGCTGTTTACTTCTTACTGCTCACAAACAACGCCTTTTTTGGGCGTTTGTCTCCACAAGTCTCTAATTTACCTCGTGTCTCTTGGTCAGAACGCTTTCCAGCTATAGTTTTGGCTATATTCATCGTCATTTTCGGTATCCAACCCAATTGGTTAGCAAAATGGACCGAACCGACAACAACAGCAATGGTTGATACATACAGCACTGTTGCAACAGTGACCTTGGTGAAGGCAAAAGGCAAAAGTTAGACCCTGGAGAACTAGACAATGGTGAGCATAACAAGTAAGACAGATCCATATATTGAGCGTTTGGAAGCAGGGGGAGCATTACTCCCAGATAGCCCAGAAAATGTGCTAGAAGTCGTTGGTATTCTCAAAAGTTATGGCGTTGTTTTGGATGCTTACTGGAGGAATCTACTTTACATTGCAGAAAACCAATTTTTAGTCTTTTTCCCCTTCTTTAAGTACTTTAATGGCGATACTTCTTGGAAGAGATTGCTTCGTCACTGGTGGCACGACAGGATTAACTTTGAGTATGCTGAGTATTGCATGAGAACAATGCTATGGCATGGCGGTGGCGGACTGGATGCATATTTGGATTCAGTAGAGTTTCAAGAATCAGCAGATGCTGTTATTCAGGCAAAGTTTAAAAACAATCCCTTGATTCTAGGATTGAACCAACTGTTTCCTAATTTCTTGCTAGAACAGTTGCGCGTCTCTGCTTACTACAGTGGGTTAGGTCAATTCTGGCGAGTGATGGCTGAGATTTTCCTCACGTTATCAGACCTGTATGACCAAGGCAAAATCAAATCGATTCCTGATGTTGTGGACCACATAAAAGCGGGTTTAGTCGCAAATGCAAATAACCCGATTACCTACACCGTTAAAATTCAGGATAAAGCTTATGAACTTATTCCATCATCAGCTGGTTTGACTTTCCTAGCAGATACGGCAGTTCCTTATGTGGAAGCAGTTTTCTTCCGGGGAACACCCTTTCATGGCACAGTTTCATACAACGCTCAAGCTTATCAAATTCCCCCCGATCAAGCTCGATTTCAATATGGCGCATTATATGCAGACCCCTTACCTATTGGTGGTGCAGGTATTCCTCCCACCTTACTAATGCAAGATATGCGTCACTATCTCCCAGAGTATTTGCATGAACAATATCGTCGCAGTCCTCGAGGAGAAGACGATCTACGGGTACAAATTTGCATCAGCTTCCAAAAATCAATGTTCTGTGTTACTACAGCAGCAATTTTAGGGCTCATGCCTTATCCTTTGAACACTAGCAATCCAGATGAGCGCAAAGCCAATCGAGCTTATTTAGAAAAGTGGATGTCTCGATTCACAGTCTCGCGCTTAAGTGCTGTTAATAACTAGAGAACTAGATGATGGAAACCGCAGATGAACGCAAATGGGATCTTCATCTGCGGTTATGTATTTTGTTGTTCCTGAAGACCTTAAGGTTGAAGGACTTTCAAAATCCAGGCTAGCAAATCTATGCATGATGCTGAATTGGCACGCTTCTTGTCAACATATAATTAGGAATTTGAGGAAAAAACTGTGCCAATAATTAAAATACCAAGACATTATCTCGTGTCTCAGGATGAAGATTCAATCACGGTAGATATACCAGAGTCAATGCTGTTACCGTGACGTTCTCCCCCGTTAAGCCTGCGGCTATAACGGGGGCTTCTCAGGGTTAAAATAGAGATAGTTGTGCTCCATGATAACCCCAAGCTTCCGATCTCACAGGCTGGGTATCCCCTAAGCCTCCATCGGCAGACACGATAAGCCCCACCGCGTTTAATGCACGCTGTAAAATATTACGAGCGGCATTCTCGTCTCTATCCAGCACTGCACCACATTTATGACATTCATGAGTGCGAATAGATAGTGTTTTCGGTACTTTTGCACCACAATTTGAGCATTCCACCGATGTACCATAAGGGTTTACTTTAACAACATGGATGCCGCGTTTGACCGCCACTGCTTCCAACTTGTCAATGAAACTTCCCCAAGCAACATCTAGGATTGATTTACCCAAACGTGTACGTGCTAGACCGCGAATATTTAAAGATTCAACTGCAATTAACTCATGCTGTTTAACCAGTTTATGTGCTGTGTTGTAATGAAAATTCTCTCGAATTCTACCAACACGTTGATGAATTCGAGCAATCTTGTTTTGTTGCTTGTTGTAGCCAGCAGAACCCTTTTGTTTGCGTGCTAAAAATCGTTGCTGACGAGCTAGATGTTTTTGTGCATTCCTGTATGGTTTTTGCACTGGTAGTGTTTGACCATCTGATGTGGTGAGAAATTCCTTTAAACCAACATCAACCCCGACCACTGATTTAACGTGTGATAGCGGTAGTAGTTCGGGAACTGAACTATCCTCCATTTGCACACAGCAATACCAGCCATCTGCTTTACGAACTACGGTGCATGTTTTTAACGTAAAACCATCAGGTATGGGTCGATGCATAACTACTGGCATCTCTCCGATTTTCGATAGTTTCAATACACCGTTATTTAAGAATGCTCCAGCCTTTGCACAGTTCATCCGAGGGTAAACGAATGAGCGTAACTCCCCTGATTTTTTGAACTTGGGTCGTCCACCACGTAACCCGGATTTATCTGGAAACAACCACCTCTGCCAAGCTTTATTAAGTCGCTGCAAGTTGACTTGCTGTGACTCAGCGTAAATGTTTTTGTATTCGGGGAATAGTTCTTTTGTTTCCTTTAAAGCAGCTTGCTGTGTGTAGTAGTTAACTTTTTCTGGAATATCCCCAATCGGTTCACTGACGATGGAACATCTATCAATTGAGCATCTCGTCCTATGCAACCAATCTAAACGTTGCCCCAAAGCATAATTCCAGTGACGGCGCAGCAATTCTAGAATGTGCAACATCACTGATTCTTGTTCGGGAGTTGGTTTAATTCGGTAGCAATAGGTTAGTATCATAAATAGAAATATAGCATTTATTGTCTACAAATGCGCGATAATTACGAAAGAGGTTTCCGCTCTGTTTACACTCTTACCGTCCACACAGTTTTTGTGACGAAATACCGACGTAAAATAATTAACGCTGAAATACTGAGTCGATTAAAAGAAATATTTCAGCAAACATGCGAAAAATGGGGGTGTCACCTTAAAGAGTTCAACGCTGAAGCAGATCATGTTCACATGTTGATTGACTTCCCTCCACAGGTTCAAATTAGTAAATTAATTGCTAACCTAAAAACTGTTTCCAGTCGTCTTATCAGAAAAGATTTTGCAAATCACCTTGAGCGTTACTATCGTAAACCCGTGTTCTGGACTGGCTCGTATTTTGTAGCGAGTTGTGGTGGTGTTACGATTGAACAGTTAAAAAAGTATGTCGAACAGCAATCATCCCCTAATCTATAATGATTCGCTGCGCTCAATTATTTATTTTGCGGTAATTCCCCACCCGTTATACCCCGCAGGGTTAACGGGCGACCCCTTACCGCATTAAGTTGGAAAAAAGATTATGAAAAAATTACTAAAGCTAAAGGAATCTTAAAGGATAAGAAAGAAGCAATCCTTGCTCATTTAGAGACTCTTCGTCAGGAATGGGATGAATGATTTAAGACTGCCATCAAACCAGGTTGGTTGTTCAGTGAATTTTCTGAAGAACTTCAAAAACTGCGTTAACAATTACACCTTAGAACGATCAGTCAAAATCTCATATCCGGTTTCTGTGACCAAAACTGTATGCTCAAACTGAGCAGACAGTGAATTGTCTACTGTGACGGCTGTCCAACGATCAGATAATGTCCGTGTGAACTTAGAACCTTGATTTAAAATCGGCTCAATTGCCAAGGTCATTCCTGCACGTAACTTCACATTTGGCATATCACGAGTGCGGAAGTTGAACACTGAAGGTTCTTCATGTAAGTTACGACCAACACCGTGTCCAGTAAAATCTTCTACCACACTCAAACCATTTGCTTTGACATGGTCTTCAATTGCCCCAGCAATGTCTAGTAGGCAGTTTCCTGCTTTGACTTGTTCAATACCTTTGTAGAGAGTTTCTTCTGCCACACGAATGAGTTTAGCTGCTTGTGGGGTGACTTCACCAACTGCAATTGTTATGCAAGAGTCGCCATGAAACCCTTGATAATAAGCGCCTGTATCTACTTTTAAAACATCTCCTGCGCGGATGACTTTCTTATGACTAGGGATACCGTGAACCACTTCATTGTTGATGCTGGAACAAATAGAACCAGGAAAACCATGATATCCTTTAAAGCTAGGCACTGCACCCATTTCTCGAATGCGTTTTTCCGCATGAGCATCTAAATCAGCCGTTGTCATTCCTGGCTGTACCAGCTCGGAAATTTCTTTTAAAACTGTTGCCACGATTCTTGCAGATTGCCGCATAATCTCAACTTCACGTGGCGATTTAATTTCGATTCCCCTGCGTGATCTTTTTTGAGGCTTATCTTGAGCTGGTTGAGAAAGTAAATGACTTAAAATATTCATGGGAAATTAGTAATGATTTGCGCCTTACCGCTTATGTATCAATAGTTTTTCTATTGTTAGTTGAGAAATTCTATCTATATTTTAGGTTAGCTCATTTCTAGGCGCTTACTGGCCACTGGCGATCACAATTTCTCCAGTCATACCTGCTTGTGCATGTCCCGGTACAGAACAATGTAACCTATAAGTTCCCGGCTTGAGTGGCACAAATACCCACTCTGCTTTGGCTCCAGGTTTCAGCTCCAACTCACTAATTGCTCCTTTTATCTCAACTTTGCCAGCTTCTACCTTTTGTGTCCAAATGGCATCAGCAAAGTCCTTTGCTGTAAAGTAATGTTTTTGCTGGCTAGGATTGGTAAGTGTGAGTTTGTATCGTTGAAGAGCCGCAAATTCTAGGTGGTTTGGTTCAAACTTCAGTTCGTTTGCAGAATTACCTAGGCTCACTGTTGTTTCTATGACTGGTTGTGCAAGGATTCCCTTAGAAGAAGTCACGGCCATTGCAGGAGATGTAATGATGCAACTCATACATATCAGTAAGACTAGTGTAACTGAGAGACGTTTTAGCAACGTTGAAAAGCCTCTGAAAAAAAGAGTTGTCGTTGCTACTTGAGAGATTTTTTCAAGTGACTTCTTAAATAATCGCATCATCAGGAATCCTCACTTCTATTTGAAGTCCTTGTCGATGGACACCGCAGGACCAGCTGTCACAACAACAATTCTATCCGGATGCAGCAGCTCACGCGCTACCTGATTCACTTGAGCAAGGGTGACTGATTGGATTTTTGTGGTAAAAGCACGTAATTCCTCGTCTGAAAGTGCGTATACCTCGTTCATCAGAATTTTAGACGCTAACTCTTCTGGGTTGGCGAGGGAAACAGTATAGTTGCTCAGTAGAGTGCGTTTGGCTGTCTCTACTTCCATGACAGTCACACCTTGGTGATGGATTTGCTTGAGAAGTTCACGAGTGCTGGCGATCGCTGCTCTTGTGTCTTGTGGGCTAGTTTGCATCTCAATCAAAAAGGTTCCAGAATTGTTGCCTGCCAAGAAGTTACTATATATTCCATAGGTAAGACCTTGGTGATCGCGTACTTCTGCGCCTAACCGACTCGACAAGGTATCGCCTCCCAAAATCTGATTCAACACCAAAGCTGCATAAAATCGGGGGTCTCTGCGGTTAATAGCGTTGTTACCCATGTAAGTAATAGCTTGTGTTTTCCCCGGAATAATTGGGTTCACATGCACTACTGTTTTTGGCATTGATACTGTCGGATATTTCAGCTTTGGGGGTTGACTGCTTGCTTTCCAATTCCCAAATTCAGCACTCAGAAGTGATTGCACCTGACTAGGCACAAAATCACCCACGAGTGCCAGCACCGTAGTATCTGGACGATAAAGTTTTGTTTTGAAATCAATGACATCTTGACGACTAATCTGTTGGAAACTCTCCAGTGTAGGGAACTTGTGTAAGGGGTGTTTTTTCGGATAAATAGCTTGAGCAAAAGTTCTCTTAGCAACCTCTGATGGGTCATCTAATTCTTGCTTGAGTGCAGTCACAGCACGCTGACGGCTTTTTTCTAACTCTTTTGCTGGAAAGGTCGAATTTTTGACAACATCAGCCAAAGTTTGAACCAAAATAGGTAAATCTCCCGCTAAGCTATTGCCTTGAATATGCACACCTTCTCGATAAGTTTTAAAAGTCAGACTTGCGCCTCGATCTTCCAATGTTTTGGCAATAGTGAAAATATCTTTGGTTTTTGTCCCATTCATTAAGTTATCTGCCACCAGAGAGGCAAGACCTGCTTTGTTCTCTGGATCAAATTCTGTACCAGCCTTAATAAAGCCATTCAGCGTCACCGTAGGTGTACTTTTATCAGGCAAAAGCAACACCCGCAGACCGTTATGTAATTTGAATTCTTGTGGTAGTGTGTGGGTAGTAATCGATGCTTCTGCCGCATCTACAGGTGGTAGATACTTCTGTATCTCTTGCACAGAGACTGGTGTGCCTGTAGTGAAATGTTCAGGAGTTTGTGTAGAATTTGCTTTGCTAGGGGGATCTTTTCCCCAAACTTGAGTAGGTTCAAAAAAGCCTATAGTTCTTGCTTTCGGATCTAGATAAGTCTTAGCAACACGTTGGACATCTGCCGCACTCACTTCGTGAACAGCCGCCAAGTATTTTTCTGTGTAGCGATAATCACCAGAAGTTGTTTCGTCACTACCTAGCTGAGTTGCCTGGCTTGTAATATCAAGGTTGTTTAGAATGAGCGCTGCTTCTAACTGTGCTTTTGCTCGATTCACTTCCTCGGCTGTGACTTGTTTTTGTACAAAATGAGCGATCGCACTGCGTAACACTGAGTCAATTTTCTTCAAGTCTTGGTGTGGAAGTGCACTTACAGAGATATCGTACCAACCAAACTCGATTTGGTTCACCGCAGAAGCTGTCAAATCACTGGCTAAACCTGATGCTACTAATGCTTGATAAAGGCGAGAATTCCGTCCTCCTGTCAAAATGTAATCCATTACATTCAGTGCTGGGACATCTGGATGATTAACATTTGGTAGTGGATATATTGCTTCTAATAATGCTGCTCCCCCTGGTTCTTGGAGTGTGATGGGGAGTGGGGAGTGGGGATTAGGAGCATGGGGAGTGGGGGGGAGCCACTTGCTACAATGAAGCGAATCTCCGCAACGCAGTACCTCCTTCCTACTCCCTTTACCCTTAGATATCTTCCCAAATTTTTCCTGAACAACCTTAAGTGTTGATGTGGTTTGGAAATCTCCAACAATGACTAAAACTGCATTATCAGGACTGTAGAAGTTACGGTAGTACTTACGCACCTGCTCAACCTGAAACTTCTCAACATCAGCTTTAGTACCACCTACAGGTAAACCATAGGGATGGTTGGGGAAGGCTGCTCGCATGACAGCACGGTTGAGGCGGTAATTAGGACTATTTTCATAACCTTGTAACTCAGAAATAACTACCCGCTTCTCATGCGCTAGCTTATCAGCATCAATCACTGCATTTTGCATTCTGTCTGCTTCCAGCACTAAAAGTGCTTTTAGCTTGTCAGGTTCTACAGTGTTATAGTATGCCGTTTGGTCATAGCTAGTAAAAGCATTCGAGTCACTACCTAAAACACTAAACAATTGTCCAAATTGAATTGGACGCTTTTTAGTACCTCTAAACATCATGTGTTCTAGCTGGTGAGCTATGCCATTGACTCCAGGTTCTTCATTCCGTGAACCCACTTTATACCAAACCTGTACAGTCACTACTGGACTAGTGTGTACTTCTTTTGTCAGAACGGTAAGACCGTTTTCCAGTACTGTCTTATGAACATCTTCTCTTAAAAGAAGATGTGTTTTGTTTGACACTCCTGTGTTATGAAAATTTACCCAATTCGATAAAGCTACTAGATGACTATAAGTAGATTCACTGCCAACTAACAACACAAGAATGAGTGAAAAAATTAACAGTAAAAACGGAAAACGATGAAACCTATATCTTCTTAATTTGTACAACACAGACATGTTAATTAGAGGTTTGTCTGTAAAGAAAATTACAGAATTTTTGTATCAATCTAGTTTAATCTCTCCCTAAATTCTGTCGCCTCGGCAACACCACAGAGAAAGATTGAAAGATTATTTTACAGCTAAAGTAATATAAAGGAAAGATAAATTAATAGAGCCTTACTTAAGTAAATAGCTTTCGGCTTTGTATAAGTAGTCAAGAGAAACGCTAATAATGTTTCACTATAAATCTGATACATATTTGTCTAGGGAAGGGGGCGTGGGGGCCCCGAGTTCCCTGCTTTCAAGAGAGGAGATAGCTTAAGTTAATTTTCGAATAAATTCCAAAGGTAACCCATCAGCATCTGCAATAAATGTCACTTCGTAGATATGTTCACCTATCTGCTGCTGAGTAGCTTCTAATAACACTTTTAGCGGTTGTAACTGTTCTGGGTTGTTTTGAGAAGCTGTAGCAAAACGTTCTTTTAAACTATCTAACCAACTAGGTAAATCTGGCGTAATTTCTGTTATGTCAAACGACAAATGATAATATCCAACGTAATGCTCATCAGCAAATGCATCTGGAGCTGATTTTGGTTGTGGAATTTGAATCAGTTCAATCCTACTGCTTAGCCCTTCCATCCAGCATGCCAGGGTATAGCCCGTGGTGAAGCGTTCACAAACTGTAAACCCTAGCTGTTCATAAAAGGCGATCGCCCGATGAATATTGGCTGTGCGAATAGAAGCGTGGTGCATGTCAAAAGTTAGGAGTTAGGAGTTAAATGGGGCATGGGGCATAGGGGAGCCAGTTGCTACCCTTCGGGTAGCAACTGGCGTGGTTTCCTCAAGTGGAGCAACTGCCGTCATAGGGCATAGGGAATGGATAATCAGAGTGCCTTTCCTCCTCTCCTCTGCTCCCTTGTCTTCCTTGTCTTCCTTGTCCCCCTTGTCCCCATTCTCTATTCCTCATTCCTAACTCCTAACTCCTAATTCCCCATGCCCTCTTTATTCAAACAATCGGAAATAAGGGTAGCGCACGGGTACACCTGGTTCTTTGTCGAGATCAAAATTAATCACTTCCCAGCAGGGATCGTCTGTTGGATCGGGACTAAACTCCACCGGCAAACCGTAAAGTCGGGCTGATGTCGTATCTGATTGTCCAGCACGCCAAGGTGTACTGCGCTCTAAATAGCCGCTCATCAACTCCTGATAGCGTCGAGCTATGATAACTCGTGTTGCTCGATATCCTTGAGTATAAAGTTTATCTAAGGCTTCATGAATTTCAAAGCGAATGCCATCGGGATGGGTGTGTTGTCGATACCATTCATTGTTCCATCTTCGCCAATGCCGTCCTGACTGTAGATGAATCAATTCTTCAGTTTTAGGATTAGCTTCAAATGCGCCATGACGCGGACATAAATAAGTATCTGTCAGTGTCAATGCCGGTATGGTTTGACGGCAATGGGGACACTGAATTTCCGGACCAAATATAGGGTACTGCAAGCCTGGATTCATTTTTATGAAGTGCGTACAAACATCTTTTTGTATTCACCAGAAACTTTGGTTTTTTTTAAACTTTTACTCCACCTCATTGGGGTACTCACTTACTGCTGCGCTGATACTTAGTGACGGCAGGAGATATTCTCCCTAATGTCCTCCCTTGTGCATAGAGGCTTTTTGCCGTGATATCCTGGTTTTGCAACCAGCCTCCAAGGTTGGAGTTTTTCCAGTCTTCTTGGGTACCATAATCATATTCTATCGTGTCTACTGCTTCCCACTGGTCTTCTCCTGATATTTCTCAAGCTACCTTTATCGCAAAGAATGCTGTTGTTATGGGGTCTGTAAAAATAGCAACAGGAGCTAGTATTTGGTATGGTGCTGTTGTTAGGGGAGATGTAGAATCCATTGAAATTGGTGAATGTACGAATGTTCAAGATGGAGCAATCTTACATGGTGACCCCGGTAAACTTACAGTTCTAGAAGATCATGTTACTGTAGGTCATCGTGCTGTAATACATGCTGCTCACATTGAACGTGGCAGTTTGATTGGGATCGGCGCGATCATTCTAGATGGAGTGCGTGTAGGTGCTGGTAGCATTATTGCCGCTGGTTCCGTAGTTACCAAAGATGTACCTCCCCTCTCTATGGTCATGGGTGTTCCTGGTAAAGTTGTACGCCAAATTTCCCCTTCTGAAGCAGAAAATTTAATAGAACACGCTAAAAATTATCAAAAACTAGCACTTGCCCACGCGGAAGAAGAAAGACAAGGGAGACAGGGGGGACAAGGCATCTAACTCCTAACTCTTAACTCCCCACTCTCCATGCCCCATTCCTAACTTTCCTTGTAAACATTCTTTACAGAAAGATTGAGAAAAATTGCTCGATTCAGCTAAAAATAAAAATGAGAACAATTGACAAAACTTAAATTTCAACTTAACAGAGGGGCTGTAGATATGGATATCGATCTGCGTGTGGCGATCGTTTTAGCGCCAGTCTTGGTTGCTGCTGGTTGGGCAGCGTTCAACATTGGTGCTGCTGCTTTAAGACAATTGCAAAGCTTTTTAGATAAAGAAGCATAAATTACACTTTCTCAAGTGCACTCTCTCAAGAGGGGAGTGCAGGTAGTTCACACTTACAAATTAACAGTTTGAAACCGACTGTTTCTCTTCATAGGGGCAGTCGGTTTTTTCAGTTGTGGTGAGTGGAGTCATAATAGAGTGGCTTGTCACTACCCTATTGTTAATTTGTGGACATAGACTCTATCCTCCAATCCTTTCAACACTTTGGTGTTCATCTCGGTCTGGAACGAATACAACAGCTGTTGGCAAATCTGGGCAATCCTCATGAGCAAGTCCCAGTCATTCATATAGCTGGCACTAATGGGAAAGGTTCTGTCTGTGCCTATCTTTCTTCTGTTCTCACACAAGCAGGCTATCGTACAGGACGCTATACTTCTCCTCACTTAGTCGATTGGACAGAACGAATCTGCTTGAACGAACAGCCAATTTCCTCCGAACAATTGGGCCAATTATTACTGCAAGTCCAAGCTGCTATTAGTCCTGAAGAAGAATCGCCAACTCAGTTTGAAGTTTTTACGGCTGCTGCTTGGTTGTACTTTGCTCAACAGCAAGTCGATGTGGCTGTCGTAGAGGTTGGATTGGGTGGACGCTTAGATGCTACCAACGTCTGCACCAAACCCTTGGTTTCAATTATCACTTCCATTAGTCTAGATCACGTCGAAAGACTCGGTCCGACAATTGCCAACATCGCAGCGGAAAAAGCAGGTATTCTCAAACCTGGATGTCCATGTGTGATTGGACCATTGCCATCAGAGGCACAAAAAGTTGTGCGATCGCGCATTGTGGAATTACAATGCCCATATGTTATGCCCCAACCTGCCCGTCAAATCGCCAATGGATGGGCAGAGTATCAACCAGTAGGGGAGGAAGGGATTGGAGAATGGCTAGTAGAACAATCAAGAAACAATAATCTTGACGATGAAAATCTCAAAGCCATTAGATACCCCTTGTCATTACAAGGACAATTTCAATTGACAAATTCTGCTGTGGCTATTGCTGCTTTAGAAATTCTGCGAAAACAAGGTTGGCAAATCTCTGAGGAAGCAATTGTGAACGGTATGGCAAAAACCAAGTGGCCTGGACGGGTACAATGGACCACTTGGAATAATCACAAATTATTGCTTGATGGTGCCCACAACCCAGCATCAGCTCAAGTCTTGCGTGATTATTTAGATAACCTAGAAACCCAAGTAGAAAACCCATCTAAAATTTGTATAACTTGGGTGATCGGAATGCTCTCTACGAAAGGACATGCCGATATTTTTAAAACCTTACTCCGACCAAATGACCGATTATATTTAGTACCAGTACCCGATCACAGTTCTGCCAACACAAATGAATTGGCACACCTAGCGCAGAATATTTGCCCAGAATTAAGTTTTTGCAGCACTTATCCAGATTTATCATCAGCACTAAACGCCGCCTTTACCTCTGAACATCATCTAGTCGTGTTGTGCGGTTCCCTCTATTTACTAGGCCATTTTTTCCATATCACCCGTGTTTGATAGGGACAAGGGAAGGGGGACAGGGAGGACTAGGGGGACAGGGAGGACTAGGGGGACAGGGGGGACTAGGGAGACAAGGAGGACAAGGAGGACAAGGGGAGCCAGTGACGTGTACGCAGGGGTCTCCCCAAGTGGAGCAACTGGCGTGGACTAGGGGGACTAGGGAAGGGGGAAAGACACTCTCTGTATCCAATGCCCCATGCCCTATGCCCATTCCTAACTCCTAGTACTGTTCCATTCTTGTGCTGCATCTTCTACAGCCTTATCTACTGTTTTTTCTCCTAGCATTGCTGCTTGCAGGTTCTCGTAAATTGCCTTTTGCAGTAAGTTGAAGTTTTTCATTGCTGGGATTAAAACTTCTGCTTGTTGCAGGTCAGCAGCACTGATGATACGGGCTTTATCTAAAGGTGTGACGTTACCAGGTAAGTCTTTGAAGTAGCTATTAGAGAGTGCTTTTACTGTTGATGGTAAGACATTCCCTAATTTAGCAAAAGTGAGCTGGTTCTGGTCATTAGTCACAAATAAGGCGAATTTAATGGCTGGGTCGGGATGCTTGGTGTCGCGGGGGATAACTATGTTCATCACAGCAACATTCTTCTTACCGTTTTCACCAACAATTTGTGGTGCTGTAGCGGAGACTTGAGCAATTGTTGGTGCATTTTTTGCGATCGTATCCAGAAACTCGCCACCAACGGTTGTCAGCAATGCTGTTTCTCCAGACTGGTACAAATCAATCCCATGACGATGTCCCTGGGTCAATACTTCTTTAGGAAGAAGACCTTTTTTATATAGGTCTACCCAGTACTGAAATGCGGCTTTGCCTTGGGGAGAGTTGAAGGCTGCTTTACCCTCATTATCTACGAGATTGACTCCCATTTGTACAAAGGACTCTAATACATCTCCAGAATCTTGCGGAACAAAGGTCACAAAAAAGGCATATTTACCAGTTTTGTCTTTAATTTGTTGAGCAGCTTGTGCCAATTCAGTGTAATTAGCAGGTAGCTTGTTGATACCTGCCTGTTTTAATAAATCAGTGTTATAAATGGTTAGCCGTGTGGTGAGATACCAGGGAAGCCCAAAACTCTTACCATTGAGCGTGCTTGCTTTCCAAATATTAGGTAAATAGGAGGAACGGACTTCATTAGGGACTTTTGAATCTAAATCTAACCAGGCATTTCGTCCTGCTAGCTGAGACGCAAAACCCGGATTGAGGTTGACAACATCAGGTGGCGATTTTGCGGAGACAGCTGTTAAGATTTTGTTTTCCATTGCGGACCAGGGTACATCAACCCAGTTAACCTTTATACCTGGATTTTGAGACTCGAAAGTCTTGATCAGCTTTTGGAAATAGTCTTGAAATTGAGGTTGGAGTTGCATTGTCCAAAACTCAATATTGACGATTCCTGAAGATGCTTGGTTACCTGTGCCGACATGACCCGTCCCACAACTGACAACCCAGCTTGTCAGTAAGCCGAGTAACATCCAAACAACTAATTTTTTAAATCTTTGAATCTGAATCATTGTGCTTGTAGTTTTTTAGCTTGAAAGTTGTCAATTGTTCTTGGCTTTTTGTAACCAATGACTAATGACTCATTAACTAATAATTAAATTCTCACTTTAGCAGTCCTGCGGACAAAACTGTGGTTAAAAGCTTCAATAGTGTGTTTGGCAAGTCTAATAAAGGGGTTGGCATCGAACTTGCGCCACAACGTGTAAATGTAGTGCAGCTACGTAAGCAGCGGCAAGGTCTGAAACTAGACGCTTTATCATCGGTGTCAGTTCCAGAAGGCGTTTTTATCAACGGTCAAATTGCCGACCCTCCAACCATGGCGCAATTGATTCAAAAAGCGCTAGATGAAAGTAAAATCAAAGCTTTTCGGGTCGCTACTGCTGTACCTGGGCGAGATTCCATTATACGCCTCATACCAGTTCCAGCAGAGTTAGATGATAAGGAACTACGGGAGATGGTGCTAAACCATGAAGCAGGTTTGTACTTACCCTATCCTCGTGAAGAAGCTGATGTAGATTATCAGAAACTTGGGTACTTTGTCGATGAAGACGGCATTGAAAAGGTACAGGTTCTTTTGGTAGCCACCCGTAAAGAAGTGACTGATACATATATAAGTACGTTTGAGCAAGCAGGATTGCAAATTGATGTCTTAGAGATTAACAGTTTCGCTCTCATTAGAACAATTCGCGATCAACTGCGGCAATTTGGACCTCAAGAAGCAGCAGTGTTGGTGAATATAGAATTCGACAGCACAGAAATTGCCATTGTTGTTAACGGAGTGCCCCAATTTTCACGCACAGTTCCTATTGGGACATATCAAATGCAAACTGCTTTATCACGGGCAATGAGTCTACCTGCATCACGCGACATGGAACTTTTACAAGGAATGTCCATTCCTGCAACTCCAATAGAAGGCGGAAAAACGGATGTCACTGAAAGCAATCCTGGCATGGCAGCAGTGATTAGGGTTTTGGGAGAACTCACAGATGAACTGCGCCGTTCTATCGATTTTTACTTAAATCAGGCTCAGGATTTGGAAGTTGCACAAATTTTACTGGCGGGACCAGGAGGCGGACTAGGACAGCTTGATGAATTTTTCACACAACGCTTGAGCTTACCAACCACTCAAGTAGATCCTGTAGCAGCACTGTCATTACAAGTAGACGAAGAAAAATATCCTTTGGTAGAACGTTCTGGGTTGGGAATAGTTATAGGTTTGGGAATGAGGGAGGTGTGAGGAGTTAGGAATAGGGTGTGGGGTGTGGGGTGTGGGGTGTGGGGTATTGCGTCTCTACAGAACAGTTAGGTAGATAACTAACAGTAAATAACTAACAGTAAATAAATAAAATGTACAGTTTAGATATTAATTTTCTGAAGGACCGTCCAGGGTATCAGCAAAGTTCTAAGAAGAAGAATAAAATTACCTTTCCATCGGGTGGTAATCTTACGCCAGTCTATTTGGGAGTTGGTCTTGGTGTGTTTTTTCCTGTATTTACAGGATTGAGTTTGTGGTTGTTGCAAGCGAAAAATGCTGAATTGGAGCAGAACATAACACAACTGGAGCAGCAAAAACAGCAGTTAGATCAACAAATAGGCAACATTAACAAAATCAAGGAAGAAATTAACACAATTAAGGGGGAAACACGGGTTTTAGTCACAGTGTTTGACCAGATTCGTCCTTGGTCAGCTATGTTGCAAGATTTGCGCGATCGCATCCCAGTGACCGTGCAAATTGACCAAATTAAACAAATAGCACCAACTGTGCCACAGAAGGGTCAACCATCACCAAACCCGGCTGGAGGTCTTGAGCTTACTGGGTTTGCTCACTCTTTTAACGACGTCAATGATTTTGTACTAACTCTACAAAAGTCTTCTTTCTTAAAGCCTACAGAGACGAAAATCATAACAGCAGAGTTAGTGGATGCACCAATCCCTAAAGGTGCAGCCTCACAAACAGCAGGTGTACCAATTAAACCACCTCAAATAGTTAAATACACCATCCAATCTAGTATGAGTGATGTTCCTGCTTCAGAATTGATTCGGGAATTGGAGCAAAAAGGCACAGTAGGACTCGTGGCTCGAATTCGTAGTCTGCAACAAATAGGAGTCATTCAAAAATGACGCTGAGTGAAGATTTAAATATTGTTGAGCAAGATGGGGATCTTGAAGCTGTTTCCCCAGCTTATCCGGTGGTCTTCGGCATTACCCTCACACCAACAGTCATAGGCATTTTAGTTGGCGTGCTGGGACTCATCGGAGCCAGTTATATGCTGCTTAACCTAATCGTGCCCGCTTGGGAGACTTATCAGCAGCAACAGGGAAAACAAAACGATCTACAAGGGCAAATTGAGCAAAAAAAAGCAAGCATCAGACAAATCGACAAAGTCAAAGAGGATCTGGCACTTTCCAAACGGCAAAAGCTTGAAGTATTAGCTTTGTTTGCAAATGAAAATACCTTGGATACATTGCTACTAGATATAAATCGTTTAGTTGAGTCTAGCAATGCTCAACTCCCCGCTAATGCAGTGAGAGCCGAACTTAAAAAGTTTGTGCCAGCTGTAGACAAAGCTGAAGTTATTAACGACGGAAGCTTAGGAACACAAATTAATGGCAAGTTAAAACGCCGTACCATCAGCGTTGAACTGCAAGGAACCTATGAACAAACCCAGTCAATTCTCCGTAATATCGAGCGTCTACAACCTTTATTAATAGTTAAAGATTATCAATCCACTTTAGTATCAGAACCCCCCGCTCAACCAGGCAAAACCCTTCCCCGCGTTGGACCAGCACCAATCACCACATCCTTCCAGTTACAAGCATTAATCCCCCTCAGCCCAGAAGAATTAGCAGCCGCAGCCAAAGCAGAAAAACCGAAGAAGTAAGTAGGTTCGGTCAGAAAAACGATTGTTTGTTAAGGTTGGGCATGGGGCATGGGGAGTTAAGAGTCTCCCTTGTCCACGCCAGTCGCCTCAAGTCGGGAGACCCGCCCACGGCGCTGGCTCCCCTTGTCCCCCTTGTCCTCCTTGTCCTCCTTGTCCCCCCTGTCCCCCTTGTCCCCCCTGCTCCCTTTTCTTGTCCAAATTTAAGAACTTTACAATTCAAACTTGTTACCTAAGCAAAATTTCTGGGAACTATACAAACGTATCTTTAAAGATTTATAGGTTGACCAAGGCAAAATCTAAAAACCAAACCCATTTTTAATACCCTCTCGCCAGAGATTAGAGAGACGTTATATGCAACGTCTCTCTAGGGGCTATACAAACTTGGAATTTCACTTGCTTGTAGAAATTTATACAATTAGCCTCACTATCATACACAGAATACCACACTCAAGGACGCCAGGGGTATTCAATCAAATCAAAACACCATAACTAACAACCAATAATCAACCAATAAATGTGAGGAATGAACTGTGAAACAGTTTCACGGTAATAGTTTAATATTGGGTGCCACTACAATGATTGTGTTAGCTGCTCAACCTGTGTGGGCGCAAAAGACTCAAATCACTAATGTGCAGTTAAATCCTGTTGATGGTGGAATCAATATTGTTTTGAAAACTGCTAGCGGCGATCGCCCCCAAGTTTTTACGACAAAAAGAGGTAACGCCTCAGTCGTAGATATTATGAATACTCAACTACGTTTATCGAAAGGCAAGAGTTTCCTGCAAAACAATCCTGCGCCGGGAATTGCCTCAGTAGAAGTCACCCAGCTCGATACTAATAGCATCCGGGTAGTAGTCACTGGCACTAACAACGCCCCTAACACTCAACCTGTGGTACGGAAGCAAGACGGACTTACCCTCAGCTTTACCTCAACTGCAGTAGGTCAAATACCTGCGCCACAGTCATCACAGCCGATGACAAGCAATATGCCCACTCCACAGGCTTCCACTCCATCTCAACCAATCCAAAAACCAGATGTTCTCGTTCCTAATCCGCAAGTTACTATTGATGGAAAATCAGCATCAGCCGCTGGACCTGGTCAACCTATCACCCCAGCACCGCCTTTCTTACCTAGAGCTGTTGCTCCTCCAGTAGGCGATATTGCAATCTCAAATCTTGATGCCTCACCAACAACAATTGATCTAGGAACTCAAGAACGTGTTCCTCGCCTTGTATTAAGAGATGCGCCAGTACGCGAGGTTCTATCACTACTTGCCCGCGCCGCCGGTCTGAACTTGGCTTATGCAGGAGGAGGAAAAGCAGCTGGAGGACAATCTTCTCAAGGGCAAGGGCAAAGTCAAGGTCAAGGGGCTACAGGTGATGGACCAACAATCTCTTTAGATATAGAAAATGAACCAGTGCAAGATGTCTTTAACTATGTTTTGCGCCTAAGTGGTTTAGAAGCTAATCGCAGTGGACGAACGATTTTCGTTGGAGCTAATTTGCCCAACGCCACTCGCGATACAGTAATGCGTAACCTGCGACTGAATCAAGTAACAGTAGGAGTAGCTCTAAACTTTTTAGTTAGTATGGGGGCAGAAAGTGCTGTTAGCCGTGAACGACAAGTTACCAGTGTTAATGCTGTCCCTGTAGGTAATGCTGCTAGCGCCGTCACTCAAACTCAGACGACGACAGAAACCAGAGTTGAAACTCAACGTGTTGATTTTACAGATTCAACTCCCTTACTGAGAGGTTTACAAGCATTAGGAGATGAGCGAACTAATTCTATCACCTTGATTGGTAGTCCTAGACTAGTTGAGCTAGCAATGGCTCAACTCACTCAACTGGACATTCGTCGTCGGCAAGTTGCAGTAAATGTAAAGATTGTTGATGTTAACCTTTCGGCAACTCAAGACTTCAGCAGCAGCTTTTCCTTCGGTATTGGCAACAATTACTTTGTCAATGATGGCGGTGCTGCAACTCTCAATTTTGGAGGCTCCAGACCAGCGACTGGTACTGAAGCTCAAAACAGTGTGACCAGTACACCAGTTATCAAGAATCCAGATCAATCAAGTCCAGTATTTCTGAACCAAAATGGACAATCAGCTAAAGCGTCTGTCAGTTCAAATGCATTAGCAACGGGTATAACAGCAGTAAGTGGAACTTCAACCACCTTTTCGGCAGCATCCTTATATCAGTTTCCCAAACGGTTACTGACTAGTTTGCAAGCCCAAGTACAAAATGGCAATGCCAAGATTTTGACTGACCCGACATTAATTGTACAAGAAGGTCAGCAAGCTCTTGTTAATCTAACTCAGGAAGTGGTGGGAAATATAAAACTTTTAGTAACTGACACTTCTGGAGGCTCCAGAACAGATAGACAAATTGATAAACAACAAGTTGGCTTAACCTTAAATGTAAAAATTGAGCGGATTGATGACAATGGTTTTGTTTCCTTATCGGTTGCCCCTACTGTTAGTTCACCTGGAGGAACACAAGATACAGGAAATGGACAAATCACTCTAGTTTCTCAGCGATCTCTGACTTCTGGTGTGATTCGTCTACGAGATGGTCAAACTCTAATTATCAGTGGTATCATTCAAGACACTGATAAATCAACTATCTCTAAAATACCTATCCTTGGTGACATTCCGCTCCTGGGTTCACTGTTTAGAAAAACAAACAGGCAAAATCAGCGTCAAGAAGTGATTGTGTTGCTGACACCCCAGATTCTAGATGATTCAGAGCACTCCTCCTTTGGCTATAATTACAACCCCAGCCCCGAAGTACGGCGATTGTTAGAGCGTCGTGGCTTGCAGATTCCAGCGAAATAGGGAATGGGGAGTAGGGAGTAGGGGTGCAAGGCATTGCGCCAATACAGAACAGGATTTAGAAGTCAGAAGTGAGGAAAAGTAACATTCCAAAAAATTCTGGATACAATCTTCCTTGTCCCCCTTGTCCACGCCAGTTGCTCCACTTGGGGAGACCCCTGCGTACCCGTCACTGGCTCCCCTTGTCCCCCTTGTCCTCCTTGTCCCCCTTGTCCTCCTTGTCCCCCTTGTCCTCCTTGTCCCCCTTGTCCTCCTTGTCCCCCTTGTCCTCCTTGTCCTCCTTGTCCCCACTCCCCACTCCCCACTCCCCATATGCTCACATTCGTCGTCCTCACCAACACACTCATATCCCTCACACTTCTCTACATTGCTTGGCGACTACGAAAAATAAAGCAGAGAGTGGCAAGAATAGCTGATTTCTTCACTGCTGCTGAAAAGAGAACTCATCTGCTGTTACTTCAGGCACCTCAAACACTTTCTGAAGGTCAGCAGAATATTTATCAATTACGTCAGAGACACCAACTGCTCAAACTACAAATTCAACAAGTACGCCAGGTTTTTAGTTTGCTGGTTATGGGACAGAGGGTCTGGCTGCGCTATTTTTATCGATTAGGTGTAAAGCGGTGAACGTAGAGACGGCATTTCTTAAAAGAAGCCGTAATAATGTCACTAAATCATGTTAAATCTATAACAGCAAAAAAATAGAGGTAGCTTGCATCGCCGACATATTGTCACAATAAATAAAAAAGTAAATATTGCTTGAAACTTGCAAGGTATGAAAACCTGCATAAAATGGGTGTAAGGAGAGAAACACAAACATGTCTAACAACCGTTCTGGGGTATTTTTTGGCGGTTTGATGCTAGGGGCTACTCTCGGTACCTTGACCGGATTGCTTATAGCTCCGCGTTCTGGACGCGAAACACGCCGTCTGTTGAAAAAATCAGCCGATGCTTTACCGGAATTGGCAGAGGATTTATCAACGAGTGTCCAGATTCAAGCAGACCGTCTCTCTGCAGGTGCATTGAAAAGCTGGGATGAGACTTTAGATAGATTGCGTGAGGCGATCGCAGCTGGTGTTGAAGCCAGCCTGCGGGAAAGGCAAGCATTGAAGCGCCAAAACTCTGTAAATACAAGCGATACAGATTCTCAGGGAACAGAACGCTCAGATGCTTCTGTTCTTCAGCATCTAGACAACTGAAGTAGATGATATAACCGTGAGCAACCCCCTGTTTTGGCTAGGAATATCAATTCTCCTAGTTTCCGCCAGTTTGACTGCTGTCTTAGTGGTGGCTATACCGGCTTTGCAGGAGTTATCACGAGCTTCTCGGAGTGCGGAAAAGTTATTTGACACACTTTCACGAGAGTTACCACCTACTCTCGATGCTATTCGTATGACGAGTTTAGAAATCACTGACTTAACTGACGATGTTAGCGAAGGTGTCAGAAGTGCGAGTCAAGTTGTTAAACAAGTTGATCAAAGCCTAGAGAGTGCCAAAAAACAAGCACAAAGCTTTCAAATAGGAACACGTAGCTTGGTTGTTGGTGTGAAAGCTGCGTGGAAGAGCTTTACATATCAAAAATCTTCAAAGCGAAAAGTAGATCGTTTGCCATCACCGCAAAAAGGGACACTTACATTGCGAGACCGAGAAGCCCAAAGGCAAGAGAATCGTCGCACAACAGGTGAATATTACAACAACGACAACCATAATGACGGTGCTGGAAAGTGGGGAAGTCGTTTTGAAGAGCAAGATTTGTATCACCAACCCACAGTAACTGAAGATTGGTCTGATCAAGATGATTGACTCAGTTGCTTTCTAACCCAATTTCTAAAAGCTCTCATGGCTGGACTAGCACCAGTGATTTTGCTCTGCTCAACATATTGAGACATGACCTCGATGATCGGTAGGTTAGGAAACGGGGGGCTAACTTGAGACTCTAAATACCTACCTTCATGCAAGACATAAATTTGCAGTTCACTGTTTTTGAAGAGCCAGATCTCTGAAACTCCTAATTTTTCATAATGCTACTCTGGTTGCACGGTGCTCCCCTAACTCTGCCAAAATCGCTTCAAACTTTTGCCAGCTAATATCATTCAGCAGTAACCTCTGCTCTGGCGGAATGCTTAATTATTGCAACTGCAACACAACCATTTGAACTATGCCAATTTGAAACGAATAAATGGATTATGAGAAACTTTAGTTGTCATGATTTGACTTAATAGGAATATAGCTTAGCATAAATAAAACAGATATTCGTCTCACAAAGGACACTTTGACCAGATGTATTAGATTAGATTAAAGTTAAAAAGTGTTAAGAAGTGTCATTTTTCTAGTACTCTCTTAAAACAACTTGTTGACTTTTACTGTTAAGATTCGTATAAAAATGTCCATGCAGCATTGTTTTTGGCGACGCATTCTGGCATTTATCGCAGTATTTTTCTTAGCTGGGTCGATTTGGATGATATGTCCTTCCAGCAGCTATGCTTACGACAATCCTGAATTACTACCCAAAACCCCAACCCCTGTGGTAGATTTAGCCAAATCGCTTACGACTGTTCAAGAAGCAAACCTTGTTAAAGAGTTAAATCAGTTTGAAGCTGACACTGGGTGGAAGTTAAGGGTATTAACTCAGTACGATCGCACTCCAGGTAGAGCCGTCATCAATTTTTGGGGTTTGGATGATAAAAGTGTTCTGCTTGTTGCTGATTCACGAGGTGGTAACATTCTAAGCTTCAGCGTAGGTGATGCAGTTTACGAGTTGCTACCACGCACATTCTGGATAGAACTGCAAACTCGCTTTGGGAATTTGTACTTTGTACGAGAACAGGGTGAAGATCAAGCCATCCTCAACGCCATGGAAACGGTCAAAAACTGTTTAAGTCAAGGTGGTTGCCAAGTTGTTCCTGGACTTCCACGAGAGCAGTGGATTCTCACCCTGATTACTTCCGTACTTGGTGGTATAATTTGTGGCTTTGCAGCTCAACCACGCCGTCAAGGACAAATCATCGCTTGGCAATGGGCTTTGATTTTTTCTCCATTGTGGGGAATTTTATTTATTGCCTTCGGTATTGGTCCAGTCGTCACACGCACCCAGGATTTCCTTCCTTTATTTCGCAATATCGTAGGTTTCCTGATTGGTGTTTTAGTTGCCTATTTGTCTCCTGTTTTTAGTCAATCTTCTACTTCGGAAACTTAAGATTATAGTTCACGATTGCGTAGAGACGTAGCAATGCTACGTCTCTACATGCGCGGATTTTTTTACTAATGATCTTGAACTGAAGGATGAATCTAGACTCCCAATCTTCTGATAAGCTGAAGGCTAATAGCTAAAAGCTGGAACAGCAATGGAATGGCACGTAACTGACGCTCAAAGTTTGGCAATTATTGATCGTGAAGTTGGCGAGCATGTCTTTTCGCCTGCAGAGTATGAGATTGTTCGGCGGGTGATTTATGCCACATCTGACTTTGAATATAAATCCTTGATTCGGTTTTCAGAACATGCTTTACAAGCTGCGGCAGCTGCTTTAGCATCACGTACTACCATTGTTGTAGATGTACCGATGGTACAAGTAGGTATTGCTCAAGTTGTTCAAAACACCTTTGCCAATGCAGTGTACTGTGGCATGGAGACACCAACGCGACCACAAAAAGAAAAAACTCACGTAGCGTGGGGAATTGAAACTTTAGCTAAACGATATCCAGAGGGTATATTTGTGATTGGTCAGGCGCAAACTGCGCTGACGACACTTGTTGATTTAATTGAGGCAGAAGAAATAAAACCAGCCTTGGTCATCGCTACACCAGCTGGTTTCTTGCATATCGATGCAGACAAAGAACGCCTACGAGACTCTCTTGTCCCCAACATCACAATTGACAGTCCTAAAGGTAATGCGGTAGTAGCAGCGGCAATTGTTGATGGACTAGTAGATTTGGCTTGGTTGGCGTTTGGGGAAGAACGAGGAGTTAGGAGTTAGGAGTGGGGGCGCAAGGTATTGCGCCCGTACAGAACTTTTATTCGTAGCTTTGGACACTGCGGCGTCGGCGACGTGGTCGTTGTTCTTCTTGGTCTTCACGCAATCGCCGACTGACTTCGGTGAAGAAATCCCGTTGCAAAAAAGGATAATCACTTACCCACAGTTCGCGACTAGGAATATAGACATCGGTAATTTCTTCAATGCTGCTCAAATCAGGACGATTAGACATCACTACCATTTCTGCTCTTTGACCACGAGCGATCGCCTTATAATAAACCCGTACTGGCGCTTTCAAAAGAGCAGTAAATCCTGTATCATCTCCGAGTTCTAAATTAATCCATTTTTCTCTGTTCTCGACAATCACCAAATCACCTTTGTTATTAACGGTTTCTTGTTTACCGATCAACTCTTCGGTGATCCAAAAATCTAACACTCGACCACGAAAAAAACCGCTGTACTTGTAGCGACGACATTTTGCATTCTTGAGGCTTGCCCAAAACACTGGTCCCCATAACCAATAAAGAGCAGTAAGGAGCCCTAGCAAAAATATGATTGGACCAAAATCAAGCCCTAACAGAACTTTCACAAATAAAACACTTGCAGCAGCTACTACAGAAATTAATAAACGCTGTAAAAAATCTGAAAACTTTCCCCAAAAATACTTGTACTGTGGACCAGTAGCAACTAGAGGAATGAGTTGTTCAAATTTTTCGCGAGTCAGAGGGATCAGCATAACGGATTTAGAATTAGAGATTTGGGATGATAAATTTACATTATTTTTTCTAATCCATATACTAACGACTTTAGCGAGAGGACTTTACGAATTGCTAGTAGGACTCCTGGCATATAGCAAGCGCGATCGCTTGTATCATGTCGGAGAGTATAAATTTGACCTGGTGCGCCAAAAATCACTTCTTGATGGGCAATCAATCCTGGTAAACGCACACTGTGAATCCGAATCCCTTCTCCTGCGAGAGAACCTCTAGCTCCTGCTAACTTTTCTGTCTCTTCCACAATAGCATGGTTAAAAGTTTTACCCATATCTGCCAGCATCTGTGCAGTTTGAATTGCTGTACCACTGGGAGCATCAGCTTTTTGATTATGATGGAGTTCAATAATTTCCACATGGTCAAAATATTGAGATGCTGTTAGTGCAGCTTGTTGCAATAGCACCATACCAATTGAGAAGTTAGGAATCAGGAGGCATCCTGTACTTGCTTTATCGGCAAATTCTGCTAGGTCTTGAATCTGTTCTGGACTTAAACCTGTGGTACCTACAACAGGACGGATACCATAGGCGATCGCACTACGAATGTTGTCATATACCGTATCAGGATGGGTAAAATCAACCATTACAGCTA
The DNA here is from genome assembly GCA_021324415.1 of Nostocales cyanobacterium Centralia_MAG_434. GTDB lineage: Bacteria > Cyanobacteriota > Cyanobacteriia > Cyanobacteriales > Nostocaceae > JAJPJF01. The sequence continues at coordinate 57,273 of JAJPJF010000355.1, forward strand.
ACTGTTTGTTACCCGCTGCAAATGCCAACATCGGCTCTAGTTGATCAGTAATCGGAATTTCTAATGGTTCACTTAAACCGGCAAGTTCCCCAGCATCTTTACCTTGGTGTTCAGGGTTTTTGTCAATTGCACCCACCAGATCCATATCTGGTGCTTGCGCGACTGCTTTAACAACCTCACGGCCCATTTTTCCGGCGGCACCGTTGATCACAACTGGGATAGGAGTTTGATTCGCCATAATTTTGAGAAATGTTTTTTCAATCATCAAGGGAATTGTAGAGCTAGTGGGGAAGCCACGGAACTAGACTCGTGCTAAGTTAGTCGTTGACTTCAACTTGCTATTGCATTGCAAGTCTTTCACTAGTTTGGTTGTACAAGGACTGCAAGTACTTCCTGAAATCTATTAGTTGATTTAGTATAGAATTTGTCGGTCATCAACCAAATAATGTGAAAACATAAATAGCTTCAAAACCGTATTCACATATTTTCCGAAATTGATGAATAAAAGATTTCTTCTGACCTTACTTTCTAGTCAAATAGTGTTTGGGTCTGTCATGTCTATGGTGATGATGACCAAACCAGCTCACGCAACTCCATCAATCAATCAGGTAGGGACACATAAAGCGTGTGTAGAACACCCCCACTCTGCAACACATCAGCTGGTGTGTATCAGAGTGAGTAATACTCCCGCTCGTACACCCAATCAACAGGTGAGTGTAACCTCATCTCAACCAAATCAAATTGCTGAGTTACAATTCACTGATCAAGAGAGTGATGAGGCTATCAAGCTATTTGGTTGTGATTGCCCACGCTGTATAAATGCTGTACGCCAGCTACATAACATGGCTCCTATGCCAGTTTAGCAAACCGTAGCAGTTTACAGTTAGCCAAAAAAGCCAGAGAATGTATTCTCTGGCTAACTATTATGCAAAAAACTTTCAGTACAGGTCAAAGAGCAAACAGCAACTAAAGTCTACCCAGGTTATGCAATCCTAAGATGGTTCCGACGCCTAAGATATGACCAAACGAGGTTGTTGCCAATAGTGCAGGTAAACCAAAACCACCGAAGAATTGAGACGATGGCAGTTCTGGACCAGAATTAGGGTATTTGATCGTAGCTTTGCCAAAGGCAATAGCAATGATATTGGCGATAACCATGATGATCGCAACTGTTGGGCTCCAATTCAAGGGTGTGGTTGCAGCAGCGAGTAGAGTAGATGTTATCAACTGATTTTCTCCTTAAAAAACTTGTGAATCAACAAAAAATCTCATGTCAATTACTTATCAAAAAAATCCTTACAGAAGTAGCATTTCGTATTTATAGTTAATATTTTTTGTAAATACTTAATGTAAACATATAGCGCTCCTAAATAATTCGTAGGGGTAGAGAAACCCAGTTTCTCAAAGAACGGGTTTATGGAGCTTGGAATTTTCATAAATCAAATAGGACTGCTATAGCCATCCCCTCTGACTTAATAAATGATAGCTGATAACCTGAAATTCCAGAGAATCACCGAGTTTTGTGATTATCGGGTAATTTGATAAATGTGAGATTTATGCCTAGTAGTCTACCACTTGGATCTAAGATTGGTAGGACATGAATGTCTAGATAAATTGTGCTTTGTTCACTGACCCACTCTATATTTTTCCTGTTAAGCGGGTAGCAATTAAGAGATAGCTGTCTAATAAAAGTCCACGAATCTACAACTTGTCCCATTTTTAAATTTTGCAATCGCGCACCTATATCGTTGTCGGTCAAACCAAACAGCATATAGGCTTGTTTGTTAGCAACAAGCAGATGATTGCTAGAATCTATTGCTAGCTGAGCAAAAGGACTAGTCCCGAAAGCTGCTTGCCAAGTAGGGATTTGAAGCGTTATGGGAGTAACTGCTTTTTTACCGCGAGTTTGGCGTCGGAGTAACACGTAATCTTCTAAAGAAAGATTCTTCCCTTTAGTAAAAACACGATGCTTTAGACTTATTGGAGTGAAGATTTGCCTGCTACTAGTTACGCTTTCTGCGTTGCCTAAAAAGAGGAAGCCGTCATCATTCAACGCCATATGAAAGCGCATGAGAATAGTTGCTTGGCTTTCGGGTTGAAAATATATCAGCACATTGCGGCATACCAGTAGGTCAATTTTGGAGATAGGCGCATTCACAACTAAGTCATGGTGACTAAATACTATTGACTGACGCAGTTTGGAGTGAAAAACATAGCGCTGCTTAGTTTGCTCAAAATATTTGGACACTAAGTAAGTTGGAATACCTGCTCCCGTTATCTCATTTTTGCTATAGCTGCCTTGCCGCGCTTGAGTAAGCGCATCTTCATCTATATCTGTTGCAAAAATTTGCACTCTCTGCAAATATTGCTCGATGCCAAGAGCTTCAGCTAACAACATAACTAGTGTGTACGCTTCCTGTCCGCAAGCACAACCAGCACTCCACACCCGGATTCTCTGATCGGAATTCTTATTTGCAATGATTTGGGGGATGATTGTGCTAGCCAGATACTCCCAGTAATCGTAATCACGAAAAAAGCAAGAATTATTAATTAAAACGGTGTTAATTAGCTCAACGCACTCTTGAGAGTTCTGCTGCAAATATTCCAAGTAGTTTCCATAGTTCTCGATTCCTAACTGTTGCATTCGGTATTGGAATCGCCGCATCAAAGTACCACGTTTGTAAGCCGTTAAATTATAGCCACATATTTGCTTGACGCCATTTAATAAAGCTTCAAACTCTACATCATACTGTAGTGTATTCATGCTAAATTTTATTGGAGTGACTTAAATAGACACCCAAGCATTGGCTGTCTAAGTGGAAGATTCTTTTCTTAACAGTAAACACATTATTCTTATTAAATTTATTAAGTTTTTCTTAAGAATCAGCACCAACCAGTTGTATCAATTTTGATGAGATATTTTTGTTCTGCATATATTCAGTGCTGAAATTCGTCATTGTTAAACCTGGTTATGAATTGTGTTTGTAAACATTTTGTAGTTAGAACACGAATCCCTGTACAGACGTGGCATTGCTACGTCTCTACACACCACAATGCTCCCCCACTCCCCTCTCAATTACGCCCATAGTTCTGGCTAATAGCAGTGAGAGTATGTCACACTCAAAGTGAGTCAATTGTTTTCCGCGTGCGTGTATTATGTCCTCTACCATAGATTCCTTGCCTCCAAACCTTGCCAAGATTGTTCAACGCTTCCAACGTGCTTCTGAGCCGAAGCGGCGTTATGAACAGTTGATTTGGTATGGTCAGCGGCTTAAGGCATTTCCAGAATCTGATAAAGTACCGGAGAACAAAGTTGCTGGCTGTGTTTCCCAGGTTTATATCACTGCCGCTTTGGAAGATGGTAAGGTGATATTCCAAGGTGATTCTGATTCTCAATTAACTAAGGGGTTAGTAGGACTTTTGGTTGAAGGGTTAAATGGACTCACTCCCTCTGAAATTGTGCAACTCACTCCTGATTTTATTCAAGAAACTGGGCTGAATGTTAGCCTGACTCCTTCCCGCGCCAATGGCTTCTACAACATTTTTAAAACCATGCAAAAACAGGCGTTGGAATCTTCCGTTAATGTCTAATGGCAAATGGTGATTCGAAATGTCAACTGATTTATTATCTACATCCACCACGACTGAACTTGGTGGAACTGTGCAAGAATACATCTGGAACTGGGAAAACCAGCAGATCCGCGTTGTATATGAAACTCTAGGTACAGGTTCACCGCTGTTGCTGTTACCAGCTTTTAGCACCGTTTCTATGCGTTCAGAAATGGGCGAAATCGGTAAGCTGCTATCTCCCTACTTTCAAGTTATAGCAGTGGACTGGCCTGGATTTGGTCAATCATCACGTCCTGCAGTACAGTATGAACCAGCAATATATCACCAATTTTTAGAGAACTTTATCACCTCTGTATTCAAAACAAATGTGGCAGTTATTGCTGCAGGTCACAGCGCTGCTTATGTTTTACAGCTAGCCAAAAAAGAGCCTACCGTATTTTCCCGTATTGTCCTGGTAGCTCCGACTTGGCGTGGTCCTCTACCCACTATGGGGGTGAATCAGCAGATAGCGGGAATGTTCAGAGAGTTAGTGCGATCGCCGATTCTTGGACAAACTCTTTATAAACTCAACACTGTACCCTCTTTCTTAAGTTTCATGTACCGTAGCCATGTCTACGTTGATTCTGCTAGACTGACACCTAGCTTTATTCAGTACAAATGGCGCAACACTCAACAACCAGGAGCACGATTTGCTCCCGCTGCCTTTGTGACTGGTACTCTCGACGCTGTCAAAAACCAAGCTGATTTTCTAGCACTTGGTCGGGATTTATCCGTCCCCCTAATGGTAGTGATTGGAGAATCCTCTCCCCCAAAATCCCGCGCTGATATGGAAGCTTTAGCAGCCTTACCAGGAGTGCAATCAGTAACTCTTCCCGGCGCACTGGGTTTACATGAGGAATACCCCACCGCTGTTGTCGAAGCTGTTAAAAAGTTTTTGTTGTCCCCCTAGTCCCCCTAGTCCACGCCAGTTGCTCCACTTGGGGAGACCCCAAGACCGCACTGGCTCCCCCAGTCCCCCTTGTCCCCCCTGTCCTCCTTGTCCTCCCTAGTCCACGCCAGTTGCTCCACTTGGGGAGACCCCTGCGTACCCGTCACTGGCTCCCCCAGTCCCCCCAGTTCCCCTTCCCTGATTCATTGGGACAAAAAGCCAACACAAAAAAATAAAAGCATTTATTATGGGTGATGGTTATCTAAATGTAAAAGAAGAGGCATTTAGGCTATGGTAGCTGATGCAACCTTGGATTCAGTTCCTGTGACTGTTCTCACTGGCTATTTAGGAGCAGGCAAAACAACACTTCTGAATCGTATCCTCACCTACGAACATGGCAAAAAAGTTGCTGTTATTGTCAACGAATTCGGGGAAGTTGGTATTGATAATCAATTGGTTATCGATACAGATGAGGAAATTTTTGAAATGAACAATGGCTGCATCTGCTGTACGGTACGCGGCGATCTGATTCGGATCATTGGAAACTTGCTAAAGCGCCGGAATAAATTCGATCATTTGGTTATAGAAACAACCGGACTCGCTGATCCTGCACCAGTGATTCAAACATTCTTTGTAGATGAAGATATGCAGGCAAAGCTAGAACTCGATGCAGTGGTGACAGTGGTAGATGCTAAGCATATCTGGCAACATTGGGATGCAGATGAAGCGCAGGAGCAAATTGCTTTTGCTGATGTGATTTTATTGAATAAAACGGATTTGGTAACGCCAGAACAACTTGATGAATTAGAAAAGCGGATTCGAGGGATGAATGCTTTGGCTAAAATCCAGAGAACACGTAATGCAGAAGTGTCAATGGATACACTGCTGGGTGTAAAAGCTTTTGACCTGAATCGTGCTTTGGAAATTGACCCCGATTTCTTGGGTGAAGATGCTCACCAACACGATGAAAGCGTGTATTCTGTGGCTTTAGTTGAACAAGGCACACTTGATGGGGAAAAATTACAAAACTGGATGGCAGAGTTACTTAGGACTCAAGGACCAGATATCTTCCGGATGAAAGGCATTTTGAATATTGCTGGGGAAGATAACCGTTTTGTGTTTCAAGGAGTGCATATGTTGTTTGACGGTAAGCCTGATCGTCCTTGGAAATCTGGCGAAACCCGTAAAAATGAACTCGTCTTCATCGGTCGTAATCTTGATGAAGCCAAACTGAGACAAGATTTTCTAGCGTGTATGGCAGAAGTAGCGAGTTAGGAGTTAGGAGTGAAGAGTGAGGAATTTGAGAAAGCCTATTCGGGGACGCTTTCAGATTATGTGACTGCGATCGCTTGGTCCCCAACAGGTACAGATCTAGCAGTGACTTCTGCAGCTGGAGAGGTTGTGCTGTGGCAAGATGGCAATTTAACCACTCTGCAGACTGGGAAGAGTGAATCAGTTGACTGCGTTGCTTTTTCTCACAATGGTCAGTTATTAGCTGTTGGTGGACAAGACGGACAGGTGAAAATATGGCGAGATAACGAATTAATCGCTACCTTGGAAAATTCCCCAGCATGGGTTGATAAGCTTGCTTGGAGTCCTCATAGAAATTGGCTGGCTGTTGGCTTAGGTCGCAAGGTTCTAGTTTGGGACGCCGATACTCGTGAAACTATCGTTCAATTGAATTTCGAGGCGTCTTCCGTATTCGGTATTGATTGGCGTTGCGATGGTCAATATCTTGCCATTGGTGGTTATCGGGGAGTCAAGGTATGGAATTGCCAAGCTTGGAATGATAAGCCATATATTCTAGATATCCCTACAGCGACTTTGGCGATCGCTTGGTCGCCAGAAGGCAAATTTTTGGCGGCTGGTAATCTAGATCAAACTCTCGTAGTGGTTGAATGGAATAACCCTGAACCTTGGGTGATGCGAGGCTTTCCTGGCAAAATTCGCCAACTTGCATGGTCACAACCAGCTTCCTCACAAGGTGCGCCACTGCTAGCTTCCTGCAGTGTTGATGGGGTAATCGTGTGGGAAAAACAGACGGATGACTCTTTGGGTTGGGAAGCCAGAGTGTTAACCAATCATGTGGATGTGATTCATGCGATCGGCTTTGCACCTAAAAGCTTCCTCCTTGCTTCCGCTGGTGCTGATGGCTGGATTTGTCTTTGGCAAGATGCTTCCCAAGTCTCACAAATTCTTACAGGTGTGTCATCCGGATTTTCTTGCTTGGCTTGGCATCCTCAAGGTAGGATACTAGCTACAGGCGGCGACAATGGGGAATTGATTATATGGTCAAAGTGACCGTACACCCCAAAACTTCCAGTCTTCTCATGGAAGTGACCTAAATAACTGCAATATTTCTATTATCGCTTTTTCCCTGTTACATGCGGATGGGTAGGTGCTGGAAAAGCATTGTAGCAAGTCATGACTGGATTGTTGTGATTACAAGGCTTTGAGGGCATTCACCCATAACATATACCCGCGCTCTTTACAGAGTTTTTATGTCAACACAACTAGCATTAATTTCAAAACTGCGTACAGTTCTTATTGCCTTTACCGTTGGACTTGTTGGATGTAATAATACGGCCAATCTAGCAAATACTGCTTATAAAACAACCTCTACTGGGGTGAACAATAATCTTCCTAGAGTTGTAGCCACAACAAGCGTACTCTGTGATTTAACACAACAAGTGGCAGGAGAAACAATAAATCTCACTTGTTTAACGCCGCCTGATACCAACCCCTATCTTTATCAACCAAAACCAGAAGACCGCAAAGCCATTGAAGAAGCGCAAGTGATTTTTTTTAATGGATATAATTTTGAACCCAATATATTGAAATTAATCAAGGCAAGTAAAAGTCATGTACCAAACATTGCAGTTGGTCAGCGTGCTGTTCCTAAGCCACTACTGCTGAGAAAAAACGGTGCGACAGTACCTGATCCTTATGTTTGGCACAATGCCAAATATGGTATCAAGATGGTAGAAGTTATTAGCAGTTACTTAAGTAAAGTATTGCCTAAAAATGCCTCAATTTATAACAACAACGCGCGAAATATTAAAAATGAATTGACTCAATTAGATGCTTGGATCAGGTCACGAATTGCTAGTATACCTGCTAATCAAAACAAGCTAGTTACTGTTGACCGGACAATGGATTATTACGTGCAAGCTTACGGTCTTTCATATATAGGTTCTTTAGAAGGAATAAGCGCTGCTGACAAACCCACACCTCCACGCATAAAAATACTGGCTCAAGAGATTAAACAAGCTCGTATCCCAACAATTTTTACAAATAACACAACTAACCCTAATTTAATTAAGGCCGTAGCTCAACAAGCAAACGTAAGAGTTTCCAAAAGAGAACTGTTTGCTAATAGTTTGAGTTCACAAGGAAGTGAGGGAGATACCTACCAAAAAATGATGATTGCTAACACACGCACCATTGTAGAAGGATTAGGTGGTACCTATCTTATATTTGAACCAAAAGCTGTTACCAAATAAAAATTCCTTGCTGGTCAAAAATATGCCAATTTTAAATGACTTGTGAGACTTTCCCTTCTTGCTCTTGGTGTCTTTGTCTCACGAAAGGTTCATTGATTGGTGCAACTCCTGCCATATCCAGAATGGGTGCAATCAAATCTTCACGCTTGACTGCCATCATGTGGACACCTTGACACAATTGACGTGCTATTTGCACTTGCTCGGCAGCAATTTTCATCCCTTCTTCAAGAGGGTCTTTTGCTTGTGCTAACCTATCAATAATATGCTGGGGGATGTTGACTCCAGGAACACACCGATTGATAAACTGAGCATTTTTAGCTGATTTCAATAGAAAAATTCCTGCTAAAACTGGCTTATGACAACCTGCAGCAATTTTGTCCATAAACTTTTCTAGCCGATCAAAATCGCTGATCAACTGGCTTTGGAAAAACTGCGCTCCCGCTTCCAGTTTTCGTGCAAATCGACTTTGTAAGCCTGACCAACTGGGACATTGCGGATCAACTGCAGCGCCGGGAAATAAGTCCAACATACCATCAGTCAAAGATTGATCGTTGCAGTCTACTCCCCGATTTAGTTTATGAATCAGCTGCAGCAGGCGTACCGATTCCAAATCAAACACGCCTTTGGCATCTGGGTGATCGCCAGCTTTCACTGGGTCGCCTGTTAAAGCTAAGATGTTGCGGATACCCAAAGCATGCGCTCCCATTAAGTCAGCTTGTAAGCCAATCCGGTTGCGATCGCGACATGCAAGCTGACAAATTGGCTCTATCCCATTTTGTAACAAAATCGCTGACGCTACTACCGAACACATCCGCAGCACAGCGCGACTTCCATCCGTAATATTAACTGCATGGACACGTCCTTTGAGAGTCTGTGCCATTTTAAGCATGTGTGTCGGATCTCCCCCCTTGGGAGGTGCTACCTCAGCTGTCACTAAAAACTCGCCTGCTTGGGCGGCTTGACGGAAGGAGGTCAAGGAGATAACGTTGTGGGTATCGGGCATAAAATTTTGAGTCTTGAATTGTGAACCGCAGATAAACGCAAATAAAAGCAGATAATTATCTAATATTATCTGCGTTCATTCACTGCAGGGCGCGGTTGTATTTAAAATCCTCAATAAGTTTTACCTAGAGCGGTGCAGAATAACCCATAGCGGCTTTCACTTGTAAAAGCGTCTGGTTTGCGATCGCCTCTGCTTTTTGTTTTCCCTCTCGCAGCACCGACTCTAAATAACCTTTTTCTTCTGTCACTGCTTTATATTTCTCTTGAATAGGCTTGAGAGCGTTGATTGTTGTTTCAGTTAACAATGGTTTAAATGTTCCCCATCCCATATCCTGACACTCAACGGCTACCTCTTGCTTCGTCTTGCCAGAAAGCAGCATGTATAAGTTCAACAAGTTGTTACTTTCAGGACGTTCTGGATTGTCAAATTCTAGACCACGAACAGGATCTGTTTTACAGCGCTTAATTTTTTTAGCAATCTCATCTGGGGAATCAAGTAAATTGATTCGGCTTAAGTCTGACGGATCAGACTTTGACATTTTCTTTGTCCCATCTGTTAAACTCATGACTCTCGCGCCTTCTTTCCGAATCAAAGGCTCTGGTAACTTCAGCACTGGCTGATTTGGTTTAGCAAATTTATGATTAAAGGAATTGACAATATCTCGTGTCAGTTCTATGTGTTGCTTTTGGTCTTCACCTACTGGCACTTTATCTGCTTGATAAAGCAAAATATCAGAGGACATCAGTACTGGGTAGTCTAACAAGCCTACACTCACATTTTCCCCTTGCTTAATGGCTTTTTCCTTATACTGGACCATATCTTGCAACCAGTTTAGGGGAGTGATGCAGTTAAGCAACCAGGTCAGCTCACTATGAGCAGAAACATGAGATTGTATAAAAATACTGGAGTAGTTTAAATCAATACCACAAGCAAGATAGAGCGCTGCAACCTTGTAAGTATCTGCCGCTAACGTTGCTGGGTTATACGGCACTGTGATTGCATGTAAATCTACCACACAAAAGAAATTGTCGTACTGATTTTGACCTTCTACCCAATTGCGGATTGCACCCAAGTAGTTACCTAAATGCAAATCGCCAGTGGGTTGAACGCCAGAAAGAACTCGTTGCCTGTTAGACATAACCTAAATATAGATAACTTTTAGCCTTTTGCCTTGCAAATTTAAAAATAACTTAAAATAGTGAACTCGGGTGGTTTTTCCCTGTAGAGACGTAGCATTGCTACGTCTCTACTCCTATCAATATGTTGACTATGCTGTGGTGATGACGTCTAGCTCCTTTAATGCCGCTTCTGCAACTGCCAAATCATATGAAAATGGACGCCTACGCGTCACATAATCTTGTTCTTGAAGTGGTTTATGACGCAACAGTGCATTCACAACAACGCATGCTTGGGAACTTAAATTGATGGCTCCATGCAAAACTCCTGGTGGAATTGTCACCACCATCGGATGCTCATCGCTGAGAGGAATGTACTGATATTGCTTATCAATTAAAATGACAAGTACAAGCCGTCCCTTCACTACCAGTAGTTGATCTGTTTGCGTTTTATGAACAAATAGATCGTCTACTGTATTGGGTGGAATCTGTACCAAGATCGTTTCATCACTGGCTTGTGGTGTAAAGAACTCAGCCATTCCCCCTTTAATTGACTCTAGGTGACGGATTTTGATTCCTCTAGCTTTGCTCATGGCAACATCCTAAAAGAGCATCTTTAAAGATTAAAGTGATACCCTCAATCGTAGATGCTCAAATAAAAAAAAATGTTGCTTGTGCAACAAAAAATACCAAATTATGGTAAAGAGGCTAAATCCTTTAAGTGGTGGAAATTTTTAAACTGCTGGGTTGTGAGAAATCACCGTGTAATGCTACACCACGTTGATTTACGTACAAATGACGTACAATTTTGTAGACTGTCTCAATCTCGTCTGCTGCATCTGTTCGTTGCGCAAGCTCTTCTAAGGAAAGGGGTGTTTTTGCTGTTTGCAGAACTTCGAGAATTTTTGTTTGCAAAGCAAGGATGGCAGCTGCTGCCTTTTTACCAGCCTCTACACCCGGTTGATCGTAGGCATTGACATGAATCAAACTGGCATACAAACCAACAGCACGCTCATATAGAGCAATCAACGCGCCTACTGTACGGGGATTGACTTGAGGAATAGTGACTGTAATCGAATCGCGATGTTTTTCAAAAAGTGCTTGTCGTGTCCCTTGGAGAAAACCAGACAAAAAATCGCCTGATGTGATTCCTGGTTCTAGTTCTGGGGATTGTCCTTTGCGGTCTTCTAAAACTTCGATGAAAGTCGCAAAGAAGTTTGGCACGCCATCACGAAGCTGTTGGACGTAAGCATGTTGATCTGTTGACCCTTTGTTGCCATAAACGGCAATACCTTGATGGACAATATTTCCGTCGAGGTCTTTTTCTTTACCCAAAGATTCCATGACGAGCTGTTGTAGATATCGGCTGAACAACAGTAAGCTATCTTTATAAGGTAGGATAACCATGTCTTTTTCGCCTCGGCCGTTGCCAGAATAATACCAAGACAAGGCTAGTAATGCCGCAGGGTTTTTGTGCAAATCGGGTACGCGAGTGGCGTCATCCATTTCTTTTGCACCCTCTAGCATGGCATGAATATCAATACCCTGTAATGCTGCTGGCACTAAACCCACAGCGGACATCTCTGAGGTACGTCCTCCTACCCAATCGAACATGGGAAATCTTGCCAACCAACCTTCAGATTTTGCGGTTTCGTCCAGCTTACTACCAGGCATGGTGATGGCGATCGCATAATTTGCAAAATCCAAATTTTGTCCAGCGTAGGCTTTTTTGACTTCAATCATGCCATTGCGTGGTTCCGGCGTTCCCCCAGATTTAGAGATCACCAATACCAAAGTGCTAGAAAGACGGTTACGCAGGTGAGTTAAAACCCGATCAATGCCGGCTGGATCGGTATTGTCGATGAAGTGAATTGCTAGGTTGGGAAAATCTGGGGCTAGTGCTTGGGCAACGAATTCAGGACCAAGGGCAGAACCGCCGATGCCAATCGAAATAATATCGGTGAAGCGAGGGGCTTTTGGGGGATGAATTCCGCCTGTGTGAACTTTTTCGGCAAATACTTCGATTTGCTCTATGGACTCGACTATTTCTTTTTGGATTTCTGGCGTGGGAGCAAGTTGTGGATTTCGCAACCAGTAGTGCCCAACCATGCGATGTTCATCAGGATTTGCGATCGCACCCTTCTCCAGTTCTGCCATATCTACAAAAGCTTTCTCGAACTTCGGCTGCAACGCCTCCACAAAGGCATCATCAAACCTCATCCGGCTAATATCTAGGTAAAAGCCTAATCCTTCGTGGAAATATAACCATTTCTGGTATTTTTGCCAAAGTGCCTTAGCATCCATAAGAAAGTCTCAAGTAAAGTGATTTTCAAAAATAAGTTTAAGCCAACGTGCAAGCTATATCCTTTCACCCTTATACACTTTTAAGTGTTGGCTCGAATGCTTACCCTAAACATCTGGCATTGGGAGGACACAGAGGAATTTTACAATTTGACCTCTCACCTCAATGCCAATGAGATATCCATCTAGGGTAAAACGGTAAAAAATCCCGTCATCATCCATCTGCCGCAGAGATGGTAAATGTTGCAGTAGTCGCTTTTGGGCAAACTTAACAAAAATAAAATCATAAACCTGCTGATAGGCAGCGGGCTCTAAACTTTTGAGATCTTTTAAAAAAGACCGCGCATAGCGCACTTCCATGTTCACCAAGGATCACCATGAACTCGGGGGTGTTCTCAACTCACAATTCCTAGTTATGAAAAGATTAACAACTGTAAAGCATCCTCATGGGTTAGAGTATCCCAAGGTTGTTGCAATCGCTTGCCTTCTTGTATGGATTTCATTACATAACAGTCACAATGTAATGCATAAACGACACTCCAAACTTTTTCCAACTCATCATCAGTTAACTGCTCTATTAAGAGGTGGATTCTAATCCGCAGTAAATTCATCTGGTCTTAGCCGAACTCTATCCACCCTAGTGTTCCCGAAAAGTTGGCAATATTTAACGGTTATTTTTTTGTCTTTGGTTCTTTGTCCTTTATCATTTGTAACTAATGACCAATCACAAAGGACGAACCTAACTAGTTAACTGTATTTGCACCGACAAACTTAACAAAATTTCTATGGTTGACTATCTCATTTTTCTCGCAATTTCTACATCAATTTTTGCACTGTTCGGCTTGGGACTGAACTTGCAATGGGGTTTTACAGGCTTGGTGAATTTTGGTCATGTTGCCTTTATGACATTAGGCGCATACACAACCGTGTTATTCAGTCTAAAAGGCGTTCCCATACTTTTATCAGCGCTGCTTGGAGGTGTAGTAGCAGCTTTATTGGGATTGCTCATTGGTTTTGCGACTCTGCGTTTGCGGGAAGATTATCTGGCGATTGTGACGATTGGGGTTGGCGAACTGATTCGTCTGGTCGTAAACAATCAGGATTTACCTATAGGTGACACTTGGACATCTGGAGCTTTTGGGGTACAAAGTTACCCCATACCCCTCTCAACTGTGACAGATAACTTATTCTTCAAATTCTTGATGATTGGTCTTTTGACAATACTGGTAGGCTTGACTTTATGGCAGTTGTGGCGCTGGATTCATGTTTCACATCAGTTGTTGAAGAATGATTCACACAAGAAAAAAATAAGCAGCAGGCAAGAATTTATATCTCGTGTCATTGTGGGAATTTTGCTGGCACTGCTTGCAGTTGCAATTTATATTTCAGGGGTCAGCGGACTCTATGACGGTAACCCGAAGGCAGGCTTAATGCTATTGTTACTCATCACCTTAGCTTTTGTCTTTTGGCGCTTGGAAATTTTAGTGCGATCGCCTTGGGGTCGAATTCTCAAAGCCATCCGTGAAGATGAAGAAATACCTAAAGCACTCGGAAAAAATGTTTTTTGGTATAAGTTACAATCACTGATGCTGGGGGGTGCGATCGCAGGTATTGCTGGTGCTTTCTTCGCATGGCAACTTAGCGCTATTTACCCTGATAATTTCCAACCACAGCTAACTTTTGACTCTTGGATCATGGTGATTTTAGGTGGTTCTGGTAACAATGTTGGCACAATCTTAGGTGCCGTCATCTACTTTGCTTATGATGCTCTCACGCGTGAATTCTTACCGAAAATTTTTCCCCTTGATGAAGCTCGTTTAGGCGCGTTTCGCATTATGGTTATAGGTCTGATTTTGATGGTGCTGATGATTTGGCGTCCTCAAGGTATCCTAGGCAAAAAGGAGGAACTCACCCTTGGTAAATAACCAGTCATCTGATTTTCCACTCCTAGCAGCAAGTGGACTTTCTAAAAGCTTTGGAGGTGTCAAGGCTGTAGATAATGTAGAAATTCAAGTGATGAATGGTAGCATCACTGGTTTAATTGGTCCCAATGGAGCTGGCAAAACGACCTTATTTAACTTGCTTTCTAACTTCATCCGCTCAGATCGCGGTAGGGTGATATTTGATGGCGAACCTGTTGAACACTTACCACCTCACAAAATCGCTCAACAGGGAATGGTACGCACATTTCAGGTAGCTCGCACTTTATCACGCTTATCTGTGCTAGAAAATATGCTGCTAGCAGCGCAAAAACAAACTGGTGAAAACTTTTGGCAGGTACAATTTCAGCAACATCAAATCGCGAAAGAACAAAAGGAACTACAAGAACGGGCGATGTTCCTGTTAGAGTCTGTAGGATTAGCTCAAAAAGCACAGGATTATGCTGGAAGTTTATCTGGTGGTCAACGCAAGTTGCTAGAAATGGGGCGCGCGCTCATGACCAATCCTAAGTTAATTCTATTAGATGAACCAGCTGCTGGGGTGAATCCGAGACTTATTGATGAAATTTGCGAACGAATTGCTGTTTGGAATAAGGAAGGTATGACATTTCTGATTATTGAACATAATATGGATGTGATCATGTCCTTGTGTAATCAAGTTTGGGTGCTTGCAGAAGGACAAAATCTTGCTGATGGTGCTCCTAAAGATATTCAGCGTAATTCTAAAGTTTTGGAAGCTTATTTAGGAAAATAATTTTAAACTAAACTATGGAAATATAAATGCAGGCCAAGCCGTTTTTGAAGTGGGCTGGTGGTAAAAGCCAACTTCTTGAACAGATAGCTAACTTTTTACCAGAGGAGTTAATCATTGGTTCAATTAAAAAATATATTGAACCTTTTGTTGGTGGTGGTGCCGTCTTTTTGCATCTTGCCCAATGTTATAAAATTGAGGAATTTTTGATTTTTGATATTAATACTGAGTTAGTATTAGCTTATAAAACAATTCAAAATCATGTTGATGAATTAATTCATGTTTTATTGAATTTACAAAACAAGTATTTATCTCTTGATGAACAAGAAAGAACACATTTTTACTATGAAGTTAGAACACAATTTAATAGACAAAGACATCAAGTAGATTTTCAAAAAACTAATCAGCAAGCAATAGAGAGAACGGCTCAAATTATTTTTCTCAACCGCACCTGTTTCAATGGACTTTTTCGAGTCAACTCTAAAGGTGATTTTAATGTACCAGTAGGTAGATATAAAAATCCAACGATATGCGATTCAGAAAACTTAAAAGCGGTTTCTCAGGTTTTGCAAAGAACCCAGATATATCAGGGAGATTTTACTGAGTGTGAAAGATTTGTTGATCAGTATTCTCTTGTTTACTTCGATCCTCCATACAGACCGTTGAGCAGAACAGCTAATTTTACTGCTTATGCACAACAGACTTTTGATGATACAGAGCAATTAAGACTGCGGGATTTTTTTGCCTTGCTTGATCGAAAAGGTGCTAAGTTAATCTTGAGCAATTCTGATCCAAAAAATAAAGATTTAACAGATGATTTTTTTGAAATTGCGTACGGAAATTATCAATTAAAAAGGGTACAGGCAAAACGTCGAATCAATTGCAATGCTTCTAAAAGAGAACAGATCAATGAACTGCTAATTACAAATTATTAGTTTTATTTCTATACTATATAAATAGTGCCACTTGTTGGAAGTATTAGCTGTCCCATGATGAGCGTTCTTCTTGTAGTTGTTTATCTATATCCTCAGCAGTTCGAGAAGGGTGTCTCTTACGGCTTGATTCTATAATGTTCAATACTGAACGCTTTTTGGTTTCTACTTTTTCTGGTAAAATCACGAAGACATCAACGCTATCACCTATTTCAGCTTCGGGAATTTCAATTTCTATTTTGTTTCCTGGTAAAACTTTGGTTGTTATACGTAAAGCTGATTGCATGGTTTTCCTCCTAACATTTCTTAATACTGTAGGCGAGATTGTTCTCTTCTATATTCTCCTACAAGCTATAGAGGGCGTTAGAAGAATGCCTAAGAATTGGCTAGATGCTGTCAATAATCCAAACAATCCCTATCCAGACTTTAAAATCAACGCATCCAATACTAATTTCCGAAAAGAATGCAAATGTGTAGATGCCTAGTGGCCTATCACATTTGTTGTGCGGG
Organism: Nostocales cyanobacterium Centralia_MAG_434; assembly: GCA_021324415.1. Lineage (GTDB taxonomy): Bacteria > Cyanobacteriota > Cyanobacteriia > Cyanobacteriales > Nostocaceae > JAJPJF01. The sequence continues at coordinate 73,826 of JAJPJF010000355.1, forward strand.
ATTGTGAAAGTTCGTAGTAAGCACTTTAGTGCTGGAAATTGAGGACTGAAGTACTCACTACAAACCAAGAAAACCCAGGGCGATCAAGTTAAATTCACAGAGTGCCCCATTTTGCTAAGCAGCTCAAATAATATTTGCTTTTGTGCTGTTACGACTCGTAGATCCACTGCCTGAGATTGTATTTGATTGAGCAAATGAGTTTTTTGGAGTGCCAAGCTTAGCACATTTCCTGCTAGTGTGGCAAATTGGATATCTGAGGTTTTCCAATGACGTATTTGGGAACACTGGTGAATGCACAACAAACCCCACAAATCATTATCTTTCACCAGTGGGACAACTAAACTGGCTTTCACTTGGAGTTGGTTAAGCATGCCAACATAGCATTCGTTCAGTCGCGCGTTGTGGATATCAGCGATCGCTCTGACACGTCCTTGAGAGTAATGAGCTATACTCGTTTCCTGAAAGCAGTTATCTCGAATTTGCAAAGCCACCGCAGAAACGAAGTTTGATGACACATCCTCTGAAACGATTTCACCTTCGGCATGTCCTGAATTCGGTTTAAACTTGTAAATCGCAACCCGATCAGTCTTAAGCGCAGTACGGAGTTTTTTGATTGCTGCTCGAAAAATAGAATCCATCTCCACGGATTGTCCAATTTTGGCAACCACTTCCAACAGCATCTGCTGTAGATCCATCACCTGTTGTGATGTATCTACAGAACCTTGGGGTTGACTTTCTAAGTTCGTATTCAACAAATTAATCTGTTGGTTAAGTCTAAATTCGTGAATTGCTGAGGCAAACTGTTTACTCAATTGTTGAGCCAATTCAATCTCATCAGATGTCCACTCATGCGCCTGTGCCTTTTTGGATTCTCGCCAGATTTCAAACGATTGACGAGGATAAAGTTGACGTTGATCTGGGTCGAATTGCCCTGCCCAAAGGGTATCCCTCTCAATTTCGTCTCGGAAAATACTCAGATATCCCAACAACTGCTGACGATACAACAGTGGCATGATCAACATGCTACGAATCTTCGTTGGTCGGAAAGCTGCTTGCAGATTTCGTAGTTCAGGAATTTGATAGATATCCGAAATTGCCCATACCTCATACTCACCAGACTTATAGTGGTCTTGCCAGACACAATATTGCTCCATGAGTGGATATCTTGCCGTTTCTGGCATCACTGGTTGGTTACCACAAGTGTAGACATTGAAGTAATTGCTGAAGTTATCTTGACGGGTAACTACACTGCTAACAGCTTCGTGATCAATATTGGAGACTTTTTCTCGCATGTAAAGTCTGCCACCAGAGCCACTCAACACAGTCACGGTTTGTTCCAATGCTGATTGCAACTCGATTTCAGGTAGTGAATGTAGTAGGGTGTGAATACTATTGATGGTGTTTTCCCTTGCGGCTCTTTCTCGTCCTTGGGTGAGGAGAGCATGTCGAGAAATTGCGATCGCCAGTTCATGGGCTACTCTTTGCATGACTTCCAAGTCATCTTCTTTGATTGCAAAGGGTTCACTGTTGTGAGACACTAGCAGTCCCCACAATTCATTGTGATGCAAAATTGGTACTACCACAGAAGACTGCACACCCATTGCTGTCAAATACTCAACATGACAGGAGTCTACAGGGCGGTAACGAATCTCTTCAGAGAGAAGATCACCAGTCTCTGACTCACACAGAGCACTTTGACCAATTTGTTGAGTATCAACGTTAACAACTGATCTCACACGCGACTTAACAAACAGTTCACGCGCATGGGGTGGAATATCATCTGCAGGAAAGTTTAGCCCCAATAGCGACGGCAACCGATTATCGTTTATAGATTCAGCAATAACTTGACCACTACTATCCGGATGAAATTTATAAATTTTAACTCTATCAGTTCCTAGAAACGAACGTAACTCTGTTACCGCCGCTGTCAAAATTTCTGGCAGATCTAATCTTTGAAGAATGTAGTTTCTTAAGCGTAGCCCTAATTTTTCTGGCTCGACACTTCTGTTTAATTCTGATTCTTTGATTGGATTCATTAAAAATAGATAAGATGACAACTAATCATTCTTAAGTATTTAACAAATATAGTTCTTTTGAGTAATATTAAGGTACTTGTCAAAAAAATTCACTTAGTTTTACATAATACTTGTATCAGCACCATCCTTAAAATGGATACTAGACAATAACTATATTTATCAAGTGACACTCACAAAATAGAATTATGTATAAGTTGCGCGTATAGAATATTGTTTTTAGCTATCATCTTACCCTATTGAAATCTCATTCTGTACTTCTGGAACACACACTAGTTAAGCCTTTCGCAATGTAATAGCCTACTAGTACGTTGGTATGATCAATTCTGATTACTGGAGTGCTATACCAAGCTGCTTGCTGCCTGAAGTATAAAATTAAGCTTGATTACATTCCAATTGATGCTTACGGGCAGGTTGCTAAACAGCTAGCAAGTCTTAAAGATTTTGGTTAACAAACATAGGAGTAAGCATCAAAGCTTGGATATGATCTTGCTTCAAAATTTCAATATGACAAGGAATAAATTTCATTTGATAAATGTTATGTCATGAACGACAACCATTTTATTAAGACAAGCACATTTTTCTGGAATTTCTTTTAATCTGTGTTGTCTTATACAGTTTTTATTTCAGGTTGAGTATATTTCAAAACTCTGAATAAGTCACTTCAAAAGCACTAAAGCTAACTAAATGAAATTTGAGGAGTTTGTGAGGAATGTGAGGAAATAGTACGACCAGGACCAGCAGCTGTGTTGACTAGCACAATGGTTCTTTATCCAAACTCTAACTTCTGGAGGTGCCTCCACAAACAGTACCCGGCATAGGATGACGGTAGACGAAAATCTCTTCTTCACGCACACACCCCCATAAGGTAAGTGGGGGATTTTTTAACTTTTACGTTCCAGAGCGAGGAGACTCTCGTAAATCTGGGGAATTTTACTGAAGGGGACGTACAATTGGAGGTGTTGCTGATTTTTCGGGTTGAAAGATAGCGGAGAGTGCTTGTTCTAAAGTAGCTGTCATCACAATCCGGTTATTGTAGGCAACCACAACTCTGACTAAGGTTGGCACGCTATTTTTTTCTGCTTCTAAGTAGAGTGGTTCAACATAAAGAAGAGATTTTTCAATGGGTATTACCAACAGATTTCCTTGTATCACTCTTGATCCCTGACGGTTCCAAAGGGAAATCTGCTGAGAAATCACTGGATCTTGGTTAATCAAAGCTTCGATTTGCTCAGTTCCATAGACCAACTGCTGTTTAGGAAACTCGTAGAGCAAAAGCTTACCGTATTCTTGCTCATCTGAGCGTGCTGCTAACCAAGCAATTAGGTTAGTGCGTTGTGTGGGCTTGAACAGGAGTAGTAAGATAAATTCTTCAGACTGTGCTTGTGGTAATTTCATAATCAGGTAGTAGGGCTCTACCTGTTGCGGTTGATTACCATAAATCTCGTTAGAAACTTGCCACAAGTCTTCTCGGTTGTAAAACACCTGCGGCTCAGTCATATGATAAGTTAATAACCGCTCAGATTGAATATTGAACAAATCTTGTGGGTAGCGGATATGACTGCGGAGTGTAGATGGCATTGCATCTAGCGGTTTGAGAAGGTTTGGGAAAATAAGACCTAATGTAGACGTGATGGGGTCTTGAGTGTCTGCGATGTAGAAATTAACATTGCCATTATAAGCATCAATGACAACTTTCACAGAATTACGGATATAGTTAAATTTATTTTTTCCAGGCTCGGAATAGGGATAGTGATCACTTGTTGTGTAAGCATCAACAATCCAGTAAAGATAGGTTTTTTCTCCTTTAATATTGCTTCCCCCTCCATCCGCAACCACCAAATAAGGATCACTGTCGTAGCGTAAAAAAGGTGCGATCGCCTGTACACGTTGGAGAATGTTACGTCGAAATAGCAACTTGGTTTGTGGTGTGAAGCTTTGTGTCAGAAGCATCTGCCAATCTTTGAGATATTGGGCAAATACTAAGCGCCGCCATAGAGAAGCAATCTCAATTCCACCACGTCCATCGTAGACGTTGTAGACATTATCATTCCCACTGGGATAGTCCAACTCTGAGGTTTTTGTCCCAGTCATCACATAAGTGTTCGTAATTTCGCCATAATAAATTCGAGGTTGACCAATGGGAAGACTGGCTTGAACAGCTGGACTGGCGATCTGCAAAGATCCTTGTTGACCCACACCCCCAATGCCAATATCCTTTACGTAGTAATCGGGTAATCCACCAGGACCAACAATATTCACAGGACTAAGTGTAAAGCCGTAGCCATGGGTATAAACTAGGTGTTCATTCACCCAAGTCTTAGCTTGCTTAGGTACAGATGTATAATCTAACTCTCGTGCAGCTATAATTGTTTGTTGCTTTTCAGTTCCCCCCTCCTTTTTTAAGGTATAGCGGTCAATATCAGCATCAGAAAATTTGTAGTAAGGTCGGATTTGTTGTAGCTGACGATTGGTTTCTAGGAGGGGAAGTTTATCCCAAAGACGAATGTTGCGAATTGTGAGGTTATTTTTTTGTAAGTCGGATGCGGTTAACTGACCCTGGGGATCAAAAGTTTGTGTCTCGATCTGATTTAAGTTAAAGGCTTTTCGCGTGAGGGTAATAGCACGCTGAATATAAGGGAGTTCACGGGTAAGTTCATTTGGTTGCACGGCAAGCCGTTGTACTGCTTCTGGTAAGATTTCCCCAGAAATCACGGCTACCAGTATATACAATCCCAGTATGTAGACGAGTTGGCGTGGATAGGGAGTTGATCGAAAACTTGCTTTTACACCTGTGGATAAAACAATGATTCGTAATAGCAAGTAAATTGCGATCGCCACTGCCAAAAAACTCAACACCGTATAAATTGGCAGTTGCACATTAACAGCAGTGTAGCTAGCACCATAGCTCACACCACGGGTTGAATACAAAAGTTGGTAGCGTGCAATCCAATAATGTAAAGCAATTGCTAACATAAGTAGGCTTCCCAAGACGCTTAAGTGAAGCCGCTGCGCTACAGAAAACCCTATAAATCTTCCCTCGCTCAGACTATTTGCTGAACGCAGGTAAATTAATGTTACTGCTGCCAAGTTATAGAGAAATAGACCAACTGACCAAAAATCTAACAGTTCCAAAATCGGCAAACAGAAGACATAAAAACCAATATCTTGGTTAAATAATGGTTCTGTATCCTTAAAAGTAGTGGCATGGAAAAACTGTAAAATCTCTACCCAATGACCAGATACCAAAAAACCGAACAGCAAACTCACAAGTAGTGCGATCGCTCTTAACCAAAACTCATGATTCATCAAAATTGCTATGGTCAATCCCAACAGCAAACCCAACTGCACAATTGGGATGGGAAACTGAGGCAAATGTACGAACCTCAGCGCCTTTAACCAGGGTGGAAAATGTAAGAGTATGCCAGGTAATTTTGTATTTGGATGCCAAAAATTCAAGGCGTGCTGACCGTAATTTATCAGTATCCACCCTGCTAATAGACTGAGTCCTAGAACTATTGGTAAAAGTAAGCGCAATGTTAGTCCAGAGTTCGGCGTTAGGGGTAAAAAATTATCATTTTCCCCTCTTTGCGCCTCTTCCCTTCTCACCTTCTTGTTTTCCCTTCTTTTCAGCCAAGACGCTATAGCCAAATTCACCCATAGAAAACTCAATGAGGTCAAGAAGGCGATTATCCACAATCCGATCTGTGTTTTTAAGCGCAACAAAAACTCTGCTAAATATCCAACTTCCGTAAACCAGAGAATTTCTGCTGCTAAATGTGAGGCTAAGTCAAACAAAAACCATAAACCCAATATTAGTAAAATTGGGTAAGAGATTCGTTGAAAAGTTTTTTCAATCATAGACTGCCGCTTCACTCCCATTCAAAAAATGCGGCGTCTTAAGATATTTATCTGTATTATTCTAACTTGGATTTGAGATTTAAGATTTCGCATACAACTTCCAAAAGACAAATTTATGAACTTGCAAGCAAGAAGTTACACAAAATCCCAAATCCCAAATCCCAAGTCACTCAGCTAAACTGCTTCTCTACATCTAAATTAAACAATGTTTGCAAGGTTTGCATACAATGCCGTCTTGCTTCCACATCTTGTTGTGCTCGTAGTTGCACCATGGGATCATGTAAAATTTTATTAACAATCCCTCGTGTGAGAGCTTCGATCACTTCTTGATGCTTGTCTGCAAATTCCGAACCCAATCTCGACAAAGCTTTTTCTAATTCTTGTTCGCGAATGGCTTCGATTTTATCTCGTAAACAACTGATGGTAGAGACAGTTTCAAGCGATCGCCACCAAACATCAAAGGATGACACTTCTTCTTCCAAAAGTCCCTCAGCTTCCTGAGCCATTTTACGACGACTTTCTTGATTTTGTGCCACCACAGCCTTCAAATCATCCACATTAAATGCCTGTACATTTGCCAAGTTGTTCACATCGGCATGGACATTACGCGGCACGGAAATATCGAATAACATTAAAGGTCTGCTAGGTTCCAAAATCATTTCTAATTTGGCACCGTCGAGTATTGGCTCTGTTGCTGAAGTACTTGTAAATACCAAATCACTCTCAGCAATAACGCTCATCATCTCCGAGAGGGGATGAGTTTGGATTGGCTGTTCAGGAAACATCTGTGCCAATTCCGTTGCTCGTTGCAAAGAACGATTTAAAATCCGAATCTGTACAGCGCCTTTGGAAAGCAAGTGTTGCACCAGCAACCGTGACATTTTACCAGCGCCAATAATGGCCACTCGACAAGCAGCTAAATTTTGCACTTTCATCTGTGCCAATTCCACTGCTGCTGAGCTTATGGAGACTGCACCAGTACCAATGCTAGTTTCCGTACGCACCCGTTTACCAGCGGTAATAGCTTGTTTAAATAATTTGTTCAAAATTGTTTTAATACCATTGTATTGCTGTCCCAGTTTGTGCGTATTTTTTACCTGGGCCAGAATTTGACCTTCTCCGAGTACGAGGCTATCTAAACCAGCGGATACTCGCATGAGATGCATCACTGCATCTTGATGTAACAACACAAACAGGTGTTGCCGCAGAGACTTGATCGGCAATTTACTATGTTCTGAAAGAAACTGAGTAACTTCTCGGATACCCTGCTCTGTCTCATGGGTAACAATGTAAATTTCCAGACGATTACAAGTACTAAGGATTGTGACTTCTTCAATATGAGGATAGCTGATCAAGTGTGCGATCGCGCTTTCCATCTGTGGTTCTGGAATACTCAGCTTTTCCCGGATTTCTACTGGGGCTGTTTTATGGCTTAACCCCACCACTGCTACATTCATTTTTTAAATGGTAATTACTAATTGGTAATTGAGAGTAGGGGAGCCAGCGCCGTGGTGAGGCAGTCCGGTCTTGGGGGTTTCCCCCAGGAGGAACTGCCGAAAGGGTTTCCCGACTTGAGGAGCCAGTGTGCTCTTGCGGGTTCCCCGCGTTGAAGCAACTGGCGTGCGCTGGCGTAGTAGGGAGTAGGGAGTTTTACCACTCCCTACTCCCCATACCCCACTCCCCTAAGACTACTACCTTAGTTGCAGAACTTTGGGTTCTTCAAACAGATGGATTGTATCGACAAATCGAGCAGTTCGCGACTGGCTAGAAATGACTAAGCTTTGAGTCCTTGCACCTCCGTGGAAGAAGCGAACCCCTTCCATTAAGGTTCCGGGAGTAATGCCGCAAGCTGCAAATAGTACCGTATTACCAGACGCCAATTCATCGGCATTATAAGTCCGATCTGGATCTGTAATGCCCATTTCTTTTAAGCGTGCAATATTGCCTTCTCGACTTTCCCCAATCAAACCTGTTTTGACTACTTCTGGATCGTAGATCAATTGTCCTTGGAAGTGTCCACCTAAGCAACGCAAAGCAGCGGCGGAAATGACACCTTCTGGCGCAGCACCAATACCCATCAAGGCATGGATGTTTGTACCTCCAAAGGCACAGGAAATAGCAGCAGAGACGTCTCCATCACTAATCAGCCTGACTCTGGCTCCTGCTTGACGAATTTCCTGAATCAGTTCTTTGTGACGAGGGCGATCCATCACCACAACTACTAATTCTTCAACCGCACGGTCTAAACACTCGGATAGAATCTTGAGGTTTTGAGTGGCAGTTTTGTTGATATCAACATGACCACGTGCTTGGGGTGGCGCTGCTAACTTCTTCATGTAGAAGTCAGGTGCAGCAAATAAACCACCTTTTTCGGAAATTGCCAACACTGCCATTGATCCATTTTGACCATAGGCGACGAGATTAGTCCCTTCACAAGGGTCAACGGCGATATCAATTTCGAGCAGTTCATCTGGGTTGCAGAAGTCTTTGGCATCTGAACGGGTACAAATGCCAACTTCTTCACCAATGTAAAGCATGGGAGCTTCGTCTCGTTCGCCTTCTCCGATCACGATGCGGCCACGCATATAAATTTTGTTCATTCGCTCCCGCATGGCTTCTACAGCTACTTGGTCAGCTGTATTTTTTTCACCCTTCCCCATCCATTTGGCGGATGCGATCGCGGCTTGCTCAACGACCTCTATAATCTCTAACCCAAGTGTATTTTCCACAAACTCTGCCCTCTCACTTGCTAGACGTTGCGTCTTTTCATCTGGCTGTTTCAGTTTTAAAGTCTACCAAAGGGCGGATACCTGTGGAGAATAGTACCAACCAGTCTATGTGTTAAGTTTTGATGCTAACTTATTGGACAGGTATCACTTGTGGCACAATTTTTGCTTAATCGTAAGTAGGTTAAGACAAATTAGCTCAAAGTGATTACGCTTGAAAATAGTCCTTTGTCATGAATTATTGGCAATTGGTTATTTGGTTACAAAGGACAGAATAGAAACAATTATCAGGTTTAGCATATGCTGGACTTTCTCAATCCTCTTTTAGGTCGTTATCCAGAGCGTATTAGAGCCAATGTGGAGATCTACACTTGGCAAACATGTCCTTACTGCATTCGTGCCAAAATGTTGCTTTGGTGGAAAGGTGTAAAGTTTACCGAATATAAAATCGATGGTGACGAGGCAGCTAGAGCTATAATGGCGGAGCGTGCCAATGGACGCCGGACTGTTCCACAGATTTTCATAAATAAGCAGCACATTGGCGGTTGTGATGATCTTTACCAGTTAGATTCACAAGGTCATCTGGATACTCTTCTTGCTAAGCCAGAAGGGATTTAAGATAAGCGAAAATTTTTTTTGTAGATGATATTCTAATGGATCAGTTAGCATGCACCTAGCCTAATATAAGGTGCTTTTTTTCTACAAACAGGCAATGCCATACACAATTTTTGAACTTAAAGCAACGATGGCGATCGCATCAAGCAATGATAAGGATCATAGACCTGCTAGATAGTAACTGTAATTGTAATTACTTATTTAGATAAATTACTACAAAAAAAGAAAGTGGAATAAGTTAAGTGAGACAATGCATGAAACCCAGCAAAACAAACAACCCACAAGCAAAACACACACAATCATTGCTAAACTTCTTAGAATTCTTGAGAATAAGGATTGAGCCTTCAAATCCTCAATAGAGGACAATGAGGAAAGATCTCTCGTCTTGAGAACATAGTTTCTTTTACTGACAATCCGTTTCTTGAGTATTTTTTTGTTTTCGCAAAAGATAACCGCGAGTGTCATCTCTGTGTCAATTGATCGACCTCACAACCCTGGGAAAACTCTAGTAGACGAGTGTTATGTTTGAAGACTTGATGCACAAGGCAAAGCAAGACACCAAACTGTTTGGAGATTTGCTAGTTGGTTTTTACCTAGACGGAGATGCTCTTGATCGGCAACAGATAGAGCAGGTAATCATCGACTATGCAGCTAAAAAAGGAGACACTCATGGAAAAGAATTGGTGCAAACGCTACGCTCGATTGCGGCAAGAAAGGGGTGATAGGGTGATCAAAGTGATTGCGAAAAGAAATAAAAACAAGCATAACCGAGGTGACTTTTATTATGAAAAAAATAAGCCTCTGGTTAGCTGTGAAGCTGAGAAAAACTCAAGAGCGTTTGTTAGTGGAATTAATCGTTTTTTTATTAGAATAGCTGGTAGTTATTATATTTTTTGTGACTTTTTTGGCTTAGATCCTACTGATGAAAAATCCGAGGATAAATTTCGTCATTTTCAACAATTGGCACACACTATCAACAAATTCTCTTTAGAAGAACTTGCTCAAATGATTGGTGCAGGATGGAGGTTATTGGATGATAATTAAGCCATAACTTATAAATTAAGAGGGAACAGGGAAATTCCCATACTTCAAAGCAGGGGATTTAAAGCGGATGTATTTTTCCTAGCGCTTGATGTTAATTAACCACTCACAGTACCTTATACATTGCTACTGGATGAATCGCGCCCTAGAATTGGCACAGATAGCAGGTGAGCAAGGTGAAATACCGGTTGGTGCTGTTATTACTGATGCATCGGGAGCTTTAATAGCAGAAGCAGGAAACCGAAAAGAACGAGACAAAGATCCAACAGCTCATGCAGAAATTATCGCCATCAGACAAGCAGCCAAAACTTTACTAAATTGGCGTTTAAATCAATGTACTCTTTATGTAACCCTGGAGCCTTGTCCAATGTGTTCGGGCGCGATTGTACAAGCACGTGTAGGACTTCTAGTCTACGGAGTGGACGATCCAAAAACTGGCGCAATTCGCACTGTTGTCAACATACCCGATAGTGCTGCTTCCAATCACCGTTTACGTGTTATTGGAGGCATTATGGAGTCTCGCTGTCGCCAACAATTACAAAACTGGTTTGTGAATCGACGACAAAACATCACTTGACGGACAGAGACAAAACTGTCCAGCTGGTGTAACACAAATCAAGGAAGAGAATTTACGTTATATCTACAGGACTTTTATATTTATTTTACCCAGCTGTCAAACTATCCTCATGATTGAGCCACTCTCTTCATCTGACCAGTGTTTTGAAAACTCCGTTAATATACCAGTAAAAGCTAAGGCAGTCACCACTTCGCATGTTTCTCCTTGGTTCAGTCCTTTGGCATATCTTTTAGGACGTCACTTCCTTCTGCCATTTTTCTTTGGTCAAATTAGAATTGCTGGACAAGAAAATCTACCTAAAACTGGTCCTGTCATCCTTGCGCCTACGCATCGGTCCCGTTGGGATGCACTGTTGGTACCATACGCGGCTGGTCGCTGTGTGACAGGTCGAGACCTCCGATTTATGGTTACTATTGATGAGTGCCAAGGATTGCAAGGCTGGTTAGTTCGACGCATGGGTGGATTTCCTGTAGATACTCAACGGCCATCAATCATCACTCTGCGTCATGCGGTTGAATTGCTTCAACAAAAAGAAACATTAGTTATTTTCCCTGAAGGAGGCATCCATAGGGGTAAACTTCATACGTTGAAGCCAGGAATTGCCCGTTTGGCTTTGAGCGCTGAATCTAGTCACTCAGGACTGGGAGTCAGAATTATACCCATTGGTATTCATTACAGCCAACCTTACCCTAGCTGGGGCACTGATGTAAGTATCCGTATTGGATCGGCTATTAAAGTGTCAGACTACGCAAAAGGTTGTGTAAAGCAAGATGCCAAAGCACTGATGAATGATTTAGCAGAGGATCTCCGGCGGTTAAGCCATCACGAATCAGAAATGAGGCTTCATAAATTTGTTAGTTGTTGATTGTGTTTAAGGTAGAACCGGAAACCCTACAATGCTTCTATAGCAATCCTAAATGAATTACAAACAGCACATTCACGGGTTCTTTTATTTACAAGCCTTCTAGATTGCTTCTGTTTAGATCTCAAATAGGATTGCTATATCAATACTTCCTACTTTACAGAATTGCAAAAGGGGATATAATGAGCAATATCTGAAGGGGAGTAGCTGCTGGCATTTTTCTGCATGTCGGTCCGCCTAAGTCAACATGCTGGCTATGAAAGCCTGGTTTAGGTGACAAGTTTTTGAACACTTGAAAGCGAGACCTTCACTAAGTTCACATCTGAAGTGAGCTTGGTGAAGTGTCTGTGTGCTCACCAAGCTCACAAGGGATAAGTGGTGATCAATCCTTTTTAGCTTGAGGAGCAAACAGACCAATGGAATTCAATCTTTTTATCTCCACTTTTGTACTGATTTTTGTGGCTGAACTGCCAGACAAAACGGCTTTTGCAACTCTGTTTCTAGCAACGTGTCACCATCCAATGGCAGTCTTTTTAGGTGCAGCCGCTGCATTTGTCATTCAAAGCTTGGTGGCTGTAGCCTTCGGTAGTTTACTAAGCCTTTTACCACCACAGTTTGTTCATCTAGCTGCGGGGATTCTCTTTCTAGTGTTTGCCGTTCAGATGTGGCGCAGAGAAGAAGTACCTTGTGATCAGGAGGTTGAATGTGACTCTAAAGAAAAGGTAAGGCGTTTTTCCAAGTCTGTTGCATCTGCATTCATGACCATTTTTATTGCTGAGTGGGGAGATTTGACGCAGTTGGCAACGGCTACTTTAGCTGCAAAGTACCATGCGCCTGTAACCATTTTCACATCATCCACTCTGGCACTTTGGCTAGTGACTGCAATTGGAGTCATCATTGGAAGTCAAGCAACAAAGTGGCTCCAGCCGCAACTCTTACAGAGAACTGCTGCTAGTGCATTTGCTGTGGTTGGGATGGTACTTCTGATTAAACATTAGAGTTGGGGGTTATCGCATCTCGATGATTGCGTGATTGGCTTGGCCATTTTGTGAAAACTATGGGAACTCAATTCAATCGACTTTGAGTCTATCAAAGAAACTGAGCTACCTTCGCGAGAAGCCTTTCACGCAACCTGTCAGGACGAGTGAAAAGATAAATTGCGGGGTAATTAAGGTGCTTCTTCTGACTCATTCTTTTCACTAGAAACAGAGGAAGTCAAGACAGTACCTTGACTTCCAACCTCCGTGTTGGGCAACCTATCAACCCAGTCTTCAACAACTTGAGTAACTGTCTTATCTTTGCTTGCAGCATATTGGCGTAATTTATTCAATCGACGAGATGACATTCTTAAACTTAATCGAGAATCTTTCATAATGGGTAAACAATAACTACCCATTATGTTATCATAAAGCAGTACAGATTTAATCAAACTAATAGCCAACCGCTTGCTGTACACTGTACATTGAAAACTCAGAGTAAAGGGTTCTATCCAGTAATTAGATTTCACTGAAATCGCTTTCTGTGGGTGGGTAAAACTCTGACAGTACTAAGGTTTGAACAATCTTTGTCGTTGTTCAACTGTTCGGCGGGACGTCTCGTGCAGTATAAACAAAGCTCACTCAATGTCCGACGAATACCGGGAGGCACTGAGAAGCCTACACTGTACAGCTTGCTGTCAGTGTGGGAATACGTCACGTCACTATATGCTTCTGCTTTGTTAAAGAGCAAAACAGAGTTAAGATACCCGAAGTTTATATCCCTGTTTTGTTTAGTTGTTGCACAAATAAATCCCATGAAACTGGCTTCAACTGTTTCTTTGATACGCTGCACTTTCATCTCAGTCATAGCAGTCCTCAGTCTGCTACCATCTGTTCAAGCTCAGGAGGTACGAAAGCTAAAAGACAATCCTATCCCTCAACCCATCGACCCTAGTGCTCCCAATAATCTCCATCCCACAGGAGAAAATAGCGGGCTTTTGAGTTTTGATGGTGGGAAACGTCTTATGTCTGAAGCAAATAATGCAGTTTCTTCCCAAAATTACCCTTTAGCTGCAAAGAAGCTTCAAGAAGCTCGTCAGGTTTTCAATCAGCTATCTAATTTTTATGAAGAGCTAAACTCTAGTTTTTCTGGAATAGATAATAGAGTGGCTGATGCTCAGCGTAAGAAGGCGCTAGATGCTGCACAAATGCGCGATGAAGCTACATATCAACTAGCATTAGTACATCGAGCAGAAAATCAACCAGAATTAGCTGTACCCTTGCTGGTGCAAATTATTAAGAGTCAAAATCCAACACGAGATTTGGGCAAAAAAGCTTACCAGCAGTTGTTAGAGTTGGGTTTTGTTGATGCACCCTTTTCTCCAGGGGGTGCTCGTGCTTCCGGGTCTTCATCCAAAGGCGGAAGTAATACTCCTTTTCCTTCCTCTTCTCCTGGGAGCAATAACTCTAGCTCTTCTCAAAAACTAAAATAAGTCAAAAGAAGTTTCTTACGACTTTTTCTCCCGCCTTTCCCGCATTTCTAAACGACTTGCAACTGTCTTTCTTTGTCTTGCCGTACATTTTGTAGGCTCCTCACAAGGGTGCATCCTATTTCAAAAAATACTTGTAAGCTGACCCACCAGTGGAAGCACGTGAGCTTCCTGCTTTAGTGTTAATGAAGTACATGCTACTGTTTAGCCGTGCTATCTATTAGGTTGGTGTAAAATGTAGCCAACATGGGAGTTGATATCCCTCTCAAAAATTGAAATAAAATATATGTGGAAGAAGTTGTTTGGGAATTGCGATGATTAATCCGCAGCAGATTGAGACAATGATCAAGGCGGAACTGCCAGATGCCCAGGTTCAGGTGCAAGACCTAACTGGAGGCGGTGACCACTATCAAGTGACAGTTGTTTCATCGCAGTTTGCAGGCAAAGGACTGGTACAACAACACCAATTAGTCTATGGTTCGTTGCGGCAAGCGATGTCTACTGAAGCAATTCATGCCTTGGCACTAAAAACATATACTCCTGAAGTTTGGCAAAGTAGTCATTAGTCAACCTCATAGACTATTGACGATAGACTCACAAAAAAATAGGAATCAATAAATCATGACACCAGAACTCAAAGAAAAAATTGACAACTTGGTAAAACAAAACAAAATTTTGGTTTTCATGAAAGGAACCAAATTGATGCCTCAGTGCGGCTTCTCAAATAATGTGGTGCAGATCCTCAACACGCTGGGTGTACCATTCGAGACAGTTAACGTTCTAGACGACCCCGAAATCCGTCAGGGGATCAAAGAATATTCCAACTGGCCAACAATTCCTCAAGTTTATATTGATGGTGAATTCGTTGGTGGTTCAGATATTTTGATTGAAATGTATCAGAAAGGCGAATTACAAGAAAAGGTGACAGTTGCCTTAGCTTCTTAAATATCCGTGCACAGGGTGTAAAGGTGTAGGAAGATCCACAAAAATTTATCTTGTCGTAGGTGTTTCAATACCTTGCACTCTGCCTCTAAACGGGTGTAGTCCTAACAACAGAATCATTAAGGAATTGAAGATGGCACACGCGAGAAACGTACTAGGTACAGAACTAGAGTTATGCTGCACTTCCCCAGTGACTGGCTATTACCGCGATGGATTCTGTAACACAGGTGGGCAGGATTTTGGATTGCACGTTGTTTGTGCTCAAGTGACAGAGGAATTCCTTGAGTTTACCAAATCACGAGGAAATGACTTGAGTACCCCTGTTCCTGCATTTGATTTTCCTGGTTTGAAACCAGGCGATCGCTGGTGTTTGTGTGCTGCTCGTTGGAAAGAAGCTTTTGATGCTGGCGTAGCACCACCCGTTATTCTCTCAGCAACTCACCCTAGAGCTTTGGAAGTTGTTTCCCTCGATGAACTTAAAAAATGTGCTTTAACTATTCCCTAAAGAATGTTTCAGCGTCAGAATTCGTTAAACTCTCAACAGTGGCTAGAAACTCATGCTCTAAATAAGGCTTGGTGATGTAAGCTGTTGCACCAAGTGCCTGGGCGAGTTGGCGGTGTTTTTCCGTGCTACGAGATGTCAGAATGACGACTGGTTTATCGGCTAACTTAGGATCTTGTCGGATATGGGATAAAAACTCAAAACCATTCATCCGCGGCATTTCCAAATCGGAAATGACAACTTGAACTTCGGGATGTTGCTGCAATTGCTCTAAAGCTTCCACACCATTTTGCGCTTGCAAGACTTGATAGCCAGATTTTTGGAAGGTGAGACAAAGGGTTTGACGCAAACTGATTGCGTCATCGACTACTAAAACGACTTTTGGTGTTTTGTGCTTTGACTCACCATCAGTCGTAGGAGTAGGTAGCAATGGATACTGCATGGTTGAAGTCGCCATTGGCAAGGCTTTTTTCTTAGAGGCTGAATCTGTTGGTAGCACCATGACATCAATTGCCGCTTGCATCTTATAAGACTCCAACAGCACGCTAGTATCAATCACTAAGATGAGAGTTCCATTTGCTAAGTTACTGCAACCATAAACATATTTTGGGGGAGTGATTGTTGGACCTAAAGGTCTAATGACCAGCTCTTGTTCACCAATGATTTGGTCAACCTCTAAACCAAAAAGTTCTTGATTATGCCGCAGTAACAGCACAGGATTCATCATTGTTCCTATGCTGTCAGTTGCCAATTTATTTTGGAGAGTCGCACTGCTCTTGAATGAGCCAGCATAGTATATTAACTCTGAGAGTTTGCGGATGCTGATCATGTGTTCATCAATACCTGTGCTCCAGTACAAGACTTTCTTCCCTTCAAATTCCTTGATGGAAACAGCACTAGGAAGCAATATTTTTTCAATACTTTCCAAGAGTAAGGCATAAATAGTACCTCCTGCTTGAACTAACATGAGTTGATCAGTAGTCATAGAAAATGGAATTTTAAGTATGAAAGTTGTTCCTTGGTTGGGTAATGATTGCACTGTAATTGAACCATTGAGCGCTTGTAGTTGAGAACGCACAATGTCTAATCCCATACCACGTCCAGAAATTTCATTTACCTTACTCGCGGTGGAAAAACCAGGTGAAAACAAAAACTCTAATAATTCTGCTGTGGAGGTAGAGTTATCCCCGCTATGAATAGCTTCAGCACTCATCAGATTAAGTTCAATGGCCTTGGCACGAATCTTTTCAAAATTCAAACCTAGACCATCATCTCGAACTTCGATAATAGTTTGACTACCCTGATGATAGGCACAGATTTCAATAACTCCTTGTTCTGGTTTTCCACTTCGAGACCGAACTTCCGGTGCTTCTATACCATGATCAAAGGCATTACGTACTAATTGCAATAAAGGGTCATATAACTTTTCGGCAATCACTTTATCTACTAAGACTTGTGTGCCAGTAAGTTTGAGTTCTACATTTTTGCCATAAACATTTCCTAGATTTTGAACCATTTGGGGAAAGCGATGCAAAGTATTTCCCAAAGGTGACATTCGCGCATCAACTAGGTTATCTATCATACCCAGCGTTAAACGCTGTTGTTTATCATGAACTTGAGTGGCTTGTCTGAGAATCAAATCAAGAGACTCTGTTGTTTCTTGTAGTTGTAGAGTCTCTTCTATCGCTTCGTGTAACTTTATATGAAACTCTGTATATTCATCCAGTTCTAGAGAGTCGAAATCTACAGATGCAAATTGTTGCCTTTGTCGGATGTCAAATTTTTGGCACTGTGTTGGTAGGTCACGCAATTCGTTTAAAGTTGTTTGATGTCTCTGTAGTTGCTGAAATAATTGATTGATGACTTCTTGAAGCTGTTCATCTTGCAAATTTCGTCGTTTTTGATAAATCAGCAATTCTCCTGCAAGATAATTTAGGCGTTCTAGTCCTTCAACGTCCACTCGCACAAGTGAACTCTGGCGAGAGTTAGGACTTGGAGAAGCTGGAGATTTATCTTCAGGTGACTGGTCATTTTTTGTAGTGAAATCGGAGGCAACTTCGGCGACTTCAACCATTCTTTCAGTTGTATCAGTCACGACTAATTCACTTTCTGGTGATGATTCAGACATTTCTAAAGAAATACTATTTATCCTTGAAGTCACTTCGTCTCCCCATATTGCTTCTATTAAATTTTCACTCGGTTGAGAGGATTCAGAAGGTGATATCTCTTTGATTTCTAGTAATCTTTGTAACTTAGGATGATCAAATAATTTACTTTCTTCATAACAAATTTCAGGATATCTTTTATATTCTTCTGCTAATTTAATAATTCTAGATTGCAGTGTTTGAATAATTGCTGAGTTACTATCAGCACACTGAAACTTAGCAACTGTAAGGAGAATTGTTAAAACTAATCCATGACGATAAAGATAAAGGCTGTGGCTATCTTCTTCAGAATGCACAAAGTCTAGAAATTTAAATAGCCAATCTTCAATATGATCAACGACGTTTTCTTCTTTAGGAATAAGCAAAGCTAAACTGAGCTTTGGATAAGGTGTTTCTAGTTCATGATTAAACCATCCTAAAATATAACGTATTACTTTTAAATAAAAATTGGCTTTGTTATTACCAGTTTTATTCAAAAAAATATAAAATTCTTCAACTTCACTTCTTAAAGATGTAGTAATAACAGATTGTGTTGTAGATAAGTTCTTTTGGGCAACTATAGCTAACTCATTTTCGACATCCTTTTTATCATCTGTTGCTACTGTTGTTAATGCTTCCAAAGCAGAAGAAGGTTTTCCACCACTCGTACGATCGCCTGCTAACACAGCTTCTCGTGCTTCTAGTAAATCAGTAAGGGCAATTTTGGCAATTTTAAGTGCTAGAGTCGGGTTAGCATCTAGTGCGGCGATAATTGATTTAGCGATCGCGCCAAAACCCGGTAAATTTAAGGATTGTGACAAGCCGAGAAACACCTCAGCCTGAGAACGTAAAAAATCGGCGATTTCTGTTGTACTTGACTGCTCTTTAATGACTTGAGTAATGCTTTCTAAACGATGCGTGACTCCTGTCTCAAAGATAGATAATACAATATCAAATCCCAATTCTTCGGAAGTAGGAATATAAGTTTCAGTGCTAAAAGCATCGCCTAGTTTTTCTTGCAACTGTGCAAAAACTGAAGCTGCTCGTTGTAGAATTTCATCATTATCAATAGTTGTATGGTTAAGCTCTGACATTAATGGTAGATGCAAACATTCAAAAGCCTGAAAGAGCAAAGTTCTTAATTCTGCATCAATCTTGACATTTGAGTTATAAAAAGTCTTAAATATATCCTCTAAATAATGAGCTATCTTATTAACTACCTCTAGCCCAACATTAGCAGCCCCCCCTTTGATCGTATGAGTTGCTCGCATTAAGTTATGTACTTTAGTAATGCTGTGAGCCTCCGATAAGCTAAATAACTCTTGTTCAATAATTTGTAGTAGTTCTGGAACTTCACTTAGGAAGTATATATAACCTTGTTCACGAATTGAGGAGTCTGTAATCATAAATAGGGAGTGGGGAGTGGGGAATTGGAAATGAGAGTGGGAATTGGGAGTGAGAAATTGGGAATCGGAAATTAGCAGTAGGAATAAAACACCCTATTCCCTAACTCATATCTTGCACCAAGAAAAATTGATGTAATTTTATTACTCAGTAAGAAAGCAAAACCCTTGATTTAACGATAAAAGTCCATAAAATTGAAGTAGCTTTATTGCT
>JAJPJF010000333.1 GCA_021324415.1 Nostocales cyanobacterium Centralia_MAG_434
ATCGGATGATAATTATCTATCAAAAAATGATGGTTCGACACAAGTTCTCTATTTAAATATGAGAATTTTATCTGATTTTTTTTCAAAATGAGAATTGCTGATAACTCCAGACTTTATTCTGCCTAAAGTAATGAAACAGAGTTAGAAGGAAAAGATTTGTTGATCCAATCCAAGATAGCCTGATTGATTATTTCTGGGCTTTCATCATGGGGGCAATGTCCTACATTTTTTAGATAGAGCAGTTGCAAATTCTCATTGTACTGAGCAAACTGACTAGCAAGTACTGGCGGAACAAGTCGGTCTTTTTGCCCCCAAATCAAAAGCATAGGAATTTTTAGAGTCGGCAGTAGTGTCTTCACGCTAAGACTACAATTAATACCTATCGTGGCTCTGAACACACCAGCGAAAGCACGTGCAGAACCTTGGTCTTGGGCGGGAGCAGCTAAAATTTCTAGTAGTTCGTTGGTAATAGCATCAGGGTTGGCGTATGCAATAGCAGCCCACCGCCGCAATATGCTTGGTTGACGCAGCACTGGAAACAAAGTGTTGAGTACAAAGGAAGAAGCAATTAAAGATTTAAGAGTGGTAACAACTGGACGCACTAAAGTAGGCACAGCTCTTGCTCTAATGATGGATCAGGCAAACTCATCATCACCATACCCTGCATCATCTCTGGATGGGCATCTGCGGCAGCTAGGGAAATCAATGAACCAATACAGTTGCCTATTAATATTACTGGTTTACAAATGAATACTTTCCAAAACTCGTAAACCTGTTCTACCCAAAAGTCTATGCTGTACTATCTGGGCTAGAGTACAATTTGCACTCAACATCCAAGCTCCACCAACAGCTATCCCTAGCAAATAACGCCAGATTGCTCCCCTTGTTATCTCTAACATTCTCTTCTCCTTCCAAGCCCAAGTAACGCAGAACCACTTATGAGTAAATCATTATTTTGCTCTGTGTAGTGCAACTGCTTTTTTGGATCTCCCTACCTCAGTTCTTCTGCCCACCTCTTGTGCCTCCCCCTCTACCAAGATCACCAAATCTACACATGAGCCAATTTAATTTGATACTCGACAGCAGTTCACCTTAATTCCAAAACTGCACAAGAGCCGCAATATGGCGCAATTTTTCATGAATCGTTGCAATACCCCGAAGTCGTTCGCAACCGCTCAACATCTCGCATCGGTGGCGCACCAAACATCCGGGAATATTCGCGGCTAAACTGTGAGGGACTTTCGTACCCCACCTGGTAGGCAGCAGAAGTGGCATCGAAATCTTCGGCAAGCATCAGGCGACGCGCTTCTAAAAGTCTTAATTGCTTTTGATACTGAAGCGGACTCATTGAAGTGACTTGCTTGAAATGCTGATGAAACGACGAAGTAGACATCCTCACCTGCCTCGCTAACTCCTCAACTCGCATCGGTTGGGTAAACTCAGACTTGATCCGTTTGATCGCTTCAGCAATTTGCTGCATTGCGCTGCCAGATGTAGCAATCTGACGCACGGCTTCACTTTGTTCACCCATGAGCAGACGGTAGTAGATTTCCCGAATCATCATTGGTGCCAGCATGGGAATATCTTGGGGCGTATCTAGGAGCTTTGTCAGTCGAAGGGCACATTCGAGCAGCGTCACATCGGCGTTGCTGACAAATAAGCCTCGAACAGAGTTCTCTTGCGTTCCTGAGTTGAAATTTATTTGAGCAACCATCTCACACAGTTGTATCGGGTCTATGGTCAGCTTCAATCCTAAATACGGCTGGTCAGGTGTCGCCTCAACGATACATCCACTCATCGGTAAATCAACCGAAACAACAAGATATTGCCCTACGCCATAGGGATATGTTTCCTCGCCCAGCAACATTTTTTTCTTGCCTTGGACAATGATGGTGAGGCGCGGTTCATCAACATAATGGTTTGTGGTAGATGTCGCATCCGATCTCGCAAAGCTCAACGGAGTGATCGCCGTTGGATGAACATTGTGCCTTTTGTCATTCGTATGCCGTGCTATTAATGTAGCTAGTTCTTTGCACTGTTCTGAGGTTTCGTTCCTGTTAAGGATTTCAACAGTCATGCTAGATCCTTGACTCGCTAAACATCTTGTTTTTGACTATTATAGAACCTCTTAAAATGACCATTTTGGAGAAATAGGCAATCATCGGATAGGTTTGGGCATTTGCAACCCTGGATCGAATTCGTAGGATGAGGGCATCTCAAGAGAGACCGCCAAAGAATAAGGAAAATGATGCCGCATTGTTTTCTTTAAGCAATTAAAAAATCCCTGGAGGGAACAGCAATATGTTTACACAAACGAATCTTGGAGGCAGTTTCACGCTTCCAAACACTTCCATAACACTGAATCGTATGGGATATGGTGCCATGCAACTCGCGGGTCCAGGAGTATGGGGTCCACCGCTTGATGTGGATGCTGCCATTGCCGTTCTGCGTGAAGCAGTAGTTCTTGGAGTCAATCATATCGACACGAGCGACTTTTACGGACCTCACATCACGAATCAGATTATCCGACGAGCGCTGCACCCGTATCCCGAGGATCTGATGATCGTCACCAAAGTCGGGGCACGCCGTCCTGAGGATGGGTCATGGGTGCCCGCCATGTCACGGCAAGAATTGACTGATGCTGTACACGACAACTTGTGTCACCTCGGACTCGATGCGCTTGATGTCGTTAATCTCCGCATGATGGGTATGCCCAACGGTCATGGGACAGCAGAAGGTTCTCTCGCAGAGCCGCTGACGACTTTAGCTGAACTCAAAGAACAAGGATTAATTCGTCACCTCGGTTTGAGCAATGTCACGCCTACGCAGTTGGCAGAGGCGCAAACGATCACAGAGATTGTTTGTGTGCAGAACCAGTACAATGTAGCACACCGAGAAGACGACGCTTTCATTGATGATCTAGCACAACAGGGGATCGCTTATGTGCCGTTCTTCCCGCTTGGCGGGTTCACACCGCTACAGTCATCCACGCTTTCGACAGTGGCCGCTTCAGTGTCAGCAACCCCGATGCAGGTCGCTTTGGCATGGCTGCTCCAGCGTTCTCCCAACATCTTGCTGATTTCCGGAACGTCGTCAGTTGATCATCTGCGAGAGAATGTTAGAGCTGCATCTCTGCAACTTCCGCCGCAAGTAGTCGCTGAACTGAATACGATCACTGCAAGCTCAGAACCATGATCAGCACAAGATTATAGTGATTGTTTGTCCAACAGCTAGTGCATCGTAAGAATCTGACAAATCAGTGTAAGAATCTGACAGAAGTGAAGCATTAGAACTCGTTACTCTATTGATAGTGGAGTCATTTAACTCAGTTGGGTAGATATGAAGCCATGCACACAATAGTTCTTACTGCTTGTAAGCTCACGCGGATGACACAAATCACTGAAGTAGGAGCAATCTGATGACACAATCTCGCTGGCTATTTGGTTCTTCCTGTCTCACTATTCTTGCGGATCACACCGCGACCAGAAGGCAATATGATCTACTTGAAACCTATATTCTTCCGGGCAAACAGACTCCTCTCCATCGCCACATGCGCTATTCGGAACACCTCTATGTGCTGGAAGGAGAATTCACCGTCTGGGCTGGTGAAAACAAACTTGTGCTAAATGCAGGCGATCATTTCCTGATTCCAGTTGGTGTACCTCATGTAGTCGGTGTGTTGAACGATCGCCCCGGTCACGGATTAATGGTGACTGCACCGAGCGGATTTGCTCGACTGGTTGCTGCCGCAGGGACATTGAGCAAGACAGAAACAACGGACATGGCATTGTTTCTGCAAATCTGTGCCAAGATTGGTGATGAAATTCTTGGACTGCCCGGAACTTTACCTGGTGCATGAGAGTGCGTTGCAAAAAATTAGAAGCAAAAGTATGAAAATCAAAATCGTTCAAAAGGAAGATTTTCATTAGCGATTGATCAAATAAAATTTAACAGCGCGCCGTTCTATTGCGTAAGTCAAATGCCGAAAGCAGAATCTGTAGCAGGAAATCTTGTTAGCTCGATCAACCTCACTCGACGGATGAACAAAACGCTGGTGTCATCCAGTCGCCACTTAGACTGGAATGGCATTTTGGTCGAAAAGTATCAGCCTCTTGCAACTCCAAGTTCAATCGAACTGCCTGCTTTGCCAGACCATTGGCTCAGCTTCCCCTTAGGGCAACCTGGACATCTCACTTATAAGCGTGGCGATCGCCTGCACAAATCCACCATTCAAAAGGGAGATACTATCCTCGTTCCTGCCGGACAACCAAGCTACTGGTGTTGGCACGAAGGGGGCTGTTCCTCGCTGCACATTTGCTTAAAACCGGAGTTGCTCAAACAAGTCGCTGAAGCCTCCGAAATGGATCGAGAGCAGATCGATCTTGTGAACTGTTTTGGTCAGCAAGATTCACAACTTCAACAGATTGCAATGCTGTTGCTATCTGAGTTGCGTTCAAATAGCATCATGGGGCGATTGTATGTCGAATCCTTGACTCAGGTGTTAGTTATTCATCTCTTGCGACACTACTCTGAGTCTCCATCCATCGTCACAGTTGAGAACAAGAGCTTAACTCGTACTGAGTTACAGCAAGCGATCGATTACATCCATACTCATCTCGATCAAGATTTATCGCTGGTGGAAATTGCTGAAGTAATTAACATTAGCCCGACTTACTTTGCGAGTTTGTTCAAACGGGCGATCGGTATTTCTCCACATCAGTATGTGATTCAACAGCGGGTAGAACGGGCGAAAGTAATGCTGGCGAAAACAGATCTGACGATTGCGGATATTGCCTTGCAAGTCGGTTTCTCCAGCCAAAGTCATCTAACGCAACAGTTCAAGCGACTCACTGGCATGACTCCAAAACAAGTTCGCTAACACCATAAGAATCTGACAAACTGCCATAAGAATCTGAAAGCAATCAAGCATTAGAACTTTGTACAGTTCAGATAGGTGAAAAGAGCAGAATTCAAACTATTTGAGGATTACTGTAATGAGTTCACGACCTCAAACTGACAGTTCGCAACTGACCCATCATCAAGTCCAGCTTGATATTGCCCATCGCTTTCATTCTGCGCTTGTTGCAAAGGATTGGAGCGCGATGCGTGCCCTCCTGACTGACGATGCACAATGGACACTCCCTGGAAACAACACGATTTCAGGCACTGCCAAAGGAGCCGATGCCGTAGTTGATCGCGCCCGTAAGATTGCAAACTATGGCCTGAATTTCGAGCTACTACATATTCTGGTCAGTCAAGACAACTAGAGTTCGATCAATTGTTCAACATTCATGTCAAAGGCGTTTTCTTCCTGACGCAGAAACTGCTCCCAATGCTTAAAGATGGAGGACGAATCGTGAATCTTTCATCCGGTCTTGCCCGTTTTACCGTTCCGGGCTATGCCGTTTACGCCAGTGCAAAGGGAGCGATCGAAGTGTTAACCCGATACCTGGCAAAGGAATTAGGACATCGACAAATTGTAGTGAACACGATCGCTCCAGGTCCAACTGAAACCGATTTTGAGGGTGGTCTCGTGCGGGACAATCCAGAAATTAATCAATTCATCGCGGCGCAAAATGCTTTCGGTCGTGTGGGTGTACCGGATGACATTGGTGGAGCAATTGCGGTGTTGCTGTCTGAAGAAAATCGCTGGATCACTGGACAGAAAATCGAAGTCTCTGGCGGTCAGTTGCTCTAATCCATACCACACAAGATTTGTGCTAATCTTTCAATGCAGAGGACGCTGCATAAAGAAAGGTATTGACAACTCAACTTTACTATATATACAAGAAGGAGGAACAACAATGACAACAATGAAAGCAGTGCAAATTCACGCCTATGGTGACCCAGAAGTGTTGTCCTATGAGGAAACTGCTCGACCAGAACCGAAACCGAACGAAGTCCTCATTCAACAGCTTCTGCGAGTAAACAAGCCCTGGTCAAAGAGTTGGGTGCAGATGAGGTGGTAGACTATCGCACCACGCGCTTCGAGGAGGTGGTACATGATGTCGATGTGGTGTTGGATTTGGTCGGCGGTGAAATGCAGGAGCGATCATGGCAAGTCTTGAAGCCCGGTGGGATTCTCGTCTCAGCAATTTCTTCACTTGATCCTAAAAAGGCAAAACCACACGAAGTTCGCAGCACGTTCTTTATAAGTCATCCGAGCATGACTCAACTGAGCGAAATTGCCAAGTTAATCGATGCTGGGAAAGTCAAGGCAGCCATTCAAACTGTTTTGTCGTTGCGAGAAGTGCGTAAAGGGCATGAGATGCTGCAAGCGGGTCATGTACAAGGCAAAATCGTCCTTCAAATTGCAAGCTAGAAATACCTGAAGATTGACTGAATAAAGTAATTCACTTTGAACCAGCACAAAATCTTCAAGCTTGACGACTAGAGAAAAGAAACTGAAAAAGATAAGACAATGATGCAAGACAAAGCAACGATCGCTTTAATCACAGGTTCGAGTCGAGGATTGGGCAAAAACACGGCTTTGGCACTGGCAAACAAAGGGGTAGGTATCATTGTGACCTATCTCAACAGTGAGGCAGAAGCGAAAGCCGTTGTGTCTGAAATCGAAGCAATGGGAGGTAAAGCAGTAGCACTGCAACTCGATACAGGCAACATCAAAACGTTTGATGCATTTGTAGTGCAAGTCAAACAATCTCTGCAAAATACCTGGCAAACTGAACAGTTTGATTTCCTTGTCAATAATGCCGGAATTGCTGATCGTAACCCTTTCACAAAAGTGACTGAAGACGAATTTGATCAATTGTTCAATATTAACTTTAAGGGTGTTTTCTTTCTCACCCAGAAGCTGCTGCTATTGCTTAAAGATAATGGACGAATTGTAAATCTTTCATCGTTTCTTACCCGCATCACATACTCAGGAAGCTCTACCTATGCCAGTACAAAGGGCGCAATTGAGGTTCTGACCCGATACCTGGCAAAGGAATTGGGTCATCGACAAATCACAGTGAATGTAATTGCTCCGGGCGCGATTGCCACCGAGGGAAGTGTCGTGCGGAACAATCCAGAAGTGAACAAGTACATCACATCCCAAACTGCGTTAGGTCGGGTGGGTGAGCCAGATGATATTGGCAGTGCAATCTCGCTGTTGCTATCTGAAGAGAATCGCTGGATCACTGGACAGAGAATCGAAGTCTCTGGTGGTCAGTCTCTTTAATTCCAACCAAACCGATGCTTGAAAACATTGATGTCATGAATCAAAGAATCACCATGAGAAAACGAAAACCAATCGATGCAGCGCTGCGACACTTACTAGATGAGCAGGCTGCAAATTCAGGCGATCTCGCGCCGATGACAAATGAGGAACGGGTACAAATGGTGCGATCAATGTTTGTGCGATCACTAGAGAGTCGTGCGTCCATCCCCGGTTTGCCGAACGCGGTTGAGACTCGTGACGTGGAGATTGCCCCCCACCTTGCCGCTCGTCTTTATCGTCCACCTAGCACCGCATTGTTGCCTGTGTTGGTCTATCTACATGGAGGTGGCTGGGTGGGTGGCTCAGTCGCGACGCACGACCCATTTTGCCGTCTTTTGAGTCAGGCAGCCGAAATCATTGTTGTGTCGATCGAGTACCGACTTGCACCAGAATATCCCTATCCAGCGGCTCTGGAAGATACCCTCACCGCCATACACTGGGCTGTCAAATCTGCTGCGGAGTGGGGCGGTGATTCGGCACGGTTAGCTCTCGGTGGTGACAGTGCTGGTGCAAACTTGGCGGCAGTTGCAGCCAATCAGCTTTGTGCCACGACAAAAGTGCATCTGCTATGTGCTCTACTGTTGCTTTATCCTGTCACCGATCACCCAAACGCCAATCATCCTTCTTACACAGAGAATGCAACAGGTTACGGACTCGAAGTGAACACTATGCACTGGTTCTGGAAGCAGTATGCGCCTGACGTTTCACCGGATGATCCGAATGTATCCCCTCTGCGACTACAGACAGTGCCTACATTGCCGCCAACATTGGTTGCAACGGCAGAGTATGACGTGCTGCGGGATGAGGGCATTGCCTACGCACAGAAGCTGGCAATGTCGGGAATTGCAGTGACACACTTACACGCACCCGATATGAACCACAATTTCGTCGCATTTCCAGGAACGGTAGGATGCTTTCCACAATGTAATACTACCCTTACAGTGATCGCTCACTGGCTACAATCAGTTCTGAGGAGTGAGCTTCTACCAAATGAAGGATTAACACACAAGACGAGCATTTTTGTGCGCTAAGTGCAAAACCGCAACCGAGATTTATCCTTAGTGGAAATAGCAGGAGTCATCAATTTTAGCCCCACTTATTTTGCCCATTTGTTCAGATTCTCTTGCTGAATATAAGTGCCTTGCTTTTGTCTTAATACAAAGCTAATTCCTTTGCTATTTAACCAATGTGCCAGTTTTATACTATGGAATTCTCTATCTCCTAATGTCAGGATTTCATACCCTTTAAACAATCTCAATAATGGACGAATTAATTTTTTCTGCTCACTTAAATTACTACACCCTTTTTTTGATAACAATAGCCAGTACACTGGTATTACTCTTTTTTGTTCAATCAAACTAATTACAAACACATTTTCAGCACGCCACTGTGTTCTATCTATGGCAAATATCAGTTTTTTATTCCTAGAAACAGGGCTGTTTTTTACCCATCGTTTAAGTATCGGAAACCAGAGGTACTGAATTGATATCTGGGGCAGTAGTAAAAACCTTTGAATACTCCTTCGTCGGCTTTCAAATTTTATTGGTTGTGGAAATACAGATGAGAGCTTCTCTATGGTCACTGTTTTATGAAATTGCAATAGCAGAACCAAGATTTCTAGCATCTTGTACTGTGCGGGTGTCAGTAGATTTTGAGCGCAGTTTTGGTAGGATTTATGTAACATTATCATTTGATATGTCTTGTTGAGAATCACTGACCTATCTTTTTTTACCTTAAAACGGCCACACTCCCCTATTTATTCCGTTTCAGTCCCTTTGTCACCCCTCCAGCAGGGGTACTCTTACCGCAAAATTGCAGAAATTCTCAACCTTAGCAAGACAACTGTCAATGATATTGTCAAACGCCACAGACAGTCAGCCAAGAAACCTTTTAGTGAGAAGTAATTCTGAAAGCATTATCCAGTTGTCGGTGGAAAGATAAGATTGCCGCGACTGGAACCATAAGATTGCCGCCACAATGGCTCTTATGCTGATGTTTCCATTAGACGCTCTTAGTCATTTTTCAGCAATTAGAACCATAAGATTGCCGTCAAGCAAAATTGTCACCATAAGCTTGCCAAAAACGTACTTTCTTAAGATTTCAAATCGGTAGTAAGAATTACAATGAACTGGAGCGCTCAGACCAGTGTCGAAAGTAATGAATCGGGTGACAGTACTCCTACCACTGCTATAAAAACAAGACATATGTTGTGAGTTGCGTCTTCAACTCAAATTTCAGGGGGAGAAAAAATGCTCACACCTGACGAGTTTGATAGCTGGTGTAGTCGTCAAAACCTATCACTACTGGCTCGCAAAACTCTCGCCAACATCCGTTCAAAAGAACCTGCACGGCGTGTAGGAGGAGGGAGAAAAAATGTGTCAGGTTTTTACCCCAGTAAAAAGATGGGTCAAACCATCCAATTTGAGTTTCACAAAGTCGAGCTTCCCTTCATTTACTCGCTGGAGCATGACGAAGATGTCTTAGAATTTTACGACCAACCCCCTGCATTCAAGATTAATTATCAAGGAGCCTCTGGGCGAAATATTGGATTCTTTTACACCCCAGACTTTTTTGTCATCAGAACAAACAGTGCTGGTTGGGTAGAGTGTAAAACTCTAAGTGAACTCAAATCGCTGATTGTTAAACACCCCCATCGCTACAGTAAGGGAGAAGATTTGAAGTGGTATTCACCACCAGCATCTGAACACGCAGCGCAGTTTGGATTTGACTTTCACATCCAGTCTGATGACCAAATTAATTGGGTTTTATATCGCAACATTACCTTTCTAGAAGACTATTACCGAAATCGTGTTGATAGTATAGATCCGAATCAAACACAACTTATAAAAGCAATAATTCAGGAACAACCGGGAATAACTCTGAGGGAACTGCTCTATAAAGCTAATAAAGTTAGTGCAGATGAAATTTACCAACTGATTGCCACTGAAAAAATCTATGTGGATTTAAAGGCAAGCCTCTTGGTTGAGCCAGAACGATGCAGAGTTTTTTGTGACCAACTTTCGGAAACAACTTACAACTTGATGATTTCGTCGCACACCACCGTTGATTCTATCAGTTCCCCAGTTATAAATTTGATTTCCAACACGCCAATTAATTGGGACGGTCAAAGTTACAATGTGGTTCAAATTGGTCATACCGAGATTACTTTGCGTGCCACAGAAGGAGACTTTATTGATTTGCCCGTTTCTGAGTTTGAAAATAAAATTCGCCAAGGAAAAATCACAGCTTCTCAACTCCAACAGTCCAACTGTAACGATGACCAAATAAAGTCTATTCTGCTCAGAGCTAGTTCAAAAGATTTAGAAGAAGCCAATCACCGCTACAGAAGTATTGAACCAATATTGCTGGGACAAGCACTAGAGAATTCCACAGTATCAGAACGTACTTTAAGAGATTGGTTAAGCAAATATCGGCAAGCACAACAAAAATTTGGCTATGGATATATTGGACTTTTAAGTTGCTCTAATAAAAAAGGCAACCGCAACCGAAAGCTACCCCAACAGACCTTAGAACTGATAGACAAGTTCATAACACAAGCCTACGAAACGCACAAACAGAAGCGCAAGTATGAAGTCTATGGAGCTTTTAACAATGCCTGTGTAAGTGCTGGAATTTCTCCAGACCAAATTCCCAGCTACAAAACATTTATTAACGAAATAAAACGGCATAG
Source organism: Nostocales cyanobacterium Centralia_MAG_434 (assembly GCA_021324415.1). Lineage (GTDB taxonomy): Bacteria > Cyanobacteriota > Cyanobacteriia > Cyanobacteriales > Nostocaceae > JAJPJF01. The sequence goes on from JAJPJF010000333.1 coordinate 10,914, forward strand.
TGGTTGGGAACAAACAAGATCTCGTGAAGGACATCGGGCTGCCTACCCACAAAAACCTTTTGGTAGTAATGCATAGTAATGATTTAGCTTCGTAAATTAGCATTATAATGATGAATAAAATACCAGATAGCACCAATATGATTTTCAAGTATTTTAGAGAATGA
>JAJPJF010000119.1 GCA_021324415.1 Nostocales cyanobacterium Centralia_MAG_434
AAGAAGATGCTTTTATTGGCAAAATCGATGAACGTCTCAATGTTAGGTTTGACAAAAAGACTATTTTAGACGTTCCGCTATTAAAGGTAGATGGTATTGTGGTTTTAGGACGCGCCACTGTTTCACCCGCGACAATTTCTGAACTGTTAGAGCGTCATATTCCATTGACATTTCTCACAGAAAATGGTCGTTATTTAGGACGCTTAGAGCCTGAGGTTACCAAAAACATTTTTGTTCGCAAAGCACAATGGCAAGCAGCTGGAGAATCTCCCCAAGCTATCCATCTGGTACAAAGTTTTGTGCGAGGGAAGCTCAAGAATTATCGTAATGTCCTTTGCCGTCGCCAACGAGAATCTACAGATCTAGATTTATCAACTCATATCACTCGTATTGAACAGGCGATCGCACCAATTGACACAACTCACAGCATTGATTCGCTTCGTGGTTTGGAAGGTGCAGGTAGTGCAGCTTATTTTGGCTGCTTTAATGAACTCATTCGCAATCCAGAGTTTGAGTTTACTCACCGCGTTCGTCGTCCACCCACTGATCCTGTGAATTCCTTACTGAGCCTTGGTTATGCGTTGCTACGTCATGATGTTCAAGGTGCAGTCAACATTGTCGGCTTTGATCCCTACTTAGGGACCTCCACTGCGAACGTTATGGTAGACCCTCTCTGGCATTGGATTTGATGGAGGAGTTTCGTCCCTTGGTGGTGGATGCAGTGGTGTTATCTACACTCAATAAGCGACTGTTGACTCCTGCGGATTTTGTGACGGAACCATTAAGCGGTGCAGTTTCGCTAACCCATGAAGGACGAAAAACGTTCTTACGATTGTACACTCAGAAAAAGCAATCCGAATTCAAGCATCCAGTCCTAGGACGCAAATGCACTTATCAAGAAGCGTTTGAATTGCAAGCTAGGTTGCTGGGAAAATACTTAATGGGCGAAATCGAGAAGTATCCGCCTTTGGTTTGGAAGTAAGTGCTGAAGGTGAAAAATTGCGATGAATGTTGTTGTGTCCTACGATATTTCTGAAGATAGTCGCCGTACAAAAATTCACAAAGTTCTCAAATCTTATGGTCAGTGGGTGCAGTATAGTGTGTTTGAGTGCCAACTCACTGATACTCAATATGCCAAATTGCGATCGCGCTTACACAGGCTGATTAAGCCTGATACGGATAGTATTCGATTTTACTTTATGTGCGCTTGCTGCTTTGGCAAAGTCGAACGTATTGGCGGTGAACAACCCCGCGATAACACAATTTTCTTTGCTTAGGGTGTGGATGGGTAGGTCTTGGAAAAGCAGTGGAGAAAATAATTGCTGAATCCTATACGGTACAAGGTTTTGCAAGCATAAACTACTTGGACACACCCGCACCCCTTACCAGAAACCAATTTCAGCCATTTACACCCTACTCAATTAGAATTTGTCATGCTATGATTATGCCATCCGCACTTCTGAACGTTGAAAACTTAATATGGACTGGCTTTTGGACTCCCGCAGTCGAAATTTCACTTAATCCCTATTAGGGATTGAAACATATATGACCTCAATAATTTACATTATAAATAATGTCGAAATTTCACTTAATCCCTATTAGGGATTGAAACGGACAGTTCAAGACTTTAGCAATCCAAATAATTTAGTCGAAATTTCACTTAATCCCTATTAGGGATTGAAACAAATGTTTGGCTATTTAAAGGTTACAGGAGAAGCGTCGAAATTTCACTTAATCCCTATTAGGGATTGAAACCCAGAGGTACTTCCTGCTGTAATACTTGAACTCCAGTCGAAATTTCACTTAATCCCTATTAGGGATTGAAACAAATATGCTCGCAACTTTACAGCAACTGCTGTATTGTCGAAATTTCACTTAATCCCTATTAGGGATTGAAACCTAAGGCTGATAATGCGGTACATCACGCTATCAGTGCCGAGGGGGTCGAAATTTCATATAATCCCTATTAGGAGTTGAAACTTTCAACACAACAACAACAAATTAAGCTTGGCTTATACCATTTTACAAAACTTATGAGACAAACCCTCCCCCTTGTCTCCCTTGTCCCCCTTGTCCCCCTTCCCTCTACCCTTCCTTAAAGAAATACCCAGCCCATATCTAAGAACAGTGGGTTGGGTTTGATTCTGCGTATACTTACTTTTAATACTAAAAGTTTTGCTGACAATTACATGGGAAAAAAGTCACATAAATCCCCTGACAAAAGTACTAATTCAATCACCAGCATTTATTAAGCATTTTATAACATCCTATGATAGTATGAGATTTAATACTTAATTCAGCTACTAGTTAACAAAATTAGACGAAATGGCAGAGATTTTGTCATCTTGCCATGATGATAAAGCTGTATCCGTAGAAAAGTTTAGTGGCGATGTGAGGAAGCCTGAGGTATAATCTCGAAGCGATTGAGCGCTGAGAGGACGTGACCCAATGGGATATGTGATGGCAACTGCAAACATGAAAGGCGGTGTTGGCAAAACCACCCTTACCGTCAACATGGCGACCTGTTTAGCAAAGGAGTATGGCAAGCGGGTGCTTGTTCTTGACTTAGATAGTCAAATTAGTGCTACACTCAGCCTCATGTCGCCTTTAGACTTTGCTAAGCGCCGAAAACAAAGACGGACGCTGAGGTATCTAATAGACGACATTATCAACCCTGGTCAAAAGCAAACATTATCAATTCAAGAAGTCATAGAGCCTAAGATTTGTAATCTGCAAGGACTGAGTTTATTACCAGGAGACATTGACCTGTACGATGAATTTGTTGTTTCTGAAATGCTGCATCAACAAGCAGTTACTCTAGGAGCACAGGATTTTGAGACAATTTGGAATCGTTTTGAAAGAGTCTTATTATCTAAAATCATCGAACCAGTTCGGGAAGAATATGATTTCATTTTGCTAGACTGTGCACCTGGCTATAATCTTTTAACTCGTAGTGCTTTGGCAACTAGTAACTTCTATATCCTGCCTGCAAAGCCAGAACCCTTATCTGTGATCGGTATTCAGCTGCTAGAAAGACGTATTGCTAAGTTAAAAGAAAGTCATGAGCATGAAGCTAAGATGGATATACAAATGTTGGGAATTGTCTTCACAATGGCCAACACTAATATCCTAACCGGAAGATACTACAAACAGGTGATACAGCGTGTTCAACAAGATTTTGGCACAGTCAAAATTTGTCAGACACAAATACCAATTGATGTGAACGTTGCTAAAGCAGTTGATAGTTTTATGCCTGTTGTTTTAAACACTCCCCAATCAGCAGGATCAAAAGCATTTTCACAGCTAACCAAAGAGTTGTTACAAAAGCTTTCATGAGGATATTTGCAGCCTGGCATGTAGTAACCATCTTGTCAAATCCATAACTCATACCGTTTCACTATAAATCTGATACATTTGGCAAACAGGAAGACAAGAGGGAGACTAGGAGGACAGGGAGGGCTTGTATGAATAGATAGTGTAAAAAACCCCGTTTTCGTGAAGAGTCGGGGTTTTTGAGTGTTATTTAACAGCTACTATATAATTTTTCAATATTTTTATTTAACGAGTGCATAACTTACTTGAGCTGCTACCTATGAATAAGTAGAAAAGTCAAACAACCATACTAACCATACTAATTGGAAAAAATGTAATACATGGATAAAACCCCTCCTAAAGACTCCCTTTGGTAGGCGAGATTATCCTATGGTAGGTAATCTGCCAACATTTTTTGAATTGGTATTATCTGCTCTAAAACAAAGCTTAATTTCTCGATTGAATCCGCATTCAAGGTTAAATATTTATGATTAAAAATCTTACTAAGACAGTAGGGTTGGTTATTGTCATAGCAACTTTAGCAGGCGGCTGTCGTTCTACGACTGAGTACAAAAAACTTACAGAGGCTGGAAGTAAATACACTACTGCAGTCAACGTCCTACTGTTAAAAGCTGGTGATATTAGAATTAATGCAACTTCTGAGCAGTTATTAAAAGATGACAGAATAACAAATCAAACAGTTGCTAACTACGAAAAACTTTCTCAATTAGATGAGAAACGACTGGATATTCTCAATGACATTCGGATTCATAACCAACTTTTGCAATCTTATTTTTCCAAATTGCAAGAGTTAGCAAACTCTGATGCACCTGAGCAAACTAAAACAGCAATTGATGATATTAGCAATAATCTCAATGCAGTTGGTAAAAAACTACAAGAAAGTTCCTTAATTGCTAATAAAGGTCTTATTAAAGGTGGAGCAAGTCTCATTATTGATTCTAAAATTCATGGTGCTCTTAGAGAAGAACTAGAAAAACGTAATCAGACAATTCGTCAGGAGCTAACAATACAAAAAGAAGTGCTAAATGCTCTGGGTGAATCAATGCAGCAAGATGTTGAGTTAATAAAATCTGCGCAGGAGGAACGTCTTGTTATCCGACCACTAACTCAATCTGAGCCAATCTCAAAAGAGGATGAATGGATTCAAACTCGAAATAGAATTCTCTCAATGAATAAGAAGATAGCAGAAGTCAAAAGCGCAAGCACGGCTTTAGGAGAATTTCAAGATATTTATGAAGCCTCTGTGCAGGGAAAATTGAGCATTGCACATCTTAATAATGTTTTGCAAGACATAGATTCGTTTATAGCACTTGTTGAAAACAACAAATAATTATTACTGATAAGGGTGAAAATCATGAGTGAGCCAATAGTATCTCTCCAAGTAGTTAGAGAAGAATTACTGGATGACATTAGAAACAAGGAACTTCAGCTTAATTCTGCAGAAATTCAGTTGTCATTGGAACGAGAAACCGATCCTGCGAAAAAAAGTTCTTTTATTCAAGAACGACAGCAATTCACAGTTTATCGTGTAAAACTAGAGAATGCAATCTTAGAAAAGATTGCAAGCAAACTAAACTCTCTTGAACCCGACCTCAAAGAGGGTTTAAACGATTTAGATGTTGCACTGCAAGATGTTAACAATACAGTTGCCATCCTGAATACAGTTAAGTTAGTTACTAGTATTGTTGCTCAGATTGTCAAGTTTGCTTAAAACGTGACCTAGGCTGAAGGGGTGGCATTACGCTCCTTCAGAATCTGATCTAAAACATTTCTAGCTGGTTGTGCTTTAGTCAACGCAGCCTGATGGTCGCTATAAGCACGAACCAGTCGCACAAGACCACTCATACCTGTTTTGAGTTGCTCCAGTTCTTCACCGCCAACTAGTTCTCCATCAAGCATCCGCACAAGTAAGGGTTTAATGTCACCTATTTCCTGCCGAACTTTTTGGAGTTTTTCTACAGTACTCAGTAAAGTTTTTAGTGAGTTCAATATTTCATCAATATCCTGGAAATTTTCTACTGGTTCAAGAGAATTTTCAGGTGCTCCCGTATCTTCAACTTCTGAAATCTCTGGTAATTCCTGCTTAGACAGAGTCGGCAATTCCTGTACAGACGTTTCAGTTGTAACTTCGTTTGACTTTGACCGTGGCATTAACGTTTCCTCAACAATTTTGCTCAGTGTTTTGCCTATCCTAAGTTGCTAAAAATAGTATTGCTATCATGCATAGTAAAGTCAAACACTGCTCACTCTATTATTTTACCTAACTATTTTTTCAGAAATCCTCTAAGTTCGACTAAATTCAGGTAAGCAGGCGGATATTTCTCAACCAGTGCTTAAGAACTCTGATAACTACCTTTGTTAAGAAAGTACAGACGGTCTAAAATACAAAAAAAGGCAGACTCATTGTCTGGCCTGAAGATTATAGATAAGATTTGCGAATTTAAAGCTTAGTAGCGGTTACGTCCACCACCACCACCTCCGCCGTATCCTCCACGGTTACCACCGCCAAAGGAACCTTTACTTTCCTTAGGTCTTGCCTTATTTACTTTCAGGGAACGACCCATCCACTCTGCACCATCAAGCGCTTCAATGGCAGCAGTTTCTTCAGCATCTGAACCCATTTCTACAAAAGCAAAGCCTCGCATCCGACCTGTCTCACGGTCAGTAGGTACCTGAACCCGCTTGACAGTGCCATATTCGGCAAAAACTTCATTGAGATCTGCTTCTGTAACGTCGTAAGAGAGGTTGCCTACGTAAATTGACATCAATTATCTCCAAAATTTATGACTGTGTAGAGATTTGAATTTCGGAGAAAAGTTTGTAAATACCAAAAGGGAAAGGCCTGTCAATACTAAAAACAAAAACTGTCACCGAAATATTTCTCCTAGTTTAGGATGACATACAAAATAACTATATCACATGCAGTCGATGGTTAAGATCTGGTTAAATTCTTTAACTTTGTTCAGTAACACAGCCTTGAAAAGGATCTTGGCATGCTGGTTCTAGTCTTATCAGTCCTTCTCGAACGCTTTCTTCCTCTGAGTTCTTGCAGTTATATCCAGAGATAGTTGCGGGTACAACAAAAATTGGTATAGTTAGGGGTTCTTTCCACGCTACAAAAAGTCAGCTATCTACGTGATGAGCACAATATAGTGATTCTAAATGATTTGTGAGGGTCGAGAGGCCTGGTTTCTTCAAGAAACTAGGTTTGGGGGGGGTTTGGAATTTTCATAAATCAAATAGGACTGCCATGGAATAAAATTGTGATAAAAAATACATAAAAATATGGTACATAAAACTCAAATTCCAGATGCAATAGGATTTGATATTACTTCCATTGACGAGGATGAGACATCTTCTAAAGAGGTCCTTGGCTACTATTTAATCAGTACAGCGACAATCCATGTTGAAGATACTCCTGAAAAGCCCAATAAGAAAGCTGTAGAAAAAGAGATTGAAAAGATAGTATCTCATTTAATTAGTAGTAGCAATCCCCAACTGACTATTGCTATCCATGGTTATGGAACTACAAAATATGAGGCAGAAAAAAGGTATAATGACATATATAAATACGCTAATATTATTAATATACCCAATAATGTTTTTATTGGGTATCGTTGGCCTGCAGAAAATCCTGTCAAAGATGATCTAGAGGCAGGAAACAATAAATCAAGCACGTTTTTAGATAAAGTTCATATCGCTTTTCAAGCTTTACCAAGTCTATTACTTGGAATTTTTATTAGTACGCTCGTTTTGAGTATTGTTACAGTTTTTTTAGATCTGACTCAAAATAGTAAATTCAATTTCATAGGAGTTTTTATTTCAATTGCTCTTGCAGCATCAATATTAAGCTTCCTCTTAAGTAAAATTGGAGACGCAGAAACTTTCCTGCCTCTCATCCCTAATAGATTCATTTTAATTCTTTTTGCTTGCTTAATTGGTGCAATTGCAACTCATACAATTACGACTCCTATTAACTCTAGTTCTTTACTTGTGGTTCTGATAATTTTATTTGTATTGTTTTTTGGAGTTGTGTTAACATTAATTGGACTAAGATTATCTACCTATCCGAGCGATCGCTACAGAGCACAGAACTATGGTGTTATGGATTTGGTAGAGTTTATCAGGCAACTTGATCAAGCCGTGATTGAGAAAGCCTGTGCTCAGGCGAGTGTCCCAAAAGATCAATTGTTGAACATCAAGAGTATTGAAGATGAACCAATCAATGCAAGTAGAATAAGATTATCATTTATTGGTCATAGTTTAGGATGTGATTTAGTCACACAAACAATTCGTATTCTCTCAGATGTATTCGATCCAAAAGCGATAGGAAATCCTCATGAAAATCTAGTTAACAAAGAGCCTCCTTCAAACATTGGTCGTGTTTTCAAGCTGGGAAGACTTGTTCTAGTTGCACCTGATATTCCCATAGAGTCAATTCTATCTGACAGAGCAAACTTTTTACGTGTTTCGCTTCGTCGATGTGAAGAAGTTTATGTGTTCAGCAATGAGGCGGATTTGGCTTTACGCGTTGCTTCCACATCCGTAAATTACTTTAGCTTTCCTGCTAAGACTCGCTTTAGGAGTTATAAGCTTGGTAATGTAACAGTGAAACGCTTTACAAATAAGTTTGACTTTCGCAACAGAAAACTTAAGAATGATGAATATGGCATTGTTAATCTTCATACAAGTGAAGATAATCAGCCTCACAAAAATCTTGAAGTTCGGGCTTCAAATCTAGAACATAGAACACTTGAGGAACTTATTAATTTAAGCAATAAAAAGAAAAAGTTCATTTTCCCAGAAGAAGCAGTCGCAGATTTTTTGACATACTTTGACTGTACAGACTATGTAGATTTTCAAGGAAATTCCATAGAATTAGAATCCAGAAATCGAAAAGAAAAGGGGATTGTTAGCTATGCCAGCAGGAAAAGTGCATTAAATCTTTGGATAGATTACATCAGCCTTGGCTTAGCTTACTTTTTCTCTTTCCCGAGATACATAAATGTTCATGGTGGCTATTTCGACGGTGAGTTTAGTCAACAACTCATATATGAGATAGCCTTCCTTGGTTTTCAAAGATTTCTTAGTAAAAATTGCAATGGTTCCCTTGACGTCTTCTCACAACATTGTCAAAACAAGGGTATTCAAGTCATACTTGCTTCCAAAGCTTTGCCAAAGTCACCTCAGCAGGGAGCATCCCCTGAATGAAATAAGTAGTGCGAGCGAGACGTGAGTGCAAAGCACACGCTTCGTGAACGCACTACAAAATAAATCTGCCAAGTTACTTAATTTAGAAATTCAGGCTTTACATTTACAATCTTTTCAGCTTCATTTACAGTTACTTTTGCCAAGCCAAATTGTTCAATGACCCAGGCATTTGTTGTTAAGTGTGTGGTGACTTGGGTTAGTGTATACTTACTTTCCTCTGAAGCTAAAGCAAGTGGTAGCAAGATCTGGTCTGCTAAATGCTCATCTACTGCTGCATGGGTTTGATGGAACTTCAGGAGATCCTCACAAGCCATCTGTGCTACTTTTTCTGCTGGTAAACCTAAACGTCCTAAAGCACTAAACCCCGCTAAACTATGCTCATACTCAGCACTCAGAAATAAACCTGCTCCTGGTGCAATGCCTTTATTACGTAGGGCTTGTATTGCACATTTTAATCCTGCTTCCCGTAGCAAATTCTCGCTACGACTTGCCATCCGTTGGGGAATGTGGGAAGGCAGTTCTGTTACCACTGCTAAACCGCATACCTGTTGTAACTGACCCCGCTCGACTAAATTTATACCATTAAGTTTGCTACCACCACTAACCAACAACTCTACTTCGCCCCCTCCTTGGGGATACCATCCCCAAGCACCCAATTTTACCTCTGCTTGTACACCCATCCGCTTTAGAATGGGCAAATACACTTGCTCAATGTAGGTCATTGGTGGGCTGAAAGGGACATGGGTTCCTCCCCTTAATATCACCTGGGAGTTACCACTTGCTAGCGCTAGAGGTAAAAGGACTGTCTGCAATACCAGAGCCGTTGCGCCTGCGGAACCCCCTTCTTGTGCTTCAGTCACGTCGAAAGTATAATTCCCTGCTTGTATAGAACTACCAGGAGCAAATTCCAGCATCATCGAACCCAACTTATCTCCCTGCACCTTGGCATCACAAATTGCCGCAGCCGCACGAACTGCTGTTAAATGCTGTGCTGCTAACCCTGACTTTTTACGTCCGGCGCGAATATTGTAAATGCTGATGGGGTGACCAGTAATGGCTGCTAAACTCAGGGAAGTGCGAAGAATTTGCCCTCCACCTTCCCCATAAGAACCATCTATGTACAGCATATAAATAACTTAGTATGACTTTACAATGAATCGCTGTGCTCAATAGAGCACAGACCATCACTTACCTGTAGGAGGTGGCTAGTTTACCCAACGGGAGTTTGTGCTAGTGGGAAATTTCTGAGCGTAGCAGCAGATACAGGTGGAATTTTCGCCAAAATTCCTTTTTTGAGAGGTTCTACTCTTTCTTTCCAAGGTAGCAAACCTTCTGGATGGTTATTATACTTAATGGCGCACTCCAATATACCCTCTAATTCTTCTGGTGACAACTCTGGCGATAAATCACCAAAAAGATACGTGTGTTTGCCAGCAGCGCCTAAAGAAATCACACAAGAGCGATCGCAAGCACTCATGCATTCCACTGGCTGAATGACAAACCCTTCCTGAAATTCTTTGTGTTGGTTCAATTCTTGCAATTGCTGGAATAATTTTTCCCCACCACTGACACCAACTCTTTTTCCACCCTGCCACACACTAGCGCAAGTGGTGCAAACAAACATTTTATGTTGTACTTCCATTTATACCTCGTTGCATATCACACACTTCATAAATTTTTACTTAAAAAGACTCCTATACTTATTGCATACTTTTATTCATTGCACTAAAATTCCAACGGTGTTAAGAGGATAGGGATTTTTCATGAATAAAGGCGAATTAGTGGATATGATCGCCCAAAAAACTTCTGTTACCAAGAAGGAAGCTGACGCGATCTTAACGGCAATAGTTGATGCGATTGTAGAAACTGTTTCAGAAGGCGATAAAGTTAGCCTAGTAGGATTTGGATCTTTTGAAGCTCGCGATCGCCAGGCGCGCGAAGGTCGTAACCCCAAAACAAATGAGAAAATGATTATTCCGGCGACCCGTGTCCCAGCTTTCTCGGCAGGTAAAGCATTCAAAGAACGTGTTCACCAGAGCCGTTAGTCCAATTATATAGTCTTGTCACTACAACGTTCTGACCTCGAATCCAAACGCTTGCAGGTGACGTTTGGTTGTTTGCTTATGGTTCTCTCATTTGGAATCCTCTATTCAAATTCGTAGAGCAGCGCGTTGGTAAAATTTACAGTTGGCATCGTTGTTTTTGTCTGTGGGTACCACAGGGTCGTGGTACACCAGATATCTCTTGAGTTGCCAAATGTATCAGATTTATAGTGAAACGGTCTTAAGTAAGAACGGAGCAATTTCTTCAACACCAAGCATCTGTTGAACAGCACCTAAAGTGTGAGCCTGTCTTACCATGCCAAACAAAGCACTACCCGTCTCTTGCTGAGCAATAGTTATGCCTCCTACTTGAGAAATTGCTTGCAAGCCTTCCGAACCATCAGTGCCAAGCCCGCTTAATAACACTGCGGCAGTTGTCTTACCATAATAGCTGGCAAGAGATTTGAACATAATGGTAATAGAGGGACAATACTTCTGCGTTACTGTAGCCCTTGAATACATGAATTTGCCGTGAACATCTAATTCTAGATGGTTTTTCTCTGGAGCGAAATAAACTGTTCTTGGTGCTGGAGTTTCCCCAACCTCAGCAATTTTGACTTTTAGGGGACACTCACAAGAGAGCCAATTCACCAATCCTGCCAAAAAGCCTTCAGTGATGTGCATTGTACACATGATGGGCAACGAGAAATTCATTGGCAATTGGCTAAGAATCTTTTGGATACTTTGAAGGCTACCTGTAGAAGCTCCAATGGCGATAACTTGGAGACCAGAAACAGCATTTGTGACTTGCGGGATGCTTCCTAATAAGGAACTAGACGGTAGTGATTCAACACAAGTGCTTAGTCTTTGTCGATTGGTGTCCAATTTCATATTGGCAAGAATTTTTATCTTGGTAATTAAAGCATCTCTGACTTTTGTGTAATCAGTAGGTGCATCTGTCGTAGGTTTAGGGAAAACATCTACAGCTCCTGCTTGCAACAAACGGAAGACATTCTCAAAGTCTTTTTTCCCCACAAAATGGCTAATGACTAAAATTGGTCTAGGAGACTCAGCCATAACACGCTGGGTCAGTTCTAAACCATCCATATTTTCCATAAATAAGTCAGTGCAAACCACATCTGGATGTGTTTTGTTAATCACTTCTAGACCCTCTACACCATTCCGCGCAGTGCCAACCACATCAACTTCTGGTGACGACTCTAGTAGCCCTTGAAGAATTTCCAAAGCAATGGGAGAGTCCTCAACTAAAACGACTTTTCTTTTAGATGTTGTCATTGTGTAATAGCCCCCTTAATGTATCAACAAATACTTTCTGCTGGAAATTCTTCTTACTAATGTAAGCATTTGCTCCAGCTTCTAAACCCTTGCGTTTATTTTCTTCAGATGCCAAGGTTGTCACGAGAATGACAGGCAAATCTTTGTATTCTGGCAATTGGCGGATTTTTGCAGTGAGTTCTAAGCCATCCATATTAGGCATTTGCACATCTGATATCACTGCGTTGAAAGTATCTGCTCTCAGTTTTAGGAAACCGTCTTCACCATCTTCGGCAGAGGTGACATCGTAACCAGCATCTTCTAAAATTTGCTGAATCTGCGTACGAATCGGAATTGAATCTTCGACTAAGAGAATCTTCTGTTTTACCTGTGCTTGTGCTGCTAACTCCTTGATTGTGATAGAGACAGCAGTCTTCTTCGCCAACTTAAACAAATCGCTTGGATTGAGTACCAAGCAAATTTTTCCATTGCCCAGGATGGTGGTACCAGAGATATTAGGCAATCCTTGGAGTAACGGACTTTGCGGTTTCAAGACAATGTCTTGTCTTTCTAACAGAGAGTCCACTAGCAATGCCAAACGTTCTGAACCTATCCGTAAAATAATGCAGGAGATAGTTTTTTTAGCAAACAGCAATGCTTTGGTTGATATAGGTACTGTAACAGGCAAACCTAATAAATCAGCTAGCCAAACAACCGTGACATTATCTCCCTCAAACAGAATTGTTTGACTAAATTCATTTGCAAAGATTTCCTGGGGAGAAACCAGTAAGACCTTTTCCACAAACTCCACAGGTATGGCATAGGGATTTTGGTTCACCTCCATAATTAAGACATGGGCGTTTGCTAGCCTACTACTAAGTCTGATCCGAAACAAACATCCCTGACCGGGTGTGAATTCTACCTGGATATTTCCCTTCAGTCGCTCGACGTTGACACGTACTACATCCAGGCCTATCCCTCTACCGGAAATTTCGGTCACATCTTTGCGCGTAGAAAATCCAGGTGCAAAAATCAATGCCTGAATTTCTGTCGTTGACATTCTTGCCAGTTCTTCCCGAGAACAAATATCACGGCATATTGCTGTCTGTTTTATGGCTTCGACATCCAAACCACGCCCATCGTCCGATACTTCGATGGTAACCGTGCTGCCACTCTGATAAACCCGTAGGCAAATGGTTGCTGTAGCAGACTTGCCAAGAAGCAGGCGTTCTTGGGACGTTTCTACGCCATGATCTATTGCATTACGAAGAATGTGTATGAGTGGATCTTTGATTTCTTCTAGAATCCGCTTGTCTAGGTTTGTCTCCCCACCTTCAATGATGAAGTTGACTTCTTTGCCTTGCTGCTTGGCTAAATCTCGCACAATGCGAGGAAAGAAATTAAAAATCTCAGAAAATGGTAGCAATTGGAGGGAGTAAATTTCCGAATGCAGTTCATTGGTAACAAATTCTAGCCTGGTGATATCATCAAACGTTTTATTTCGAAGTTGATTCAAATAAACTCCTAGTTGTTCTAGGCGAGTTTCCACGAGTTGATAGAAATCTTGTATGGCTTGCAGTTTGTTACTATGGCAACTTTGTTCTAGTTTATTGAATGTCACATGGCTAACAAAGGCTTCCCGCTTCCATGCTTTCCACAACATAATGATTTGGTCAATTTCCACCAGCCAATCTGCAATTTGACCTTTGGTAACGACCAGTTCACCCGCTTGAGTCAATAACTGATCGAGTTTTTGAGATTCAACACGTATAGCGTCAATTTGATAGTCATCACTGATGGGAACAAGCTCATCCGTTGTTGGTATGACTAGCTCCTCAACCAGTTTTGGATCATAATCAGCCGATAGCTGCTCTACAATTTCAGCAGAAGCTTCATGCATGGGAGCGAATGAATCGTCATTCATATTAGCTCCCATGAGCTGAGCTAAAACATGGAAGACACTGACCCCTGTGGGTTCTCCAGTTATAGCTTCTTTGGCAATTTTACGGACTGTATCTAATCCCAGATAAAGACAATCAAAAACCTGGGATGTCAAAACTTGTTCACCCTGCTGCACAGATCCTAGGATCTCTTCCATTTGGTGAGCGATAGTTTCCACATCGTCAACACCCAACATCCGCGAATCGCCTTTGAGAGAGTGGATTTCTCTTAGTAGTTGCTCTAGTCTAGCCTGGTCTTGGGAATTTTTTTCTAAATGAAGCAATCCAGCTTCAATTTTCTGGATATGGTCATCACTAGCTACTTTATAAAGATTGCGGAGCTTTTCGTTTTCTATCATAACAACTGCGTTGCTGGAAGCCGTGGGTGTTGACAGTATTCTGTTTTATACCAATACCTGAAGATTTTGAGTTGCATCCTGAAGCTCTTGAGTAGCATTTTTGACATTTGTAATACCAGTTGCAGTTTCTTGTGATCCCAAGTTGATAGCATGCATTGCTGCTACGACTTGCTGCACAGCAACAGCCTGCTGTTTGGCAGTGATGGCAATTTGTTGGTTGTTCAGGAACATATTGTTAACGGCATTAGTAATACTGACAAATACATCCCCTGTTTCTTCTGCTAGTTTGATTCCCTGTATTGCTTTCTTAGTTCCTTCATCAGTAACCATCACTGCAGAGTTAATAGATTCTTGAACTTGGTAAATTAAAGCATGAATCTCTTCAGCAGACCTCTTACTCTGGTCAGCGAGTTTACGAATTTCGCTAGCTATAACTGCAAAACCTCTTCCTTGGTCACCTGCGCGCGCTGCTTCCACACCAGCGTTCAGCGCTAATACGTTCGTTTGGTTCGCCAAATCCGCAACTAGGTCAGAAACTGAAGAAATTTGGGATGTCTGTTTACTCAACTGCACAATTTGGTTGGCGATAACTAACACCTGGTCTTTCAGTTCTGAAATTCCTTCCACTGTTAGACCTACTGTTTTAGTTCCATCCTCCGCAAGAGCTAAGGCTTGTTTTGCTTCTCCTGTGGAAGCCTCAGCTTGTTGAGCCGATTGAATTGCAGAACCCCCCACTCCTTCAATAATGCCAGTTGTTTCATCCACTGACGCAGATTGTTTTAATATGATAGTCTCCTGGTTATTGACAGTCTTTCCAATCTCAAAAGAAGAAGTCATCACCTTTGTTGCAACTTCTTCTAGAATTCGAGAAATTTTTGAGGAAATCAAATAAGCAATTCCCAGGCAAATTGCGATCGCTATAAGTGCGCCAGACCAGGATAAGAGTTCTTGTTGTTTGGTAAGATTTATTGCATGAAGAGTTGTTTCTTCAAGTTCTTTATCTTGCTCTTCGTCCAAATAGTTTTGCAAGGCTTCAAAATCTTTCAGCAGTTGCTGAGTACGAGATGTTTGGAATAGTTGTACTGCTTCTGCTTGCTTGCCGCTTTGTACTAATTCAATCAGGTGGCGGTCAACTTTCTCAAATTCCTCGCCAATAGCACGCAATTGTTTTACCTTTTCTTTGAGTTGCGAGGTTTGAGTTGCTGCTTCCATTTTTTGGATCGAAGTGTGATAGTTGTCAATACCTGTTTGGTAATCTTTGATAAAAGTCTCACTTGCCGTTAGCATGTAGCCACGTACTGCTCGTTCTGCTTGCGATATACCCAGAGTGGCATCATCTAATGCTATGACAATATTCTGAGAAATCTGATTTTTTTTCACTGTTCTGCTAACAAACAAGGTGTTTCTAAAAGAAAACACGCTTAATCCAATTAATACAGTGATGACAGCAGCATATCCAAGCAATATCTGGTATCTGAGCTTTAATGTCACAAGTATTTGCTGTTTTCTTTTCATGTCATTTCCTATAAGCAAACGGCTTTATTACTATTTGGGCAGTCATTGAACTTATTTCCTTACAGCTAACTCACCCTCTATAAAAATTTTGGCTAGATTTAGAACAATCAATACCTTTTCTTGAAAGGGAGCTATTCCTTGCAAGTAAAGTTTGTTAGTAGTAGATGTGGTAGTTGGTAAAGGTTTGAGGTCTGCAGAATTGATGTAACTCAATTCCAATACTTCATCTACGAGTATGGCGACAACAATATTATTCATCTGAACAACCACAGCCATAGCACCAATAGTGACTGGAGTGATCGGTAAATGCAAAATATGCCGAATATCAACTAAAGTGATGATTTCCCCTCGCAACTGTATGTAACCAAGAATATGTTTTGGACTATAAGGAATCGGTACCAAATTGCGAATATAGGCGATCTCTTGCACCAGTTCTAGATTCACTCCAAAGTATTGGTTACCAAAGCGAATTACCATTAGGGATATGGGTTTGGTAACTTCTAATTTGTCGATAGGCTGTCTGATACTCTTCGCCCGTTGTCGGAAAATAGCCCTTTCTTTTGGAGTTATACCAGAGCAATAGAGATCGTAGAAGCTTGTCTGGGATAATTCCGATTCTGCTTGGTTGATATTGGTCTGCATTTGGGCATCCCAAATCAAGTTCAGCAAAGCTTCTTGGTGGAATAATCTCTCCAAACTCAGCAGTACAATCATTTCTGAATTTACTGTGGCAACTCCATGAATAAACATGGTGTTGATATGACTAGGTAATTCTGAGAACGACTCTGTTGCTAGGTCTTCAGTATCTAGATCGAGTAACTCGTTGACTTGGGTAACTACTATACCAATTTGCAAGCCTTCCCACTGAACAATAATAACATAATCGCTGAGATGGCAATGTTGTACAGGATGTCCCTCAAGAACACCAAGATGCATCACAGGCACAATTTGTCTTTGCCAATCAAGAATTCCGATAACCTCGGCAGAGGCTTCGGCTATGGTTGTCAGTTCCGGCAGAGGAAAGATTTCCTGGACAAGCACTGACTCTATCCCATATTGCAAATCATACAGGCGAAATGTCAGGTATTGCTTGTTTGCCATAGGGTTTGCTCGGAGCTAGAGATTGTTGAATATCGAACATAAAAATATCAGCTAATACAGTGTAAATTACTAGATTTTTTGTCATAAAAAATTAAATTTCAAATTTATTTTTGCCAAAAGTTCTTAAAGAATTATTAAAGATTTTTTAAAGGATATATTAAGTAGATACTTGCCTATTATTTAATGTTTTCTTATATAATCATGTTCCACTGTTCTGTCTCAAAAGAGCAGTCTTTTTTTGAAAATAGGGTTAAGAACTAAAGACTAGGAGAGAAAGATTTTTATGTTTTGTTGTTTAAAGAAAAGCTATTTTTAGCTATCACCATATTTTTGTTTCTCTTTCTCCAAATCAATACATTTCTCTACAAAATCGAGCAACTGCTTAGGTTCAAATGGTTTTGTCAAATAATGCGTTGCACCTGCAATTTGACCTTTGAGTTTGTCAGAGAATTTATTTCGTGCCGTTAGCATAACAACAGGCAGTTTTCTATACTTGGGAATTCCGCGAATTATACGGCAAAATTCTAAGCCATCAATTCCTGGCATAGTGACATCCAAAAGCAGTAGATCAATCGGATTGGCTTTGATTGCCTTCAATGCATCCATAGCATTATTTGCCAATATCAACTGATAGCGATCGCCTAAAGTCTCTTGAATCATCGTCTGTACGATAATACTGTCATCAACACTCAGAACAATTGGATTTTTCTGGGTTTTTGTCGTGGGAACAGCTTGAGTTTGAGAGGTATCTTCCTTCAATACAATCCAGCCTGACTTAGCCCATGCAATATATGTATCTACCAATTTCAAAGGATCTTTGTCTAATGCCTCGGCAATATCAACAAGCGATCGCTTGCCATCCACCCACTGTTCTAAGTGCTGACGTATCGAACTCTCAGTGACTACTTGCAGTCCCAGTGATGGCAGATGAGGAACCACATCTATGTAAGAACCCCCAGGAAAACGTGTAGTCCATTCTTGTTGACGATGCGAGACATCCTGCATAAGTTTCAACCAATCCAGAGCGTGATTGTCTTTGCCATAACTTAGATCACACTCTACAGTCGAATCTACACGTAGCTGTCCAGGATAAGGCAGTGCGAACTCTAGCACTTGAACAACTTGAGTATGGACAATATTTTCGATATCTTCCCATTTGAAAGCTCGTATCCGGACAATAATATCTAAAAGCTCTTTAAAAGATGATGATTTTTGTAATTTTTGGACTGCAAATTTGATAGCACTGTCAACCCAAACATGATTTAACTGGGTTCCAATTCTTCTAGCGAAATATTGATTATCAATAAATTTTAAGCCACCATAAACGACTTGGCCTTCTTGCAATATAAGAACACGAGACCTCGATTTTTTACTTGTATTTAAGGAATTTGTAATAATATCTATATAATAAACTCCGCTAACTCTTTGATGTTGAAAATTTTGCAGTATTCTATATAATTGTCCTGTTGAATAATGTATTGTCATAATTTGGAGTTGTATTGCAAAAACTTACAGAACTCGATTCCGAATTATTTAAATAAGTATATTTACCAGACCTTCCTCAGTTTTTGCAACATTACCCACTGGGCTATACAAAAGCTGTTTGTTATGTATTCATTTTTACGGCTGAGTTATTGTCAGCGATATTAAAGATGATGCAATTAGCTTTACGTTCAGCATACAAAAAGAATGTGAGGATCTTGTGAGCAAAAAGCATAAATTCAACACCAACTGATTTCAAGTCCCTCTAGAATCGAGCAGACATGCTTGAGACTTTGGAGCGATCGCTATTTAGAAAAGCGAATTGCCCATAAGTAAAAACTGATCCGAGAAGGCAGGAATGTTGACTAGTAAGACCTTTGATGTTATGTCTAACTGGCAAAAGGGTATCAGAGTTCGGCTGATACCCTCATTAATTGAGTGAAGAGTATTAGAGTGACAAGCTAATACCCTAAATTCACATGTTCAAAGCTATCAGAGTGACAACTGATGCTTTAACAGTGGCTTTTCAATATGAGGATATCCACATCGAAGAATTTAGCATAGATTTTAAAATCTATCACTATAGGCATTGGGCAAATTCTGAGTTTTCCTACCTCTATGGTAGTAAAACCACCCCCATATAAATTGAGGGTGGCTGCAGTAGAGTAGTTAATCTAATCAAGATCTTATTTCTCAATTCTGAAAAAATTAGGAGCTTCACCACAAAAAATAAAAGCCACCCCCAGAGTGAATAGGGTGGCAGCCAATTGAGTCCTAAACAAAAGAATCTAATCAATACATCTTATTTCTCAAGTGTGGAAAACTTAGGTAATGGGAAACAAAAGCCAGCCCTGTGGTGCAAGAGGCTGGCAGAAATACGTCTACGTGGTTGAACTGAACCAAATAAATATTTTATTTCTTAATTCTGAGAAAATGAGGAGGCTCAGATGACAAAAACCACCCCCAAGCATGACAAGAGGGTGGCTAGTGTTTGGAAATCTGTAACCTCGAATTTAATCCAGACTAAATCTTATCTTTCAATTGTGGAAAACTTGGGTGATGAGGTGGCAATCATAGATGATCGCCACTCGAGAGGAATGCGCGCCTCAACTAACTTCCCGTCCTCTACTTTTTCTCAAACAGATTTCTCGGCGGGACTTTCCGTCCTTGGTAAAACTGTCGCTCTAAAGTACCCAAACCAAACCAAATCCCACCACCACTGATCACAGCCAAGATTGAAATGGTAATGGTGGTGATACCTGCTTGAGGGTAAATGTACAGCAACAAGGGGAGTAGTGCCCAAGCTAGCGCTGTAATCACAGCAACCCCCATCTGCAGTCGTTGCAGATTACCTAAGGCAGTGCTGCAACTGGAGCATTTTTCTGTGTGGGAGTGATACCTATCGAGTAAGGCTTCTCTAGGCAGTGGCGGAGTCAAAGTCCTTTCTCCAAAGGGTTCGCCACCATATTGCTTCACCCAGGAACGCAACTGGAATATGAAAAGATCGGCTTGGGTTGGCAAATAAAACGCCTTATTAAAGTTGGCACCACCGCCAAGTTTTTCGAGATATCGCTCCTGGTAATGCAAGAAGATCTGATCGTCTTCTAGTACACCATTCTGACCGATATGTGAGTACCAGCGCGGAGTAAGCCTAAGAAATAGCTCCGGTATTTTTGATGAAAATTTAAAGGGAAAGCGGGCAAATAGACGACATTCTCCCTTACGAATAGGAGTTGCGTAAACCACTGTCAGTGTTCTGCCAAATTGCTTGGAGGTGAGATCATGCCACATCAGTCCAGGAGCAATAAAGGTAGTATCTTGCCGTCCAAGAGTTCCTTTGCGTGGACCTTCTGCCCAAGTCCCTTTAAATCCCCACTTCCCAGATTCTACAACCTC
>JAJPJF010000292.1 GCA_021324415.1 Nostocales cyanobacterium Centralia_MAG_434
AAATCTTTCTTCATGTGCTCTAGTTCTTGCTCACGATATTCGGAAAGTGGCTTTTGTTGCTCATCCAAAGCTCTCCGTCTGTTTTTAGCAGCAAGAAACTCTTCAAAATCTCTGTGACGTGCTATTTCTTCTGCTCGTTGAACAACAATTTTCCTAAATTCGTCTGGCGTTTCTCCAAAATAATCGTCTATCAAGTTAATCAATTTAGCTTGTGATGGAACTATTGGTTCACAAGCCTGAGTGAGCTTTTGTGCCACTTCTTGTCCCACTCGCCTTGGGAGTGAATAAGTCCAGTATTCGGACCCATGCAATTCCATTTTTCGATAATGGGGGTTGAGGACTATTCCATTACGGGCGAACACCTGATCGCAGGCCAAAGCTAGCATAACTCCCCCAGCTGCTGCATTTCCTTGCATTGCAGCGATAGTTAAATGATCATCTGTTCTGAGAATTTCAAGGATCAAATCATTAATAGCGTTAATATTCCTCCACGACTCGTCTTGGGAATCTTCCGCCGCCTCTATCAAATTCAAATGAATTCCATTGGACCAGAAATCTCTGCTGCCCATGAGCACAATTACTTTGGTTTCACGCTCCCGAGCACGCAAATACTCTTCACGCAATCGAATACACTGGTCTGTGCCCATGGCCCCATTGTAAAAGTTGAAGTGAAGATAGCCGACCTTATGCTTTTCTTCATACCAAATGTCTCGGTAAGTGTCCCATTTAGAATTAGCAATGACTACCGGAACTGGAACCTCAACAACTTTATGAAGCTGAAGATAATCTTTGAGTATTAGTGCAGCTGGAAGCTTAAAGGCATTTTTCCTTTTTAAGTGGCTAATCCAGATTGCTCCTTTAATCGTAGTGATACAGATTGCGCCTTGCCGTTGCGCGATAATTTGTCTAGGTCGATCTCCAATCAATAGATTTTCCAGATGTGCTCCATAAAGATGAAACTCTCCCTGACCCAACCCTAAATCATCTAAGACTCCCGGTTGGCTGTCTGAACAGCGTATTTTTCTGAGAATTGTCTGTGCTGAATCCTTCTCCCAGTCAATAGAGCGATCGCGCTGTCGCATTGGGTTATTCCAGCATCCTTTGACATCTGGACGAGAGTAGTCCAGAGGTTCGGGTTTATCACCTCTAGTTAACTTTTCCAAAGCTTCCATTATACAGGCGATGGCGGCTTGAGCACATTTTCCCCGATACAGCTCGCTTTTGGTCTCGGATTCAATGGTGAAACTATGGGAAGCCCATATATCGCCGGTATCCCATTCATCAGAAGCTTGCAGCAACGTGACACCCCATTCTGACTTATTCTTTAAAATTGCCCAGTCTAGAGAAGATGCGCCTCTATCTCCCTTGATTCCAGGGTGCACAATCCAGCATCGGAAATTGTGCCAAATTTCCTGTGGAATAGCTGTTTTTAAATAAGGCGCAATAATGATTTCTGGTTGAATTAATCTGATTGTCTGTTCTGCTTGTTTGATAGCATCATTATCGCTAACTGTCAGCACTGATACTTCATGTCCGATATGACTTAATTGAGCTAAGAGCCTTTGGCTCATGCTGTTATGAGAAGTGCTAAGTAATAAAAATTTGAAAATTTTCATCATAAATATTAAGTGTAATGTGTGCTATTTCTGGATAAGTGCTGCTGTACAACCTACTGAAAACTTCTTCCGGAGCGATTGACGCTCTGATAACAAATTAGACGCTAAGCTATAGTTTCCGGTTTTAAACAAAGCATCGATGTAGACTTTCTCGAACAAATCTAATTGAATATTCGTTCCCCCAATTTTGTGAAGCCTTGGTCGTATTGGTTCGAAAAGAGCGATCGTTGTTTGCCAGTCACCTTGAGCATGGGCAACCATTGCTTGTGCTCCTGGGATAGCAATTTCTGTCCAAGTCTGTCCAGTCTCAGGTAAGGATTGTTTGGCAATCTCTTGCATGCTGGTCAATATCTGATTGATCCAATCCTTTTGACCAGCACGTGCTAGCGCATACACATAATGCAGATCATGATAGCCTAATACACGTTGCTGTAGCCTGGGTTCAAGATGAGGAGCAATTTCTGACCAGCGCTGCCCCACATCTACGCTCTTCAATTCCAGTCTAATAAGTAACGAAATTGCATTAATCTGAGAGAGAATGTTTTCTTTTGAAGCACGGCCCCAGACATGCTCATCGTAAAGAGCCAAAGCTATATTATATTGCTGACTTTCCAGATGGAATAGAGCTGTGTGCCACCACAAGTGTGAGTAGAAAGCTGGGGTAGTTTGTTCCCAGGTATCGGAAACACTATGCATCCAAGCGATTCCTTCTTGGAATCGTCCCTGGGCTTCAAGTGCATGGGCGACTGCATGATGTGCCCAACGGTTGTCTAGCTGCTTGATGATAGCTCGTTTGCCAAAAAATTCTGCTTCTGACGGATAACCGCATTCTCCTAAGGCATAGGCATACATTGCTTGCAGGTACGAGCTATCAGGATTAGTTGGCAAAACTTGTTTAATAATCTGCAACATGCCTTCACTGTCACCTGAGTTTCTTTGGTGGTATTGGCAGATATGAATGTTGATTGAATCTTGGGGAAACACTTCTGCGATCGCTTGGTGGTGCGCGATTGCCTTTGGCACTGCGCTCCGCGCAATCGCTTGGGGAATGTCCTGCTTGAACCAAGCGTCAACTGCTGCAAGTGTTCGCTGCTCGCGGGTATTCATGTCGCAGCGTGTAGCAGCATCTATATACTGTGCAGCTTGAGAAACAGAATCAGGAGACCGAGAAAACAGATAAGATACTGCCGCATAAATATTGGCTAAACCACAGGTAGGGTCCGACTTAATGGCTTCAAGTATAACTTCTGTGTTGTTTCCTATGGTGAGTTCTTGGATCAGAAACTCATTTATATAATTTATTGTTTCTGACGAGCTAGTACTAACTTCGAGTCCTTGAAAATCTGTTAGCATAATTGTTTTTCTCCTAAAGATATTACAAGTAACTAGTGATATTTTTGTGTATAAACATTTCCCACTCTTGTCTGATGATTCTCTGAAAAGTCAAGAAATCTATATCAGATATTGGTTCAAAATGTTGAATGCAATTTTCATGGTTATCAACATAATCAAAATAAGGATAATGACAATTTGTAGTTAAGGGATACGCATAGCATTGAATTGTCACACAAACGGAGGTAGATTCATTGTGTAGCTGATGTGTCTTATTGAGCAAAGGTGTCATCCACGTGACTTCTCCTTCCTTTAAAAGGAATGTTTTAAAAGGTGTTTGACACAAAGTGGATAATGTGCTAAACAGCTTGATTGTGATTTCTCCGTGCAGTACCTTTATAATGGCGTTCGCGTCAGCATGGTTATGAATGGGAGAAAAATACCCACTTGGCCAAATTTCTAATACATAAGGACAGCCAGGAGACTCTCCTTGATTAGTCCCCATGCCAATACGAAGATAAGTTGGCATATTGCTATTTTTTTTGTTACTTAAAATTTGATGGCACCATCCTTTGGGATTTGTTAAACTTTGTTCTATCGCTTTTGAGAAACAAGGGAAATCTGGTGTGTTTAACTCAATGCCAGCAATATTCGCATAAAGTCGTTGGCATTCTACTGTTAAATTTTCGATTACTGTGGCTTTTTTGGTAGCCAAAAATTCTAAAGTTATTTGACTGCGCTCAACAACAAGTAAAGGGGGATCTTCTGTGACAGGTAATGGCAAAATATCTATTTCTATATTCTGTCGGCTCTCAACACAGATGTATTGAATGTTCTTGAGCCAAGATTTGATGGAACTTGAAAGATCAGTGCTTAGACACGTGCACAATTCGCGAGGTTCGCCTATACCATAACTGAGGCGATAGTTAGTACTATCTAAACTGAACCAATACAGGCATTTCCCCTCTCGGTTCAGCCCCGTTCCAGAATCTGATTTACAAATTACTGTTTCTTCCCCGTCCAACCAATAAGAAAAAGTAGCATTTTCTTGGTCTACGTTTAAGCTGAAAGCATAGCAGCAATCTTCTGTTTTGGCTAATTGAGTAGTTATATGGATACTAAACGCCAAATTTCCTTTTTGGTGCGCAATGATCGTTCCTTGGCCTGCCACAAGTAATCTAGCTGACTTTTGTTGAATAGTAGGTTGAGTAATCGACGAATTGTGTTTTTCAGAGAACAATACTTTTTGTCTATTCATCTTCAAGCAAACTTAAGCTAAAAAACATATCAAATACAGCTAATTTAGCTGTAAAAAGGTGGTCAAACCATTTAGCAGATATCCATTCTTCAGAATCCTTAAAGTTTGGATTCTCAATTGTTAACTTGAAGGTCCATTGGCCATAGCGACATTGAAAAATGATAATATGATAAATAAGAGTATTATATTTTTTTGCTAGAAAATAAGAGCCGTTATTTAATTGTACCCACGATGGATCGTTGGGCCAAAAAGTGCGTCTAATAAATATATTGTAAGTATTGTTTTCCTTTTTTATCAAGTTTTCCTCTTTTTGGAATCCTTTACTGGTAAGTGCCTAAACTTGTTTTTTAAAAAAGTTAAAAAATAGCAGCAAAATATAAATTTACTGCTAAGTAGCTACTTCATCTCAATCATGAATTCGTCTTTTATTATTACATAAAACTGATTTATATATTGTTCTGAACGACTCTTCTTTATCTTCTTTGTGATCCATAAATGTTATAACGCTATAAGTGTTTACAAAAAATATTTGTCCACGTTCTATCTGATGTTTAAACCAAAGTGATTCATCTGCAAATAATTTTTCCAAAATTTCGAATCCTGTAATTACTTTATTATTTATCAAAAGTCTCAATGGCTTGTCTTGGTAGTTAAATATAGGCTCACACAGCTTGAGTTGCTGATCTATATCTTTATTGATTGGTTGAATGTAGAAGGGCTGGTACAATTGCTCAAGTAGTTGCGGATGATGCTCTAGAAAATAGTTGTGAATAGTGTATGAACTAGCAAGACAACTTGTTCTTCCTTCTTGTATTACTTGTAAACTTATATAATCAGGTGAGACAGAAGTTCGAGTTGTATTCTTCAGTACTGTATTTACTGTATCTTCAAGTGGTAACCAATTGTAGTCTTGTTGTATTGGTTGGGCAATTAAAGAACTCAACATCCAAATAACTGCTTTAGCTTCTTCCTCAGAAATGCCCTGAGGTAAACCGTCTAGAATGGCAAATCCAACTCCAAAATCAAGCGCAGATTTGATGCAGTTCATAAGTACTTGGCAGCTTTGTAAATCATTGAAAGCGTAAAAGGCTGTAGTCAATGATTCTTGTTTGAGAATCTTTAAAAAGCTGAGAATTTCTGAGTAACCCTCAAGTGAAATTTTAAAAAACCAATCATCATCGCTAAGATCTGTCCGAAGCCAAGCTAGAGGGGGTTTTATAAAGTGAGATAGTTTATTTGTATGTGGGCAAGGTTCTAATAATGTAGTATTCATTGAAAACCGTAATGAGTTTATCCTAAATACCTCCATAAGTAGGAAGACCTGTTTCTCTCATCCAAATGCGCTTGAGATGTCGGGGTCTTCGAGGATCATTTTCATATCCAGTCCGCGAATGGCAGATACGGAAGTTATTGACGTACTGGATTTCCCCTCTTTTCATTTGGTACTTAGCCCACAGGGATGAATCAGCAAAAACCTCTTCTAAGGCTTTGA
>JAJPJF010000316.1 GCA_021324415.1 Nostocales cyanobacterium Centralia_MAG_434
AACGTGTTACGTAGTTCCTCTGATTTTTGTTGTGACAATGAAATGCAGCGCTGACTAACAGAATTAACAGCTTCGCTTGGTGGTAATCCTTCAATGGGCTGCTTAGAGGCTGGAACTTCAACAGTGCGATCATTGTCTACTTGAACATCATCTGGCGTGGGTTCTGTTGTCAAAGGTAAACTTTCAAACCGAGTAATAGATGGATTAAATTGCATAAGAAGCGTTTTAGTTGAGCGTGAGGCAAATTTTTGTTTTTTAATTAGGAGTACAGGAGTATAGAGACACCTCACGAATGAATTCATGCTGAGGCTGATTCTAAATCTAAAGTTGGAGTATAGGAATACAAGGATTGTAAAGAATGAGGTGTTTCGGGTGGAATACTTTGCCCTTACACCAAATCAGAGTACAAGCACCTTTATGCCAGTTATGAGGTTCCCTACACTCTCGGACCCCATACCTTTACACTTGGTGCACAGCGCCTTGATTACCCCATATCTTTACACCTTTACACCTCTTCCCTGATTCATTGATTTAGCCACACAATCTTGATCTTCGCAGAAATCTAAAGGGACTGCATCTTCCTTGCAGCGATTTTATTCTTGGTCGATATTTTCCCTTGGTTCTCTGAAAAGTAAACGCTTATTGTTTTTAGCTTCTCAATTAATTTAAATAATTTCGAACACTACTCTTGTTTTTAAGCGCCACTCCTATGCTATACTAGCAAAGTTGGTTAAACAGCTTGCCAAAATTGAGCTAAGCAGTTAAGCTAACTTACTAGTATCCTAGTCTACTTAGTAAGCCACAAAGTTTAGCAAACTTCACCTCACAAGTATTAATTGGAAATACTAATAAGGTGAAGTTTGTGTGTTCTATACTAAGAAGACTAAAAGGTACTCAAAGACCAATAACATATTTTTGCCATTCCTGATGCATTCCGCTCTTGAGGTGCTTGCTCACCTCAAAATACAGGCTGCTGTAAGGTCTGCGAGGAGGGTGACGTAAGAGCATATGTGCTTCATGGGGTGTGCGGTTTCCTTTGTGAACATTGCAACGGACGCAGGCTGTAACAATGTTTTCCCAGGTATCACCACCACCACGTGATCGCGGTATGACGTGATCCAAAGTCAATTCGTCTCCTGAGTAGCCGCAGTATTGACACGTGTGACCGTCACGGTGCAATATATTTCGGCGAGTGAGAGGAATTTCCTTGTACGGAACACGCACATAGTGGCGTAACCGAATAACCGTTGGTAGCGGGAAGTCAGAATAGAGTTGTTTATTATTAAATTCTACCCGCTCAGCCTTGCCTTTAATCAACAAAATCACAGCTCGTCGCCAGCTAGTGATGTTGAGTGGTTCATAAGAGGCGTTTAGAACTAAAACCTTCACCATTGATCAGCGCTCGAAGGTATTAATTTTACATATATTAACACAAATATGTTTGGTTCTGTCTATGAGAATAAATTATACGCGATTCTTGTAGACGAGAAATAGGGCATGCGAGATGGATAGCTTTGTGGATGAAAGCTGATGAAAATCATGCACCAATGCCATAATGAGGGATAAAGTTCCTGAGAATTCAGGGTGGGCTTCTGATAGGACGAATATGTTAGTAACCAGGAAGCCTAGCAGTGGTGTGAGAGGAGTGAGTGAAGATGTTAAGCCACGAGCAGACCTTGGGGGTTGCTTCTTCTGGGAAGTACAATACTTACGCTTGGTTATCACAGCGTGCCTGGGTAGAAATTGATTTAGCAGCCTTATCCTACAATGTTCGGCAGATTGTCAAGCTGCTATCGACACGTACGCAGTTGATGGCAGTTGTAAAAGCGGATGCTTATGGGCATGGAGCAGTGACAGTCGCACAAACGGCGTTAGAGTCAGGAGCAAGCTGGTTAGGAGTTGCTACAGTCCCAGAGGGAATTGAATTGCGAGAAGCGGGAATTCAAGCTCCTATTTTGATTTTGGGTGCAACCTATACCCAGGAACAAATTCATGCGATCGCCCAATGGAAACTGCAGCCAACACTCATCAGCCCTAAACAGGCTCTGGTCTTTTCTAACTATCTAGAGGCCATTAATTATCATTCTCATTTACCTGTACACATTAAATTTGATACAGGAATGTCTCGGCTAGGTCCGTCGTGGGTAGAAGCGGCTGAATTTGTACAAATGGTACATTTGCTACCAAATCTCCAGATTGTCAGTATCTATTCTCATCTAGCAACGGCAGAAAATCCAGATCAAACTGTGATGAAGCAGCAACAGCAACGGTTTGAGGATGCGATCGCCCAAATGAAAGCTATGGGAATTGAACCACCTTGTCTACATTTGGCCAACTCTGCTGCCACCCTTACCGAAAAAGCATTGCACTACGATATAGTGCGTGTGGGTTTAGCACTTTACGGACTCTACCCAGCGGCTCATTTGATTTCATGTATAAACCTTAAGCCTGTTCTACAAGTCAAGGCAAGAGTCACTCAAGTCAAAAATATCACTCCAGGAACTGGAGTCAGCTATGGTCATCAGTATGTTGCACAGAGAGAACTCCGCCTTGCTGTTGTAGGAATTGGTTACGCTGATGGAGTGCCTCGACATCTTTCTCAAAAAATGCAGGTATTAATTCGTGGTAAAAGAGTACCCCAAATTGGGGCGATTACAATGGATCAGATGATGATAGACGTCAGCACTTTACCAGATATACAAGAAGGTGAAGTGGTCACCTTAATTGGGCAACAAGGAGATGAACACATCTGGGCTGAAGATTGGGCCAATCACCTAAACACTATTTCTTGGGAAATCCTTTGTGGGTTTAAGCACCGTCTGCCTCGTGTTGCTTTTTCTCATCCAGTAGAATAATCAACTATTTAAGTGTTGCCACAAATAAATTGTTGTGGTAGTATGTTTATCTGATGCGGATGTGGCGGAATTGGCAGACGCGCTAGATTTAGGTTCTAGTGCCGTAAGGCGTGAAGGTTCAAGTCCTTTCATCCGCACTCTTTAAAATAGAATCCTATGCAAAAGCGGGTAACCTTCAGTTGCCCGCTTTTGTGTAGCATAGCCTCGGCTACTAAGCTAAATTCTTTGGCTTTGACACCAAATTTCTGATGTTTAGTTCACAAAAACCCAGATTTTCCCAAACTTTTGCTTATTAAAAACTAACGTAGGCTAGTGGAAATTGATGTATTTATATTTTTGGTGTTAAATTTTATTTCGTATAAAGTTGAACTATATAGATTTGAGTAACTACTTGAATATCATAGCTCTTGAGGTTGACTTTCCTGTGGATATCTAGCAAAAAATCACACTTTTTCTTACAATACCTTTTTTATGAAAATACACATCGATTTTAAGTATAAATACTGTTTTTTAAGCCGATTTTACCTGATAATTACTGAAAGTTAGTAAACTCACTTTAAGGCAAATATCTTTGAATAAGAAAATTCTATATAAAGAATAACAATAGTGCAGTTTGGCTTATGCTTACACCATACAACAGACTTTTAGGTAAGTGGCTTGATAGAGTCTTTACACTTTCTTTACTCATCCACTAAAAATGCCTGATAATCTTCAGTATAGGTAAGTAAATAAAATACAACTTACAAAATTAACTGAGAGCTTCTATCTCAGAGAAAAGGGTACTACCATCCAACTTCGCCACATATCATAGAGTTTTAGATTTTCATATTTTTTTATCAAGCTTTGTAAAAAGTTTAGCTCACACCTATTGAATTTAGCCTAGGTAAAAGCAAAATGAGCACAACACCTATAGGTAGCTACAAGTTTTCTCAAAAGCTACACCCATTATCTCTGTTAGCACAACTCACTAGTCGTCGTGCTACAGGCTGCTTGCGGGTATTTATCGGGTCGGTATCTTGGTCAATTTATCTGGAGGATGGTAAACTTACTTATGCCTCCTGTTCGGATAAACTTTTTGATCGGCTTGATAAACACTTAGAACGCTTAAGTCAACAGTTTTCCACTCTCAACCGTGCAACTCTTATGCAGGTACGAGCCATTTTTGAAGCGAACAGAGAAACTCAACCAACACAGCAAGCAGATTACCAAGCAATTTGCTGGCTGGTAGAGAGAGACTATATGACTCCTCCTCAAGCAGTGGTCTTAATCGACGAATTAGCTAAAGAGGTACTAGAGTCGTTTCTAACTTTAAAAGAAGGAAGCTATGAATTTAGTAGTATTAGCCCATTAGATGAACTGCCCAAGTTTTGCCGTCTCGATCTGCGGTTGTTAGTGGAACACTGTCAAAAGCAATTACGCCATCGGCAGCACTCTCAATCATTAGTTTCTGATAAGGAGAATTCCCAAGCCTCGCCCACGGCATCAAGATTAGCACAAACACAGATAAAGCTTGGGACGCAATCACCCAGTTCAACAAATCTCGATAGCTCTTATCAGAGTAACAATAAAATTTTCCAGCAACAATCTATTGGTAAAAGTTTATACACAGTAGCTTGTATTGATGATAGTCCTACAGTTTTAAACTCTATCAAACAGTTTTTAGACGAAAATACTTTTTCTGTTGTAATGATCAACGATCCTGTAAAAGCTTTAATGCAAATTCTGCGTAGTAAGCCAGACATCATCTTGCTAGATGTTGAAATGCCAAATTTAGATGGCTATGAATTGTGTTCTTTATTAAGGAGACACTCAGCTTTTAAAAATACACCGATAATTATGGTGACTGGCAGAACAGGGTTTATCGACAGAGCAAAGGCAAAAATAGTCAGAGCATCAGGCTACTTGACTAAGCCTTTTACACAGTCAGATTTATTAAAAATGGTATTTAAACATATTGCTTAGTAGTTTTCAAGACAAGAGGCATTTTGCCTATTAGCCAGCATGCATAATGTTTTTTTGTCATGCTGCAACAAGCTAAAGAGTCCCCTAATTGAGCACATCGGTCTGCAAGTACCACTTTTGAGTTAATCAAGCTTTTATTTGTTTAGGAGATTGTAGGAGTGAGTCTGACTTTGCTAGGCACCATATTGATAGTAGAAGATTCTCCCAGTGAGTTAGCACTAATGAGCCACTATCTTAATGAGAGTGGTTATAAAGTCATTCAAGCCACTGGCGCAAAAGAAGCATTAGAAAAAGCAATATCGCATAATCCAGACGTGATTGTTACCGATGTTGTTATGCCAGGGATGAGTGGGTTTGAATTGTGCCGTTCTCTAAAAAGAAATCCAGCTACTCAGAAAGTACCAATTGTGATTTGTAGTTCCAAAAATCAAGAAATTGATCGCTTGTGGGCAATGAGACAAGGCGCTGATGCCTATGTAACTAAGCCTTACACCCGCGAACAACTCCTGCGCACTATTAAATCAGTAGCAATTTGAATCAATGAGTAGTTCGAAAATCACACTTCCAATAAACCAAACCCAAAATAACCTGGGAGATGGCTATCTTAAGTTTCAGCTCAATAGACAGACTTTTGCCCTATTATCAATGAGGCAAACACAAGAGGCTATTATTATACCTTTTGAAGCTGTTACGTCTATGCCAAATATGCCAAGCTGTGTGCTTGGCTTAATGAATTGGCGCAGTCGCATAATTTGGGTTGTTGATCTACCAAGGATGCTCAATTTAGAATATCTAGACAATCGGCTCCGACAGTACAACGTCATAGTTATTAGGGTAGAATCAGTGCTTTTGGGCTTAGTTGTACAAGAAATTAAAGGAACAGCTAAGTTTATGCCGGATGATATTCGCTCCCCTTTGGGTCATATTGCCTCTAGCTTAGTTCCATATTTACGCGGCTGCATTATCCAAGAAAAAGAAATATTGCTGGTTTTAGATGCACAATCTATCGTGCAGTCATCTATTCTTCGTAGCGATTAAAAACCACTACATAAAATAATGGATTTCTTGTTTTTCGAGTTACTACCGACAACGGAATTACTTTATGATTAATAGAACTGATACGGCCAAGAGCAAAGATGCTCAAGGCGCGACTTCGCTTAATTCATCTCAAGAAGTCATCACGGATAATGTTTCAACCCAACCTGAAGATCTTAATGGTGATGAAGCTGATGTAAACTCTCCTTTAAATCAAGTTGTAACCTTTGTTAAACAATTAAGCTTAAATACCAAGGCTACAGTACTGGCAATTATGATTGGGACATTGCCAATATTAGCAATCGGAACTCTTGCTTATCAAGTAGCTAGTAGATCTATCAATAGTAAAATTGCTCAGATTCAAACTGATGATGCCAAAGGTTTGGCAGATAAGGTCAATCGGTTCATGCTTGAACGATACGCAGACCTTCAGGTTATCGCTAGTTTGCCGATGTTCACCAATCCTAAAGCCATAGAATTAAGCAATTCTAAGGATAAACAGGCAGTATTGGACAAGTTTATCTCCGCTTATAAAGTCTATGACAGCATTGGCATCTTCGATTTGAAAGGTGAACCGATAGCACTCTCGCAGGGAACCGAATCTAGTAATATCGCCAATCAAGATTCTTTCCAGAATGCACTAAAAACCGATGCTCCTTTTGTCAGTCAGCCTGAAATATCTGAAGCGACAAAAAAACTTAGTCTTCTCACTGTTGCACCCATAAAGGATACTGCTACAGGCAAAACTATTGCTATAGTTCATATGCGTATGCCTGTTACGTCCCTTGACAACATACTCAGGAATTATACAGGAAATGGGCGGGAGTATTTTTTGAGCGATGCCTCTGGGAAAATTTTCCTAGCTTCTAAGAAGAATCGATTAGATAGAAATACTCTGAAGGATTTTCTTGGATTGGATAAACAGCTAGCGACAAAACAGGAAAATTCTTTTACCACAACTTACGTACCTGATAACAAGGAAGAATTGGTAAGCTATGCATCCAGAACACTGGATGATATGCCAAATCTGAAATGGCAATTTATTCTCGCTACAGATACAACCACTGCATTTGACCCTCAAAGACACTTACTCCTGACAATTGCTGTCGGTACAGGATTAACGGCATTGATTGTAGCTTTGATAGCAGCATGGATAGCAAAACGTGCTACACAACCTATCATCGATGCTACACAAGCAGTGACTAGACTTGGTCAGGGTGAACTTTCTACACGCTTAGAGGTGCAATCTAAGGATGAGTTAGGTATTTTGAGTGCCAATATTAACCAAATGGCATCACAACTACAGACTCTTTTAAGAGAGCAAGAATCTGATGCTGAAAGAGTCAAGTTGCTGGCAGAAATGACCCTGCGTACACGGAGAAGCCTGAAAACAGAAGATATTTACAAAACAGCAGTTAAAGAAGTTCGCCAAGCATTAAAAACCGACAGGGTTCTCATCTATCAGTTTAATCAAGACACTTGGGATGGTGCGGTTGTTGCTGAAGCTGTCACAGCTGGGTTGCCAAAAATGTTGGGGGTGGAAATTGATGATCCCTGTTTCCAAGAGCGTCATGCGGAAACTTATAAAGATGGTCGAGTACGAGTCATCAACAACATTTATCAAGATCCAAATCTAAGTAATGCACATTGTTACATTAGGATGTTGGAAAAATTTGCAGTCAAAGCTAATTTGGTTGCACCGTTGATTTCTCAAGAACAGCTTATAGGTTTAATGATTGCTCATCATTGCGACAGTCCTCGGGTATGGCAACAGCCTGAAATTGACTTGTTCCAACAGTTGGCTATTCAAATAGGTTTTGCGTTAGAGCAAGCACAGTTGATGGATGAGTTGCAAAAATCACGATCTATTGCGGAAAAGGTTTCTGTCGAAGAACGGCAACAAAAAGAAGCCATACAAATGCAACTCCTCGAATTGTTAAGCGAAGTAGAAGGTGCAGCTAGTGGGGACTTAACAGTACGCGCCGAAGTCACAGCTGGAGAAATTGGTACAGTCGCTGACTTTTTCAACTCTATTATTGAGAGTCTGCGAGATATTGTGACTCAAGTTAAACAAGCTGCTACTCAAGTAAACCAAGCAATTGGAAATAACGAAGAAGCTATTCGTCAACTGGCAGATGAAGCACTCTCTCAAGCAGAAGAAATTAACCGGACATTGGATGCTGTTGACAATATGACACAGTCCATGCAAACAGTTGCAGCAAGTGCTCAGCAAGCAGCTATTGTTGCTCAAGATGCTTCTCTCACAGCTAAAAAGAGTGGACAAGCCATGGATTTAACAGTGCAAAACATCTTGCACCTGCGTGAGACCGTCGGTGAAACAGCCAAAAAAGTCAAACGCTTGGGAGAATCTACTCAACAAATCACCCGTGTGGTAGCATTGATTAATCAAATTTCTATGCAAACTAACTTATTAGCAATTAATGCTGGTATTGAAGCAGCACGGGCAGGTGAAGAAGGGCAAGGATTTGCCGTGGTAGCAGAAGAAGTTGGAGAGCTAGCAGCGCGCAGTGCAGTAGCAACCAAAGAAATTGAACAAATCGTCGAAAATATTCAACGGGAAACTAGCGAAGTCGTGGCGGCGATGGAACTGGGAACGACACAGGTAGTAGAAGGTACGCGGATTGTTGAAGAAGCAAAACAAAGCCTCAGTCAAATATTGGATGTGTCCCGCCAAATTGATGCTTTAGTGCAATCAATTTCCGACACCACTGCATCTCAGGCACAAACATCACAAATAGTAAGTTCTTTGATGAAAGAAATTGCTGTTGTTTCAAAACGCACCAGCTCCTCCTCTCATGAGGTTTCTCATTCTTTGCAACAAACTATGGAGATTTCACAACAGTTGCAAGCGACTGTTGGTACTTTCAAGGTGGATTAGTCATTGGTCTTTTGTACTTTGTCATTGTAGTGGACTAATGATTAATGGCTAATGACTAATGACTAATGACTAATGACTAACAGTAAAAACTATGTCACAGGACAAAGAACTTGAGATCCAGATGCAGTTTCTGGAAGAAGCAACTGATTACCTGAATACTCTGGAAGGGGTATTGTTGGAAATCGACGCCAGCAACCGCATTGCTCCCGAAAAAATCAATGCTGCACTCCGAGCTGCTCATTCGATTAAAGGTGGAGCAGGGATGATGGGATTTCGTGCTCTTTCTGATTTAGCTCACCGACTAGAAGACTCCTTTAAAGTCTTAAAAACCCGGAAAAACTCTCTCGAACTTGACACTGAGTTACACAGCTTACTGCTATCGGGAGTAGATTGGTTACGGCAGATCGTAGAACTACTAACAGAGGGTAATACCATAGATGAGCAATGGTTGACTACCTTCTGCTATCCAGTCTTTGAAGAGCTACATGAGCGCTTAGGTGACCCAACCCCAGAAGATGCCACAACGATTCTGTCAACAGAAGAGGGGCAAGATATCATACCCTTGCTCTTTGAAACCGAAGTGGAAGGGTGTTTACAGCGACTAGAATCTGTGTTGGCAGATAGCGAACAACCCTGTTTGAAAGAAGAAGTTGCTATTATGGCAGCGGAGTTGGGCGGTTTGGGTGAAATGCTCCAACTACCAGCTTTTACTCAACTGTGTGAGTCTATCACTAGCTATTTGGAAGCCTCCGATTCTTCACATATAGAAGAAATTGCCCGTGCAGCTTTGACAGCATGGCGGCGATCGCAAGCTTTAGTACTAGTCAATCAATTTGATAGCTTGCCTACAACTATTGAAATCGAAGGTCTAGATAGCACTTTATTGCAATCTACGCAAAAACTGTCATCACCTTTTATCGAAACAGAATTGTTGTTCACTCAGCCAGTTATAGAAGCGGCTGACTCAGATGTAGCACAAAATACAGATGAGGAAGCCACCGAAGAAACATGGCTAGATGAAGATATTATTGCTGCAGATTTTGAAGCGTTAGAAGCAGCATTTGCAGATGAAAGCCTCTCTTTAGATGAAGAAATACTAGAGCCAACTCCAGTTGTTCCTCGAGAAACTGCTGCAAAAGATTACAAATTTGTTGAGCGCAAAACTGAGTCAACTTTTTCTAGCAGTAAAGGTGAAATTCAGGAAAATACAGTCCGAGTTCCCACTAAGCAGCTTGAACAAATTAATGATTTGTTTGGGGAGTTGATCATTCAGCGAAATGGGTTAAACCTACAACTAGAAAGGCTACGCAAACTCATTCGAAATTTAGGGCAACGAGTGCAGGTTTTGGATCGAGAAAACCAACAGCTACGCACAGCTTACGACAAAATAGCCACAGAGGGTGTGATCTCGTCTGGGATTCAACCACTGGAGTTTGCAACTGCTGATAATAGCGAAGATAATGTAGCTAACCATAATTACCAAATACAAGGAATCAATAATGGATTTGATTCCTTAGAAATGGATAGCTATAACGAATTAAACCTGCTATCCCAGGAAGTGATGGAAACTATCGTTCAAGTACAAGAGGTGACAACTGACATTCAACTGAGCCTTGACGATACAGATCAAATTGCCCGCAAACTTAACAAAACATCGAAGCAATTACAACGTAAGCTGACTCAAGTAAGAATGCGCCCACTATCTGATTTGGTGGATCGCTTCCCAAGAGCATTGCGAGATATGAGTGTGGAGTACGGCAAAAATGTACAACTGAAGGTTGAAGGTGCTAGTACTCTGATTGAGCGTAGTATTCTAGAGGCCTTGAATGAGCCTTTAATGCACTTATTGCGAAACGCCTTCGATCACGGCATTGAAGATCCTGCTACTCGTCGTGCTGTTAATAAACCAGAACAAGGATTGATTGAAATTAAAGCCACTCATCATGGCAATCGAACAATCATTACTCTTAGAGATGATGGTAACGGTATTTCTCTAGATAAGATTCGGACTAAAGCTGTTGCTATGGGTCTAGAACCCGCTTTGTTGGCGCAAGCTACAGACGATGAACTACTGTCCCTGATCTTTGAGCCTGGTTTTAGTACCTCTGAGCAAGTGACAGCACTATCCGGTCGCGGTGTGGGAATGGATGTCGTTCGTAATAAGCTAAAGCTTGTTCGAGGAGATATCAAAGTTGATACAGTACCAGGAGAAGGAACTACATTTACCCTATCAGTACCATTTACACTTTCAGTAGCACGCGTTCTGCTAGTAGAAAGTAACAGAATGCTATTAGCATTTCCAACAGACGTGGTTTCCGAAATTTTCCT
The DNA here is from genome assembly GCA_021324415.1 of Nostocales cyanobacterium Centralia_MAG_434. Taxonomy (GTDB): domain Bacteria; phylum Cyanobacteriota; class Cyanobacteriia; order Cyanobacteriales; family Nostocaceae; genus JAJPJF01. The sequence continues at coordinate 11,080 of JAJPJF010000316.1, forward strand.
ACTCCAGAACGAGCAGGTGTTCTCTATGGCTACCAGCGAAGTTCTCAATTGGCAAGGAAGCATGCTACCCTTGATTCGCCTTGGTCGCTACTTGGAGTTTAATTGCCCTCGTTATGATAACCCAAATTTAGAAACTCCCCCAGCAATTAATGCAGCTAGTGTATTGATAGTCAATCAAGGTAACCAACCAGTAGCAGTACAAGTAGACCGTTGTTGGGGTGAGCAAGAAGTTGCTATGCGCCGTGTTGAGGGCAATATACCCTTACCATCTGGTTTCGGCAACTGCACAATCCTGGGTGATGGTCGGGTAGTAGCACTGGTTAATATCAACGAGCTCTTGTATTGGATTGCTGCGAATGAACGCACACCAAGAACTAATCAATTACCTTCCGCAAGATTAAAGACCGCATTTTTGACATCAAATGATGACAAATTGGTAACATCAGAGACTCAAAAAGGCACGATTTTAATTATTGATGACTCGATTAATGTTCGTCGTTTTCTAGCTCTAACTCTTGAAAAAGGAGGATATAAAGTAGAACAAGCAAAGGATGGTCAAGATGCTTTAGACAAGCTGCAAAGTGGATTGAAAGTTCAAGCAGTGATTTGTGATATAGAAATGCCTCGTGTTGATGGTTATGGCTTTTTAAGTCGAATAAAATCAAACAATGAGTTTAAAAATATACCAGTTGCTATGCTGACCTCTCGTAGCAGTGATAAGCATCGACAACTGGCAATGCAATTGGGTGCAAGAGCTTATTTTTCTAAACCTTACAATGAGCAAGAATTACTCCGTACACTGGAGTCAATTATTTTTCCACTAGCAGAGGCAATTAACTAGTTGCATTCAATCTACACGTGATCAGCACTTCCTGTAGTGGTTTCAATCCTTATAGGAAGTGTATTTTAGTTTTTGAGACAAAATTAAATGTAAACATTAATCATTTAATCTTAAAAAAAATCTGTAAAGTTTAACGCTTCATCATGAGAAGGTGCGAAGTTTATGTATAACAGGGTTTGACTTACAGATCATATTGTTGAGCCCTAGGTTCTTTATGGTATTGAATTGCTGAACAGACAATTTTTGTAGAATCGGTTTCTGTGCGTAAGTCCTAATATAGGCACCCTGTACTAAGAAAGGGCTTTTATTATGTATAGACACCCCCTTCCTCCGGATGATTTGCCTCCAGTTAAGGCAACACAACTTGACAGCTTACTACTAAGACAACTAGAAGAGGCTACAGGCAAACGCTTTTACCAATCTTGCGGACCTATCACACGGACTTTGTTATCGAGTTGTCATTGGTATTTCACTACGAAAACTAGCTCCTTAACACTGATCATTATCTGTTATGACATAGAAAGTTATTGGCAAATCACAAATGCTATTCCCCATATTGTCGGTAAATTAAAGCTTTTTTCGGATAATGCAAAAATTCGCCTCTGTCCACCAACCCAAAAAGGTATACCCTGGGAACTTAAATTCAATGAAATATTAGATGATGGAGCGTTAAGTTAACTGGCTTTTGCTAACTGGCTCGTCGTCATGAACTGCCTAAAACTTTCATCTTTTGCAATTTCATCAAAATCAATGTCAGTTTCTACGTCTTCTTTATACCTAGGATTGATATCAATAGCGGCTTGTAGATTTTTCAGAGCTAACTCTACCTGTCTTTGTAAGGCATAACAAGCTGCTTTGTTGTAATAGGCAATGCCATAGTCGGGTTTAATTTGTAGCGCTTTGTCGAAACTAGCGATCGCCTCTTCATCACGTCCCAATCTAACGAGGACATAACCTCGATGATTCCAGGCTTTGTAGGAGTCAGGCTTAAATTCAATGGCTTTGTCAAAAGATGTGAGTGCATCTTCATAATTCTCTAACTCTTCTAAAGCTAGACCCCGGTTCATCCATGCTACACCATCATCAGGTTTGATTTGTGTAGCTTTATCAAAAGAAGCAAACGCTTCTTGGTGTTTTTGTAAATAGCCTAGCATCACTCCTCGATCACACCAAGCTTGATGATAATCAGGCTGGAGTTGAATTGCTTGATCATAAGATGCGATCGCACTTTTATAGCGTTTCAACCTTCCCAAAGTTATGCCTTGTTTTAACCAAGCCACAGGTTCTTCTGGCTGAATTTTCACTGCTTTTTTATAAGCTGCGATCGCCTCTTCATACTGCTTTTGATAAAAAAGAAGGTCTCCTCTTTGAAGATAATCCTCCGCAGTTTGTTTTACCACTTCAGATTTTTGGGATTCTTGTATGTGTTGTTCAACCTGTGGAGTGACAAGCACCGGAGTAGATGCATGTGTTATCTGAGATATTTCTTCAAGAATGTGCTGCTTTTGCTTTTGAGTATCTACCTGGAATTGTGACAATTGAGATACAAACTCTGACTCTAACTTTTCTAAGTTTTCCAAAACTCGATGTGTTTGCTTTTGAGCATCCCTTTGGAATTTTGTCAGTTGCGCTGCTAAATCAGAACCTGATTGTTCTATATCTTCACTAATTAGCTCTTTTTGCTGTTGAGCCTCTGCTTGTAATTGAGAAACTTGAGCTACAAAGTCTGAATGTAGCTTTTTCAGTTCAACAGCGATTTCATCTTTTTGCTGATAAGCATCTGACTGCAAACTAGAAATTTGATCTTTGAATTGTAACTCTAGCTTTCCAAAATTCTCTATATTTAAATCTTTTTGCTTGTTAAGCTCTGCTTGTAATTCTGCAATTTGCGTTACAAATTCAAGCTGTAACTTTTCTATATCATTAAGACTTTTAGTTTTAGCTTGTACTACTTCAGATTGTACTTTCTCTAAATTAGTAAAAGTCTGAGATTTTTTATTTTCTATGTCTAATTGGAAGCCATTTAACTGATTTTTTAACTCACTGCCTGATTTTTCTATATTTTCTAGTACAGAATTTTTCTGTTTTTGAATATCCACTTCTACTTCAGACAGTTGATATGCAATTTCTGATTCTAATTTCTCAACACTTTCAATAACTAAATTGCTCTTTTGTCTGGCTTGTACTTGTAACTCAGATACATGAGATAACAATTCAGACTCTAATTTACTTGCATTTTCTTTAGAAATTCTTATTAAAGCTTCTAAGTCTGCTAAGAACTGCTCCTTAACTTGAGACAGATCCTCTCTGATAATTTTTAGGCCATCCTTCTCGATTCTGATCTTTTGTCTAAGTGCTTCTGCTTCGCTTACCAGTTCGTTATTTATGTTTCTAGACTCATTAATAATTTTTTCAGCCTCTTGCTGAACGCCAATAAGCTGGTTTTGTAATTCTCCCAGATGCTTTAGCTGTTCCATTGCTTTATCAACAATTTCACGAATGATCAGCCTTCGTAAGAGCCAAAAAGAGGCAATCACAGCAACTGGAAACAGAGTCAGAACGACTAACCCAAGATTAAGCAAGATGCTTGTCCGATTGAAAACATGATCAACTTCTGATTGAACTTGCTCTCTAATTCGCTGTGCTTCTCGCAGTTGCGCTAACTCTTCTTGAGCTTGCGTAGAAAGCACTGAAGAGGAAGATGTAGATGGTGTTGGCGTAGGTTGAGCACCAGCAAGACCAACAGATACCAAGAAGGGTGAAAAGAAAATAATACTTCTCAACGCTAAGGCTAAGACAACTTGTTTGTTGCTCTTCATAACAACCATCTCTATGTTCTATTACATTATTCTTAGTCAATTTTGACAACGACGCACACCTTTCCAATCTAGCAGCCCTATTGAAATGGTTGAGATACTTTAATGTAGTATGCTTTTATATTTGTAGTATTTATACTACAAAAGATCAATATTACTAACCACCATCTTAGCCTTAGCTGTTAGCAAAAAAAGCCTGGCTTACAGATTAAGCCAGACTTAGGAAATTCGTAATTTTCAGCTGGGAGATTAAATATGTAATGACAATATATCTATCATGACGTGAAATTCTGTTTACAAAGAACAAAATCACATAACTTTTCCCAGTATCCGTTAGCTAAAACACATTCCTCCGGCATCAAGCCGAACTTACGCCAATTCCCACTTGCCCTTTCTCACAGGCTGTCAATTTTGCACAAAAGGTTAAGTTAGGTCCCTCATGTGCAACAAGGCTGCTTTGCCTCCCTTGTCTTCCTTGCCTCCCTTGCCTCCCTTGCCTCCCTTGTCTCCCTTGCCTCCCTTGCCTCCCTTGCCTTCCTTGTCTCCCTTGCCTTCCTTGCCTTCCTTGTCTTCCTTGTCTCCCTTGTCTGCCTTGCCTCCCTTGTCTTCCTTGTCTCCCTTGTCCTAAAAAAAAATCAAAAAATTTTCCCCTACCCCTTGACGAACCAATTTGCTGTTGCTACATTAATAAAAGCGCCAGAGAGATGGCGGCTGAACCGAAGAAAAGTTAATAGTTTGAAAGCTTAAAGAAGTACCAATCCTCGTCAAGAGAAACTTTAGTTGTCGGGCTAAGCCCGAGACTCAAAATAAAATCATAACAGGATTCCGGAAGTATAGAGACCGATTAAGTGTCGTGTCTTTGCGTTCGGAGGTTCAAGCTCAAAAACAAAACGGAGAGTTTGATCCTGGCTCAGGATGAACGCTGGCGGTATGCTTAACACATGCAAGTCGAACGGTCTCTTCGGAGATAGTGGCGGACGGGTGAGTAACGCG
>JAJPJF010000332.1 GCA_021324415.1 Nostocales cyanobacterium Centralia_MAG_434
CAGGCTCTACACCAATAATCTTAATTTCAGGACGTAACCGTTTCACGTATGCCGCAATCCCAGAGATCAATCCCCCACCCCCAATTGCAACAAAAATGGCATGGATGGGTTGCTGGTATTGCCGTAAAATCTCCATCCCAATAGTTCCTTGTCCTGCAATCACGTCTGGATCATCAAAGGGATGAATAAACGTTAACCCTTTTTCTGCTTCCAGTTGACGGGCGTAAGCGTAAGCATCATCATAGGTATCTCCAGATAACACAACCTCACCCCCTCGTGCTTTAACTGCATCCACTTTTACCTGGGGTGTTGTGACTGGCATAACAATAATGGCTCGTGTTCCGAGTTTACGAGCAGCAAGAGCAACTCCCTGCGCATGGTTTCCAGCCGACGCAGCAATTACACCTTGCGCCAAGACATCTGATGGCAATTGTGCCATCTTGTTATAAGCACCCCGCAGCTTGAAGGAAAAGACTGACTGCATATCCTCCCGTTTGAGCAGGAGGCGATTATTTAACCGTGTGGACAGATTGGGTGCATACTCCAGAGATGTTTCTTGGGCAACATCATATACACGCGCAGTCAGTATTCTTTCTAAGTAGTCGGAGTGCATAGGGCAATGGATTAGCAGATGCAGGTAGGAAAATTATTTTACTGTAATTATGTCCCTAAAACCTGAGAACCTTGGATTTTAATATGGTTAAAACAATTATTGTTCTTCTCATTATAGGGCTGATTATAGCTGGGATTATACTAAGTCCTTTTCTCAATAAACAGCGGAGAAACCGTATTAAACGTCGTCCGTTTCCTTCACTGTGGAACTCCATTATTGAAAATAATCTTCCCATCTACTTGCGTCTATCTCCTAATGAACGAAGACGGCTTCAAGGGCATATTCAAGTTTTCCTAGCAGAAAAACAATTCATTGGTTGTGGAGGATTGCGTGTCACAGAGGAAATGAAGCTGACCATTGCAGCTGTTGCTTGCTTACTTCTGCTTAATGAACGAGGAGAATATTTTCCGAAACTGCGTTCAATTCTAATTTATCCCAACACTTATTTTGTTAATAAAACTGTTGCCATCGATGATTATGTTGTGGAAGAAAGCAGTGAAGCAAGATTAGGAGAATCATGGACTCATGACCAAGTGATACTGTCTTGGGAACAGGTAGAACAAGACACTCGTAATTGGCAAGATGGACATAATGTTGTTCTCCATGAATTCGCCCATCAGTTGGATCAAGAGGATGGTAGTATGCAGGGCGTACCTAATTTACTACATAAATCAGACTATGCTCTTTGGTCTCAAATCATGACACAAGAGTATCAACAACTGCGTGATCATCTCCACCGAGGTATAAGAACGGTCATAGATAGTTATGGTGCGACTAATCCCGTAGAGTTTTTTGCCGTAGTGACTGAGACTTTCTTTGAAAAACCACAGCAATTGCTAGATCAACATCGAGCATTGTATGAGTTACTACAATTCTACTATCAATTAGATCCCTTCCAATGGGCTTAGCGAGCAGTGACGTTGCTGAATCAAAATATGAATTAATAACACAGAGACGTAGCATTGCTACGTCTCTACAAGGATTTGGGCCTAACAAAAATGTACACAAATAATTCATGACAATTCAGCACTGCCCAAGCAGCTCATTCAATTCGATTGGAGATCGGCAATCAATAAATTGAGCCTTTCTGCCACATCAGCCCTACCTTCTGGGGGCGCTTCACTTAGAAAAATGTCCAGGATAAACCACCGACATAGCTCAGGCTGTGTGTTTACTAAGTTCAAAATAACACCATTAAGAACTTCAGTGACCATAGAGTCGGGAAGACGGCGCAATTGATTTTTAATGACTTTGGCATCTTCAAATTGTTGAGTTTGACCAGCAATCATTATTGCTTTGGTCACAGCTTCTACTAAACCGTTCAGATCGTTTGCTAATTCATTCATGACTTTTTATGGGGTAGGTTCAGGAGCAATAGCTAGTGGTATAGCCAGACACGTAGCAGCGAGAGCAATTCTTCTACATCAACAGGTTTAGCAATGTAATCTGAAGCCCCAGCAGCTAGACACAAATCGCGGTCGCCTGGCATAGCTTTGGCTGTCAGTGCGAAAATCGGCAGCAGGGCAAATTGATTCATCTGGCGAATAGTACGCATCGTTTCGTAGCCGTCCATTCCTGGCATCATCACATCCATAAGGACAACATCGATATCTGGGTTATTTTGCAAGATGGCAATACCATCAGAGCCGTTTTCAGCATACAAAACTTGCATCTGGTGACGTTCTAGAGTGCTAGTGAGGGCAAAAATGTTACGTATATCGTCGTCCACAATCAGAACTTTCTTGCCAGCTAGGGAGGGGTCGCTCAGATAGAGCCTCTCTAGCATCTGCCTTTGTGATTCAGTTAAATTGCTTGATACTCGATGCAAGCACAAAGCTGTTTCGTCCAAAAGACGCTCTGGGGAGCGCACATTTTTGACATTACTCGTCTCAGTTAGCTGTCTGAGTTGAGCTTCTTCTGCTTGTGTTAACTCCTTCTCGGTATAAACAATAACAGGTAGAGATGCGAGTTTTTGCGTTGCAACTTCTTGCTGAATTTGTTCAAGCAATTCAAACCCGTTGATATCAAGCAGTGGCAAATCGAGGACAAGACAATCAAAATGCTCAGTTCTAACGGCTGCAAGAGCATCTGCCCCACTGCCAACAGCAGTTGTATTGACATCACTGTTCCCAATTAGCTCCACAATACGATGGCGTTGAGCCTCGTCGTGTGCCACGATCAGCAGATGCTTGACCTGACGCTCAACAAAACCCTTAAGATCTGTGAGAGCCTTGAGCAAAATTTCGTTATTTACAGGTTTTTGCAGATAGGCAAGTGCTCCTAAATGAAGACCACGTTGCTTTCCTAGCTCCACAGAGACGATATAGACGGGTATGTGGCGGGTGTTAGGATCGTGCTTTAAGCGATCTAGTACTGTCCAGCCATCCATAAGTGGCAATCTGATATCCAGCATGATGGCATCGGGCGTAAGTTCGCGTGCCATAGACAACCCCATACTTCCATTGTGGGCAATCATGCCATTGAAGCCCTGCTGTTGGGCCATATCTAAAAGTATTTGTGCAAATTTGGCGTCATCTTCCACAATTAGAAGCATGCGTTTACCTTGCTCGTCTGGAGCTGGGTTGTTGTCATTGCTAACATAAGGGGTGAAGGAGTATTGGAGAGCTGGAGTGTTCAATTGCTGAGGCGTTAGTGATACTAAAGCAGTCGTTCTCAGTGTAGATCCTCCATCTTGTTGAGATGAGCTTTGTGGTAGATAGAGAGTAAAAGTGCTTCCCTGACCTAGCTGACTAACCAATTGAATTTCTCCACCAAGGAGTTGGGCAATTTCTCGACTGATGGACAAGCCCAAGCCTGTACCACCATATTTACGACTTGTTGTACCATCAGCTTGTTGAAATGCTTCAAAAATGATTTTCTGCTTTTCAGCTGCAATACCAATGCCTGTATCACTGACTGCAAAAGCGATAACAGTATTGGATCGATTGAGTTGCTCGTTATCAGAACTCCAACCCTGCCTTGCGACAAAGATCCGCAAGCAGACTTCCCCACGTTCTGTAAATTTAAAAGCGTTAGCTAGCAAATTTTTCAGCACTTGTTGCAGGCGTTTCACATCTGTATAGATGCTTGAAGGCAAGTTCCTATCTAATTCGATGGTGAAATTAAGTCCTTTGTCTTGAGCAATTTGACTGAAATTACGCTCAGTGTGACTAGCGATTTCTGTGAATAGGATATGGCTGAGATTGACTGACATTGTGCCAGATTCAATCTTGGAGAGGTCTAGGATATCGTTTATGAGCGCTAAAAGATCAGTACCTGCTGAATAAATTGTACGACCATACTCAACTTGGCGGGATGTCAAGTTGTTCTCACTATTATCCGCAAATAACTTAGCCAGCAACAGTAAACTGTTGAGTGGTGTCCGCAGTTCGTGGGACATATTAGCTAAAAACTGGGATTTATACTTAGATGTCAGAGCCAATTGTTCGGCTTTTTCCTCTAGAGATTGTCTAGCTAGCTCAATCTCCATATTCTTGCGCTCAACCTCCTGATTCTGCAAAGCTAACAACTCAGATCTTTGTTCAAGTTCATCGTTAGTTTGCTGCAATTGCTCTTGCTGTTGCTTAAGTAGTTCTTCTGATGCTTTTAGAGATTGGGCTTGGAGTTCTAAGCGTTGATTAGTCTCTCTGAGTTCATTTTGCTGACTTTGTAGTTCTTCTGCCAAAGATTGTGATTGCTTGAGTAACTCCTCAGTACGCATACTAGCAGCAATAGTATTCAAAACAATCGCAATACTTTCAGTTAGTTGATCGAAAAATGACAGATGAATATCACTAAACCTGTGGAACGAAGCTAATTCAATCACTGCTGTTACCTGACCCTCAAATAAGACGGGTAAGACAACAACATTAAGTGGAGTCGCTTCTCCAAGACCAGAACTGATCTTAATATAATCATCTGGTACCTGAGTCAGCAAAATCCTTTCCTTTTCCAGAGCACATTGCCCGACCAGTCCTTCACCCAAATGGAATCTATTAGCAAGATGCTTGCGCTCTCGGTAAGCATAGGTACTCAAAAGCTTTAGGACTGGTTCGTGAATTTCACCAGTTTCCATTAAGAAGAAGACACCATGTTGTGCAGAGACCAGAGGTGCTAACTCAGACAAGATCAACTTGGAGACAGTTTCTAGATCTCGCTGTCCTTGTAACATGCGAGTAAACTTAGCCAAGTTCGTTTTCAACCAGTCTTGTTCTGTGTTTTTCTGGGTAGTTTCCCGCAGATTGGCAATCATCTGGTTGATATTGTCTTTCAATACTGCTACCTCGCCTTGAGCTTCGACGGCGATAGAACGCGTCAAATCCCCATTGGTCACAGCAATTGCCACTTCAGCGATCGCCCGTACTTGGGTGGTTAAATTCGCAGCAAGTTCGTTAACGTTATCTGTTAAATCTCGCCAAGTTCCCGATGCGCCTGGAACTCGTGCTTGTCCACCTAACTGACCTTCAATTCCTACTTCACGGGCTACGGTGGTTACTTGTTCAGCAAAAGTTGCCAGGGTATCAATCATCTCATTAATCGTGTCTGCCAAGGTTTGGATTTCTCCTTTCGCCTCCAGCATGAGTTTTCGCTTCAAGTCCCCTTTCGCAACTGCTGTCACGACCATGGCAATACCCCGTACCTGTGCAGTCAAGTTACTTGCCATCGAGTTCACATTATCAGTCAAATCTTTCCAGGTTCCTGCTACACCTCTAACCTGTGCTTGACCGCCCAACTTCCCTTCAGTTCCTACCTCCCGTGCTACCCGCGTCACCTCGGAAGCAAAGGAACTGAGTTGATCCACCATCACATTAATGGTATCTTTCAACTCCAGAATTTCACCTTTAACATCGACAGTGATTTTCTTTGACAGATCCCCGTTCGCAACAGCTTTTGTCACTTCGGCAATATTTCGTACTTGAGCAGTCAAGTTACCTGCCATTGAATTCACATTGTCGGTCAAATCTTTCCAGGTTCCTGCTACACCCCTCACATAAGCTTGGACGCCCAATTTTCCTTCAGTTCCTACCTCCCGTGCAACCCGTGTGACTTCAGAAGCAAAGGAGTTCAACTGATCCACCATCGTGTTGATTGTGTTTTTCAACTCTAAAATCTCGCCTTTAACATCGACGGTGATTTTCTTGGACAAGTCCCCATTTGCAACGGCTGTGGTCACTTCAGCAATATTTCGTACTTGGGCAGTTAAGCTACCTGCCATGAAGTTCACTGATTCTGTCAAGTCCTTCCAAGTGCCAGCCACACCTTTAACTTCTGCTTGAACACCCAGCTTACCCTCACTTCCGACTTCTCGTGCCACCCGTGTGACTTCAGAAGCAAAGGAGTTCAACTGATCCACCATCACGTTAACGGTGTTTTTCAACTCTAAAATCTCGCCTTTAACATCGACGGTGATTTTCTTGGACAAGTCCCCATTTGCAACAGCTGTAGTGACTGCAGCAATATTACGTACTTGCGCTGTTAAACTCCCAGCCATAAAGTTGACTGATTCTGTGAGGTCTTTCCAAGTGCCCGCAACACCTCTGACATCTGCCTGAACACCCAACTTGCCTTCACTTCCAACTTCTCTTGCTACTTTGGTCACTTCAGATGCAAAAGAACTGAGTTGATCCACCATGACGTTGATGGTATTTTTCAACTCTAGAATCTCACCTTTAACATCGACAGTGATTTTCTTCGACAAGTCTCCTTTGGCGATCGCTGTTGCGACTTCGGCAATATTACGTACTTGCGCCGTTAAGTTCCCTGCCATCAAGTTGACATTGTCGGTTAAGTCCTTCCAAGTGCCTGCGACACCCCTCACTTCCGCTTGGACGCCTAACTTGCCTTCAGTTCCCACCTCCCGTGCGACTCGCGTCACCTCAGAAGCAAAGGAGTTTAGCTGATCCACCATGATATTTATGGTGTTTTTCAGTGCTAAAATCTCACCTTTAACATCGACGGTAATTTTCTTCGACAGATCTCCTTTCGCAACTGCTGTTGTCACTTCCGCAATATTACGTACTTGCGCTGTTAAGTTGCCTGCCATTGAGTTAACGCTATCAGTTAAGTCCTTCCAAGTGCCTGCGACACCCCTCACTTCCGCTTGGACGCCTAACTTTCCTTCACTCCCTACTTCTCTTGCGACCCGCGTCACCTCAGATGCAAAGGAATTTAGCTGATCCACCATGATATTTATGGTGTTTTTCAACTCTAAAATTTCGCC
>JAJPJF010000463.1 GCA_021324415.1 Nostocales cyanobacterium Centralia_MAG_434
CTGTTTTTTTGGCCATTGCCTCTCGCTGAAAAACTAGTTACTTTGTACTACATTTTGAATTCCAAAATCGGGGTTAATACTCTATTTTTTCAAAATGAGAATTGCTGAGATAATTTAAGAACTCTTGATTCCAATTAGAACTAATAGGTACAAGTCGCTTAGCGTGGGGCAATAGTTCCATGACGGCACGAGCGGCAGAGTGACCATGCTCATCATTATTAAACACCACTGCGATTTTCTCGAAATTCTTTAAGAACTCAAGGGGCAATTTATCAGCCTCATCCACTGCTAGATACATTGTTAACTCTGGTGGTAGCCCTTTGTGAGCGTGCATATCATACATAGCAAAGGACAACGCATCTACAGGGGAGGAACACAGAAATACTTTCTTGAGTTCACCTTTTAAATTTTTCCCCAGTTTGAAGTGAAACCAACTGTCTTGGTTGTGGCTGTTTTGGCCATACTCCAAACAGCGATTATCTTGCTTTGGTTTCGACCAAACTAGTGCTCCTAACTTTTCACCATCTAGATCCCGCTTCACAAACACAATATTTCGTTTCTCGTCTACATAAGTTAATCCCTGCCGATGTAATCGTTGCACAAGTTCTTTTAGTAAACCACGTTGTTGAGTCAAATAATTTTCCAGGGCAAGCCACAGACTCTCATCCTCTGGTGGAGGTACAAACTGGGGTTTAGTTGGTGTTTGCACTGGTGAAATAGCTGGCTGTCGGGGCTCAGCAACAGGCAGGGATTTAACTGGATTTAATAGTAACTCATTCAAGTGCAGATCATCTCGTTGTGGTTGGTAGTCAACGCCACAATGTTTCTGTAGTCCAGGCCAGGTATAAGCCGCACCTAACTGAGAACCACTAAAAGCCTGCCCTGCTATTTCATAAGAAATTCCTTTCGACTTCCCATTTCTCGTAAATCCAGCCCTTACACTGACGCCTGCAACCTGCAACCGCATGATGAATAAAGGCATCTGGGGATGATCCCTAGACGCCTCATCTATTTTCTGCTGAACTAGCTGTTTAATGCTGGGCTCTGGTGGGGTATCACGCTTGTTCTGCTCATATTCAAGTTGCTCTCGTCTAATACGCCTAATTTGTCCTGTGCTGGGTGTACGATTCAGTTTCTCTCTACTCCCCTGAACTTGCACTAAATCATAGTCAATTTCAATTTGTCGGAGGATTTTTTCAGACCGAATATAATCCCAAGAATCATGCACTAACAGCCCTGTATCCATCCTGATCCGACTGGCTGCAATGTGGATATGGTCGTCGTCAGTGTTATGATGGCGGAAAATCACAAACTGATTGGCATCAAAGCCCATTTCTTTCATGTAGCGCTCGCCAATTTCAGTCCACTTCTCATCATCTAATTTATCCCCTTTAGCAGCTGAAAGTGAAACATGATAAACAACTCTATCTGCATCCGGGTTAAGTTGTCTCGAAACACGAAACTCCCGCGCTAACTCACGGGCATTTCTACCGCTCATGTTACCACCAATAATTTGGGCTTTTTCACGAGACTCCAAATAATCTAGCAGCTTGCGAAAACCTCTACCTTTAGTCTGCTTCCCAATCATCTTCCTCTTCCTCTTCCCAATCATCGTCTTCATCAAGAACTAATGCAATCTCTCGTCGGCACTGATGCAGCAGTTGTTTTAGTTCTGTTAGCAGTTCGGGATTGGCTGGTGGAGTAAGCCCCATTTTTATGGCTGTATTGGTTGCTTTGACAAGTTGGTTAAGATTATTACCGATTTGTCCTAATTCCCAATATGTTTGGGAGCTTATTTTACTTAGTCGTTTTGGTAATGGACGCATCAATGCATTACGTCTCATAAGTTCACTTGCTGACAAACCTGCATCAAGCGATTTCAGACGTAACAGATCCAGTTCGATATTGCTTAAGCGAACTGGAAAAATATGCTTTCTGACTAAGGATTTAGATTGCTTGCGATTCGCCATAATCCACAATTTACAAAAAAAGAAGGAGTAGGCAGTAGGGAGCAGAGACCAGGGAAGAAGAAATCAAAAATTTCAGTTGCGGGTTTAAAGTTTTTCAATACGCAAAGCGTGAGAAAAACGACGTCCGATGAGTCAATCCCACACTATAAACGTGTGGAACGTGTGGGTTCTCTGCTCTGTGCTGACTCGATTGAGGGGGGTTTTTTAAGGGGGGGTTTCCCCCACTTAAACCAGCCCTGCCGTCCGAGCGCAGCGAGGCAAAGCGTATGCTTTGAGGCATGGCTGGCTTCGCGGCCGCGTGGTCAGAGTGCCAGGTCGATGGGAGCCGCCGACACGGAGAGCCTGGGATTGCTGACAACTGACAACGCTCTTAAGAATACTCGCTTCGGGCATAACCGGGAAAGAGATACGAACAGCACTGGATAAATTCTAGCTCGGCGCAGCCGAAGCATCAAAGTTCGCATCAGTTCACACTTTCATAAGCTTTCATGGCGTTGGGGAACTCCTTAAAAATAAAAACAAGCACTTTATTAGAGGGAACTTAAGAGCAGTAAAATCTTCCTAGGAAGATCCAAAAAATAAAATGAAAGCGCCTTTGTTGATTGATTTATCGGCACAGTAGGTTATTCGTGGTAATAAGGCGCTTTCATTTTATTACTGGTAAGTGCCCTAGATAAATTTAGGGGATTTAACTAGGACGGCTTAATTCCAAAGCGTACTTTCCGTTCAAAAAAAAACTCTTTAACAGAAAGAACTCAGTCCTCAGTCAAGAGAATTCAGCTTCAGAATTCTGTACAGATGGCTTCATTATCAAGGGGTTTAAATCCCCACCGTCTATACAGTGTCTACAATTGGTTTGGTGCAGCACCGACGAGAGTGATTCTGATTCCTGACTTCTGAATTCAGAGTTCTTCTTGAATCTTTTTCAAAGGCTCTTTTGGGGGCTTAATGATCCATATTCTTTTCCTGTTGGAGACCTCTAGCAGAGAATACTTAATTAAGTAATCACCTTCCTATTCATGAGAGCGCAATGAGTGAGCAGAACAATTCAGAGATTATTACTAAGAGTAAGATTGAGCAGGCCATCACCCTGCTGAAGGAACAGAAGCCAAAACCACGAGAATCTTTATCGGAAAAAGAAGCTGTTCGCAGCCTCAGAAGGTACATTGAGAAGCTGACTTCCTCTAAATACGGCTACAATTATGATGAAGTATCAGAAATGCTTAAGGGTCTGGGCATTAATTTGAGTGGCAGCCGAATTAAATATTTAATAGGTGAATTGAAGAAAAGCAGCTCTCGCCGTAAAAAGATATCAACAAGCGACGATAAGGATTCTTCATCTCAGACTGTTACTGAAACTCAGCCAGCAGTTCAAGCCAGCAGTGAAACCGAGAATTCACGTGTAACTAGTGCTCAAGAGCAGAGCAATCAACAGCCAACAGAGCCATCATTAGCTCCACTTCCTCAACCCAACAAGTCAGTTTTTGTCCCCAAACGTTACCAGGACGAAGATTTATAAGTTCGTTTAATTATGAATCTAACAAGCTCTCAGAGAACAGACACAGCAGCACTTAATAAAAGAATAGTAATGTGTACTTCTTCCAAGGGAGGCACAGGAAAAAGTCTTGTAGCGAGGTTCCTCTTGGATATGTACTTAGCTAACAATATTCCAGCTGTGCCCTATGATTGTGACCCTAATAATCCGCAACTGTGGCGACATTATAACTCGTCAGTGCCAGGAGGAGTAAAAACCATCAAATTTAATCAACGAATTGTCAGTGGTGTTTTACAAGATGATTTGGAGAAATTAGCGCCTAATGTCGTGCTCCTGGATCTACCATCTGGAGTAGGCGAGTATTTTCAAGATTTTGTTCAAGATATTGAAGCAGCAAACCTTGGTTATCGCATCACTATGGTATCGGTGCTAGGTAGATCGAAGGACAGTATCATTCAACTCAAACGGTTAATAGAATTGTGTGGTCCTCAGGTAGATTATGTAGTAGTCAAAAATTTGTACTGGGATAGAGATGAAAAAGAAGACAATGCGTTCCTCAAGTACAAGGAATCTAAAACCAGACAATCTGCCAGTGAGTTGGGAGCTATCGAACTAAATTTTTTCCTTCTTGTTGATCGGGTCTACGAAGAAATAGACTCTCTAGACCTAACTTTTACAGAAGCAGTCGCGAACAAGGCACTACGTCTCAGCACGCAAGGCAGATTAAGTGTGTGGATACCAAAACAGGAGTCTGAGTTGCTTAAAGGTGGCTCTTTGTTGAGACTTGAAGGGGCAAAACCTAGAGATAGAAACACTCTCATCAAAGGAGCAATCATCATCTAAGATTACCGTTTCTACCACTACCTACTCATGCTCCTCCTTAACGGGAAAGAGTTTTAAATCATGTGCTGAATAGCTTTGGTGGCTATCATCAGTCAGCCATTGAATTAAGAATTCACCATTAGAAAGAATTTCTTCTACTATCCCCAAAAACCCATGTCGTACTTGAAAAGGGTCAGCGAGGGTAACGTGATCTCCTACTTTCAAATTAGGTTCATTGGCATTGTCAGCATTGTCAGTAAAACTGTCTAATGGTTGCTGACACTCACTCTTACATTGAGAACCAGGGACAACAGCTTCTGTGTCAGCAGTGTCAGCATTGTCAGTAAAA
>JAJPJF010000043.1 GCA_021324415.1 Nostocales cyanobacterium Centralia_MAG_434
GTTTTCTAGCTCGTTGTAATCCCGCGTCAATTTCTCGCACCTCTTCATCTAGGCGTAATCGGTCTGTGGTTCTGGGATTGGATGCCAAAATTAAAATTGTTTTGACTACTGAATTATTAGTCTCTGTGCTTGCAGCCTGGTTATTGTTGCTGATTTTGCCCCCTATTTGATGCGCATTAACGGTTTGGGCATCTACCAGACCACCTGCAAATTGAGCACCTTGTAAGTTGAAGCTGGAGTGTTTTCCTTTGTCGGAATTTCCTTGTATATAGTCACCCTCAATCTGCTCGTTGTAATTACCTCTGCCTATGTTGATATTGCGCTCTCCACTCATTGTTGTATCTCCTTGATTTTGAGTATTGTTATTGCCCTGTGCAGCTTGTATTGTAATAATATTTTGAGTAGGTTTACCTGCTAGAGACTTCATAATTTCCATTAGATCAGCATTTTGTTGGAGATGTCTTGTTATCTGTGCATCTTTAGCTTTCAATTCAGTACGATATTTAGTTTCAATAATTTTTAACTTCTTTTTATATAATTGTTTTGCTTGACGTTCAATTTCAGATTTACTAGCATCTGGTGGAACCTCTAATCGAATTACAAAAGCTCCACCACTTTTCTTTTCTATTGCTTGAACTGATAAATTTTCCTGCCCGTATTTAGCCTTTAGTTCCTCAAAGGAAACAAGGAAAGCTTTCCAATCAATACCATCAGTAAAAATTAAATCAACAGTTTCTTGAATTTTTTGGAAGAGTTTTGTAAACTCTCTTGGTGCAAAATTTTGGTTAATGTCACTTGGACGCCGTTCTTTTTGCCCTTGAGAGAGATAAATGTAGTCACAAATCACATCATTAAACTGAGTAGCACTGTTGATATTCCAATCTTCTATACAAGCTCCTGTTAAGTTAGCAGCAGTGAAATTCGTTCCTAGTGCCTGAACTCTACTAAGGTTAGTGTTACTTAGATTTACTTGACTAAAGTTCAAATCATTGAGATTTAACTTTCTAAGGTTAGCACTATTGAGATTAATGTTATGCAGTTTCGCCTCATAGAGATTAGCTCCTTCTAAGTTAGCTTGACTAAGGTTAGCACCGCTGAGATTGGCATCATAGAGATTAGCTCTTTCTAGATTAGCTTGGCTAAGGTTAGCACTACTGAGATTGGTATGATTGAGATCAGCTCTTTCTAAGCTAGCTTGGCTTAGGTTAACACCGCTGAGATTAGCATGATTGAGTGCGGCATATTTCAATTTAACTCTAGATAAATTTGCACCTTGTAAGTTAGCTTCAGTTAAACTAGCATCAATAAAACTAGAATCTACTAAATTAGCTTCTTTAAAGTTTAGAGAGCGCAAGTTTTGACCGTTAAATTTTTTATCTTGTCCAATCCCAGTAATTAGTATTTGACGTAATTGTTTATTTTGAAGGTAAGTTTGATCTAAACGACTAAGGTTAAGTTGTTTGCTTTTATAGAAATAAGTTCGAGTTAGATTAGCTTTTCTAAAATCTGCATTTTTGAGAGTGACGCTTGTAAAATCAGCGTCGGTTAAATTTGCACTACGAAAGCTTGTCCCGCCAATAGTAGCAAAACTGATAGCGATATTGTGAATAGAGGTGTACTTTGGGTCTTCCTGCAATGCACACCAACTTATATATACGCTAAATAACACTATGACGACAGCAACGACGGCAGATCCTGCGTTGAGAAAGGCTCCCTCGAAAGTGACGCCTCCGGCAACGATAACGACGAAGGCGACAACAACAGATCCGATGACAGATTCGGTTCCAGCAACAGCGAAGGCGACAGCAAAGGCAACAGTGAAGGCAACAGCGAAGGTGACGGCAACGGCTCCCGCGACGACTCCGATGAAGGCTCCGACGGCAGCGCCGTCTCCACCTCTAGAGACATATCTAGCACCGAAGACAACGGCTCCCGCGACTCCAGCAAAGATGAAGGCGACGACAGTAACGGCTTCTGAATCTACTCGTATTCCTTGGTGAATTGTCACAAAAAAGAAAATCACTAATATGGCTGTAATAGTAATCCAGCCTGCAATAGTAGTCCAGCCTGCAATTCGAAACGCTATTTGAGAATTTTTGTATGTGTTAAGTGTGAGGGATACTATTTGCCAGCCAACAAAAGCTGCAAGAAATCCTGCTAAGCTCATTAGTATCCACAAAACAAGCACTAAGAAAGTAGCCCAACCCTTTTGCAGTCCTGCTTTAGCACTTGTAAATTTCGCACCTGTAAGATTAGCACCTGTAAAATTTGTACTTCTGATATCTGCATTGCTAAAGTTCGCTCCAGTCAAATCTTGACCTTTGAAAGAACGACCTCTAAGATTTTGACCGGAGAAGTCCTGAGTCATAACAGGGGTAGTTAAATGTTGAATTAAATTCTAATATAGCAATCCTAATCAATTTACAAACTTGTGGTATACTCGCACTAAAAAAGTGATTACGGATGATGCTAGTAAAAAATTTCTGCTCTTCTAGACTAGGTATAAAAAATTAATAGTTGATATCGGGTTAAATCCTTACATAGTAAGGGATTTAAGAGGAACAAAGCATATTTTTATTAAATCTTTGATTTAATTTGAGGAAAACCTTGTTATATCTACTGTTTTAGCTGTTTTTAAGTGTTAATTTATCAACCGAAGTCTGGGAGAACCATTTTTTTTTTACTAGAATAAAAATTAAAAGACGAAAAAATAGGGATTTTAACTGCATTCATTCACAGTAATCGTAGTAGTCCAGCCTGCAATTTGAGACGCTAGTTGATAATCTTTTTTTGTGTTAAGTATTAGAAATGCTATCAAATAGCCAGCAAAAGCTGAAAGAAATCCTAACAGACTCGCTAACACCCACGAAACAACCACTAACAAAATTGCCCACCGCTTCTGCAGTCCTGCTTTAGCACCCGTAAAGTTCGCACTTGTAAGATTAGCACCTGTAAAATTAGTACTTCTGATATCTGCATTGCTAAAGTTTGCACCAGTCAAGTTTTGATCTTTAAAAGAGCGACCTCTAAGATTTTGACCGGAGAAGTCCTGGGGCATAACTAGAGTAGCTAATTGTTGAATTTAAACTTTAATACACCTTGAGTATGTAGTTCTCCAGCTAATAATGCAATATTACTATTTCGTAGCTAATTATTAAGAATCTCACCCTCATGTGAAGCCTAAGTACATCTGTGCGACGTCCAGTGTATTTAGCAACGCATAAACTCTATTTTACTGATTCACAGCTACATTTAAGTACACTTGGATTGCATCCAGCGTAATTAAACACGTTATCAGCTTCTTTTATGCGGACAGAGGCGATTGCGGTGCCCTTGGGCGATTGCCGAAGGCAGCGCGAAGCGATCGCACTCACATTCAGCGTCAGTACAATTGTGTTATGTCCAGTGTATTTAGTAACTTATAAACTCTCTTTTATTGAGTCTACACCTGATTTAATTACAGTTTGAGCACGTCTAGCGTAATTAAATACGTTATCAGCTTCTTTTATGCAGAGAGAGGCGATCGCCCTCATGAGCATTCTAAGTACAGTTGGTGTAACGTCCAGTGTATTTAGCAACTCATAAACTCTCTTTTACTGGGGTCAAGCCTGATTTAAGTATAGGTTCGGCAAGCGAAGAATTATTAGATACTTCATTAGCTTTATTTTTTTGCGGAGAGGGCGATCGCTTTCAGGAGAAGCTTAAGTACAGTTGTATTACATCCAGCATTATTAAATACTTATTGCTTACTGAGTCCACGCTAGAAAGGCACCTAGAAGACGCTTTAGCTATCAAAACAGTTAGAATTACCTCAAAGACTTTTTAAGCTGCTAAAAAGCGATTTAAGCGCGGATTTTTTTGGGTGTGTTGACGTCCAGACTCGGACATGATTAAAATGGGAAATTTAACTTTTAAAGTCCACTAAAACATAAATATATTTATTATTATCGAGCGTGGACGTAGTCTCTGGTTAGAGAAAAATAGCGAGCAAATATGCTTATTAACCCACTCAATGTTCAAGATAAGTCAACTAGGCGCGCTTGCTTGCGCGTGCGCTATGTAAGTATAGCTTTGTCGTGTCTAGCATGATTAAATACATTGTAAGCTTTATTTATGCGGACAAAGGGATTAGGCGATCGCAATCATGCGATGCACTTTGTGGAATCGCACTCTGGCGGTGCCCTTGGGCAATCAGCGAAAGCTGCTGTCGATTAACAAATTAAATAGGCTCTTGTGCGATTTTGGTGATGAAAGGATATGATTATTTTGGGTAATACAGACGCAGTTTGCCATTGCGCTGTGGCCATTGTCCAATAGGGCGATCGCTCCTACGGCAAGAAAAAGGGATATGTTGACGTAGACTCTATGTCAGACAATGAAAGGGTTTTGAGGGATTAGAGTCAAATAAAAATTAACTGAATTTATTCGGCTTCAAGCCATCCTTTAATTGTTTCAGCAGGAATACTAAACAATGGATGATTAAAGATTGCCTTTAGTGCTTCCAGTCCACCTGCTTTTAAGGCAGATTGTAACCGTGCTTTCAACGTCGGATTACGTCTAATTTCTTGATAAATAGCTTCTGTAACTGCTTCATTTGTTGTAGGGTTAGTCCTAGATAATTGGTAGAGAAGTTGTTGAATTTCTGCTGCTGCTTCTGCAAGGCTTTGTTTCTCAGCAGCACTATAGTAATTTCCCTGTATATAGTTTCCGTGGATCTGCTCATTATAATTCCCACCACCTGTATTGATATTACGCTCACCAGCCATGTTTGTACCTCCTTGATTCTGATAAGTTTCAGCGTAAAAGCTAGGTCGTTGTAGTGCTGTGACAACCATAGTTTCTAAACTACGAATTCTGCTATCTTTTTCTTCTAGTAGTAATTTAATTTCTCGCTCCGGTAAGGCTTTTATCTCATTGTAAGTGTCAAAATATTCTTGGCTAAGTTGAGATTTATCAGCATCTGGAGCAGTTTTGGCACGAAGTAAAAACTTATCTTCACCTCGCACCTCCATCCCTACAATTCGCAGATTAGCATCAGGGTGATTTTCAGCTAACTGCTTGAATGAAATTGCAATAGCACGGGGGTCTACACCTTGGTTGTGGTAAAGGTCAAGAGTATCGACAATTGGTTTTATAAAGTCTCCAAACTCTCCATCTGCAAAAATTTCTTTCCTGTTATCTGGTTTACGAAGAGGATCTGGATCTTTTTGAGTGGGAAGTCGCATATA
>JAJPJF010000526.1 GCA_021324415.1 Nostocales cyanobacterium Centralia_MAG_434
GGGGCACACGGGAACGTTAAACGTCTCTGGAGACATCGACCTCTGCGTGGGTGAGGCAACTCCTCCTCCTAAGTCGAGTCGTGGAAAGAGAAAACCCAACTCGTGAGGCTTGGAATCCCGCGCTATACCGCAAGGTTAGCGCGGGAGGATGTCAAAAAAGATGCCAACAACAGACTTGATGAAGCTGCAAGAGCCTTAGAGGCTGAGTCATGAACAACGGAGTCAAGCAGGTAAAGTTTTTTTCTCAACCCCCTTGACTTAGAGCGCACTCTAAGTTTTATGGTAGGGCTATGGAAACAGAACTGACTATTCAACAGGTTGCGGAGCTTTCAGGTTTAAGTGTTCACACGCTGCGCTATTACGAGCGTAACGGGTTGCTGGAACCTGTCAATCGAGCTGCAAATGGGCATCGTCGCTATTCTGCTCAGGATCTCACAAGAATTGAGTTTCTCACACGGCTGCGTATGACTGGGATGCCGATTCGGCAGATGCAGCAGTATGCCCAACTGTTGCGTCACCATCCTGATGGTGTAAGTGAACGCCGAGCCCTTTTGGAAGCACACGAACAGCAGGTGCAGGAGCGTTTACGTGAACTCAGTCACAATTTGGAAGTGATTCAGTACAAAATTCGGCTTTATAAAGAACTGGAAGCACGTCATGAAAATGAATATAGTCATGTGCTTCAAGAGAATGAATGCTTTCAACAACCGGGTAATCAGCAGTTAACAGTTATCAGTTAACAGTTATCAGTTAACAGTTGAAAAATGTACGTCGGGTGGAGAACACTTCGGCTCAGTTCTGCCTGTGTATTAAATAAAACAATCTAGGAAATAAGCAATGAAAACTCGGAAGCTAGGAAATCAAGGGCTGACTGTTTCTGAACTTGGACTCGGATGTATGGGTATGTCCATTGCTTACGGTGCAGCGGATGAGGCAGAGTCGATCGCCACTATTCATCGTGCCATAGAACTTGGCATAACGTTCTTGGACACTGCTGATATGTATGGTTCGGGAGCAAATGAGGAACTTGTCGGAAAGGCGATCGCCAACCATCGAGAACAAGTTGTACTGGCAACCAAGTTTGGGATCTATGGCTTTGATGGTCATACTCTTCAAGTCAAAGGCAATCCTGAGTACGTTCACCAGGCATGTGATGCTTCATTACGGCGGCTAGGGGTGGACTATATCGATCTGTACTATCTCCATCGTGTTGATCCCAAAGTACCAATTGAAGACACAGTGGGAGCAATGGCAGAACTTGTAAAGCTTGGCAAAGTTCGTTATTTAGGACTTTCTGAGGCTTCTGCTGCGACGATTCGCCGAGCTGCTAGTGTCCATCCCATTAGTGCTTTGCAGAGTGAGTATTCTTTGTGGAGTCGCGATCCAGAAGATGAAATTCTGCCGACGATTCGTTCTTTAGGGATTGGGTTTGTTCCCTACAGTCCGATGGGAAGAGGGTTTCTTTCAGGAGCAATTACTAGTCCAGATGATTTTGCTGCTGATGATTTTCGTAGAAGTCAACCCAGATTTCAAGGGGAAAATTTCTACAAAAACCTGCAACTGGTTGAGCAGGTGAAGGAAATTGCTATATCCAAGAGTGCTACAGCTGGTCAATTGGCATTGGCATGGCTTTTGGTACAAGGTGAAGACATTGTCCCCATTCCTGGAACAAAGCGTAGAGCTTATCTCGAAGAGAATGCGGCTGCAGTGAATATTACCTTAACCCAAGAAGAACTTGCCCAAATTGATGCCATTGCACCGAAGAATGTAGCAGCGGGAGATCGCTATCCTGTGTCATTAATGAGCAGTGTCAACCACTGATAACTGATTGCAACCGTTGTTGAAAAGCCTCGATGCCGAAGTTTGCGATCGCCTCTTCTCGTAGCCACTTTCCATCACAACGTGGGTCATGTCCTTTGAGAATTTCTATACAAGCCATAGCTACAGCATTTGGATCACGGTGTGGGACTCGCCATCCCAGTTTGCCATCTTGTAATGGGTCAGCTGATCCGTCTGCATCACCGGATAGCACTGGCACACCACAAGCCATTGCTTCTAAATAGACAATGCCAAAGCCTTCTTGGGAAGGCATGACGTAAGCATTAGCAAGGCGGTAGTGTGCGACTAATTCTTCTGTAGGAACGAAACCTGCAAAGATGACGCGATCGATAACACCTAAATCTAGAGCTAATTGAGCTAATCGCGGTTGGTCATCGCCGCGACCGATGACGAGGTATTTCACCTCAGGAAACACACAAGCTATTTGTGGTAAAGCCTGAATTGTGACATCCACACCTTTGTAAATATCTCCTGACCACAGTCGTGCTACAGTCATGAGTACTTTTGCCCCTGTCAGACCATAACGCTTTAACAACAGAGTCGGCTTTGCACCAGGCGTAAAATAATCACCATTGATTGCGCAAGGCATGACTCTCACTTTTGCTGGGTCAAGATTATTGGCAGCAGAGGCCATCTGACGAGTGTAACGACTCACAGTCCAAATGTGTGTTGCTTTCTGGAGGCTAGATTTTGTCAGGGTTGGTAAAGTTTGCCAGACCTCTTTGCCATGAGTCATTACTGTGTAAGGGATTCTCAGAGGTTGGCACAACATACCAACTAAGAGTGCAAGATTGACATGACCGCAAAAGACGTGATCGGGTCGTTGGCGCAATAGACAGGCGAGTAATGCCATTGTCATGTTGACTCGTCCTAATTGAGGCAACGAAGTTTTAAAGTAGTGGAATCTCAAACGCTCTGATTCAAAAGGGTTTTTGCAGCTAGGA
>JAJPJF010000173.1 GCA_021324415.1 Nostocales cyanobacterium Centralia_MAG_434
GGGGACAGGGGGGACAAGGAGGACAGGGGGGACAAGGAGGACAGGGGAGACAAGGGGGAGAGTTGGGATCAAGTGAAAGTTTGCAGTGGGTTAGTAGGATTCAGATGAATAAACCAAAATTAACAGAACGATTTGAACAAGCTTTAGTATATGCAACTCGTCTCCACTCAAACCAAACTCGGAAAGTGGGTCATACTCCATACATTGCACACTTAATGAGTGTAGCGGCGTTGGTACTTGAAGCAGGCGGAAGTGAAGATGAGGCGATCGCTGCTCTTTTACATGACGCCGTAGAAGATCAAGGTGGTCAATCCACTCGTGAGGAGATCAAAAGACGGTTTGGGGATATTGTTGTGGCAATTGTTGATGGTTGTACAGAATCAGACATTGTACCCAAACCCCCCTGGCAAGAACGCAAAACTCGTTTCTTAGATCAACTACGCTATGCTTCACCCTCAGTGCGACTTGTATCATTAGCAGATAAACTGCATAATGCTCGGTCTTTGCTTGCACAATGGCAACAGCAAGGAGATGTGATTTGGAGTGAGTTTAAAGGCAACAAACAACAAACATTGTGGTTTTATCAGTCGTTGGTACAAGTGTATCAACAAACGGGAGCTGATTGGATGACAGCGGAACTCTCACGCGTTGTCCAGCAGCTTTGTCATGATTTATAGATATTTGGATTTATAAATTCATCAAAAAAGAGCACCCTGATGACAGGTTACAGGCGATGAAACAGCCAACTCTACTGGTAAGATGCCACCACTTAACTAATTTGTGTCCAGTGTGTTGGTGCATCAACATTATCTGGCAGACGAGTTGTGCGATCGCCCAGTGCCATCGTTATTTGATGCGGTTCCAAGTTTTTGACTCCTGTCAGAATTGCCCCATCTAGTTTGACATCACACAGGTTTGTCCCATAGAGGTTAGCTGCCATGAGATTTGCCCCACACAAGTTAGCTTGATGAAGGATTGCTCTTTGAAGGTTTGTTCCGATCAGATTTGCTCCAAAAAGATCAGCTTCTCTCAAGCTTGCCTCAGAGAAGTTAGCAAAAAAGATTTCAGCCTGTTGTAATTTTGCTGCATTCAAGTTTGCCTGTTGGACATTTGCACCATTCAAGTTTGCTTGTTGCAAATTAGCGCCAATCAAACCTGTTGCGTACAAATTAGCTTTACCAAGCTTTGCTCCTTGCAAGTTGGCAAGAAACAATTTTGCTCCAGAAAGGTTGGCACCCTTGAGATTGGCACCCTGTAGGTTGGCTTTATAAAGATTTGCTTCAAACAGATTAGCAGCACGGAG
Source organism: Nostocales cyanobacterium Centralia_MAG_434 (assembly GCA_021324415.1). Classification (GTDB taxonomy): domain Bacteria; phylum Cyanobacteriota; class Cyanobacteriia; order Cyanobacteriales; family Nostocaceae; genus JAJPJF01. The sequence goes on from JAJPJF010000173.1 coordinate 1,304, forward strand.
GCTTGCTCCAGAAAGGTTAGCTGCACGCAGGTTTGCCTTACTAACCAAAGTCCGGTTAAGATTTGCCCCAGATAGATCAGCTGTATGTAAATTACATGATTGCAAGTTTGCTTCACCAAGGATCGCGCCACAGAGGTTAGCGTTATCTAGGTCTGCTTCGCTGAGGTTCGCTTCCCGCAAGTCTACACCGCAAAGGTCTGCTTTCCTGAGATCTGCCCGTTGCAGATTTGCCTTATACAGATCTGCTCCCCTAATATCAGTATTCCGTAAATCAAGTCTCTGATTTTGTGGATCTTTCTCTGCATTACGCCTACCAATAACAGTGAGGGCGGCTTGAATATCAGTCCTAATTTTGCTTTTTACCTCTACTTTTTGCTCAACAAACCGCAGCCTAGGTATTTCCGTCTCTGTACTGAGATTATATTGTGGAGTGTCCTCCTCACCAGGATTCTCTTGTGCTGATCCACTCGTAGTGTTTTCCCGCACAAAAGCAGTCAGGATTTCCATAATTGTCCAGTATTCTTTGGGAGAATCTTGTGCAACTCGTTCTAGCGAATAAATTGCGCCTGTCCGTGTTGCCACATTTTCATGCCCAAGCTGTGTAATTGCAGTCATTAAGCGTTCTGCAATTAGCCGCTCTTGTGCTATCTGGACATTTTTCATTTCGATTTCAATATTTTTCTCAGAGGAGATCGCTTTTTTCTCGAGAGCTTCTGCACGCTTAGCTGCATAGTAAGCATTAATCATCACTGCCAACCCTAAGAAAAGTGTGGCACTGGTTGTTAATGCTTGAGTTCTACTTTCTATTTTTTGTTGATTAGACAATCCCTCACTTTTTGAAAATGCTAAGAAAATTACAGTCGGTGACAGAGTGAATAAAACTGTTATTGCTATCAACCAACTTTTAAGTACGTCTGTCTTCTTAGCAGACATAGTTATAGTATCCCTCACAACATAGAATTATTACGGATATTATTGGGAATAAAGAGTATAGCATTTGTCTCCAAATTTCAATAGCTGCCATAAGAGTGAATTAATGTTGCTGTTGCTCCACTAGTAGTTTATGTGAGCTGAAATACCAGGGTAAATTACACTCTGATTCAAAAAATCACTAGCCTGAAAAAACAGGGTCGGCGGTTTCACCAACGAGAAGAAGATAGTGCCAAGGTCAGGCAGATGCTCTTAGGTAAAACCACACCCAACGCTCCAACGAAGATTTCCTCCAAAGGCGCGCCTGGCAATGGTAAACAATTTAACGACATTTCCTCCAAGTTTGGCAGAACCTGATACTAGTCAGTTATAGACTAAAAGGCTGTCCTCTTTGGTCCAGAAACTTGAAGTTTGACATTTTGCTAACAAGATTCTATCGCTAATCTAGTTGGTTGGCATCACATACTGAGCATTAATAATTACTACTTGTACCTCAAGATTGCTAGAGTGGTTGTTAAGAATTGATCTAAGTATTACGATATTTAAGCATTTTTCTATCCATAAACGTTTTTCAAGGCAACAACAATAGCACCCTACAAAACCGAGATCCTAATTATAAACTAGTTCCTTGCAAATATTTTGTTAGGAAACACAATTATAAGTATTCTTTAAAGGCTTTACCAATGAGTATATACTTCACTCTAAAGACACACTAAATATTGCTGAAAAATTTTCAAAAATAAACCTCTCAAATTGGTGAAGAGAACAACCCATCCCGTAAGTAGCGATCGCACCCTCAACAAGGATAAAAAAATCACAATCAGCACAAAACCACTTTGATCAGCCTTTCTGGGACGGGGAGTTTCAAATCTATGATGTCAAACAACCGTCTAAACCATACTTAAAGTCATCAATTGTTCTGCCATTTCAAAATTAGCAGTCACATTTTGTACATCATCTAAGCCTTCAAGAGTGTCGATTAACTTGAGAAGCGATCGCGCTTGGTCTGAATCAGTCACTTCCACATAATTGCTGGGAATCCAGCGCCATTCAGCATCACTCACCTGAAAACCCTTTTCTTTAAGAGTTTGACTGAGGTTTTCTAAGTTCGTCACTTCTGTTACCACCTCGGCTGTTTGGTCTTCCGTCATCTCATAAGACTCTGCGCTACCTTCGAGGGACGCTTCTAGAAGGTCTTCTTCATTGGTGACACAGACTACTGTACAAACACCTTTTTGGTCAAACATCCAGCTCACACAGCCAGTTTCACCAAGATTGCCACCATTTTTACTTAAGGCAGCACGCAAGTCAGCAGCAGTACGATTACGATTGTCTGTGAGAGCTTCAATCAAAATTGCCACACCACCAGGTCCATAACCTTCATAGCGGATCTCTTCCAGACTCCCTCCACCTGTGAATGTCCCTGCTCCTTTAGCGATCGCTCGTTCAATATTGTCATTAGGAATACCCGCTGTCTTTGCTTTTTCAATCGCCGTACGCAATTGAAAATTGGCTGCTGGATCTGGTAATCCATTTCTCGCCGCTACAATAATCGCACGAGACAATTGTGTGAACGTCTTACCCTTTTTTGCATCCACTACTGCCTTTTGGCGCTTAATATTTGCCCATTTACTGTGTCCTGCCATAACCTAAACTGCTCAACACTATGCTATCGGGTTGACACTCTCCTATCCTCATGCTAGGAGATTCGTAGTTCATTGATCGTACCTTAAATCCAACCGCTAGACTCGCAGCAATTCCCACATGAAAACCCGTAGTACACTACTAGTGTTTGGTCTGTAGTTTGTACTTTTATTAAAAATTTGCCACAACTACTGTGAACAAGTACCACTCTCAGAATGCATCTACCAATAACGCAAGCACTGACCCTTTAAAGAAACAAGTCATTTGGATGATGGCGATTACCTGTGGGGCTGCTGCTGCCAACCTTTACTACAATCAGCCCTTGCTAGAGATTATTCAACAGAGCTTTCATGTTGGATCTCATACTGCCGGGTTCATTCCCATGCTGACGCAAATCGGTTATGCTATCGGGATTTTTTTCCTTGTACCACTGGGTGACTTAATTGAGCGGCGAAGATTGATTCTGACTATGTTGGTATTGACAGCAGTGGTTTTGGGTGCTGCTGCTATCTCACTCAATATTGTTTTGTTACTCGTTGCGAGTTTAGCGATCGGGATCACTACAATTACGGCTCAGCTCATCGTTCCTTTTGCCGCACATCTAGCAAAACCAGAGCAACGCGGAAAAGTTGTGGGCACGGTTATGAGTGGACTGTTGATTGGAATTCTCATAGCCCGGACGGTCAGTGGCATAGTGGGAGCTAGTCTAGGTTGGCGAGCAATGTACTGGCTTGCTAGTGGGCTGATGATTGTCTTGGCTCTCATCCTCTCTCGGGTACTACCAAAAAGTCAACCTTCTGTACAAATTCTTTATTCTCAACTGATCAGGTCTTTGTTCCCATTGTTGCAACAGCCTATCTTACGTGAGGCTTCTTTAACTGGGGCAATGTCCTTTGGAGCCTTCAGTGCTTTTTGGAGTACTCTGGTATTTCTGCTAGCACAGCCACCATTACATTATGGCAGTGAAGTGGCAGGAGCTTTTGGATTGGTGGGTGTCGTAGGTGCAGCCGCCGCCCCATTGGTAGGTAGGATCGCAGACAGAGGAAAACCCAAGTTAACTGTGGGATTAGGTCTTGTGATTACAACCGTGTCTTTTGTCATCTTCTGGTTGTTTAGTGATCATCTTGTGGGATTAATTGTTGGGGTAATTCTTCTAGACCTAGGTGTGCAAACAACATTAGTTTCCAACCAAGCAAGAATTTATAGTTTATCGCCAGAGTTTCACAGTCGGTTGAATGCACTGTACATCACTTTTTACTTCATCGGTGGAGCATTGGGATCATTTCTTGGTGCTTATGGTTGGAGTTACTGGCACTGGCATGGGGTATGTGCAATGGCCTTTATTATGCTAGGGGTTGCTTTTATTACATTTATAAAACGCCATTAACCGTAATATAACGTAGTTTATTTGTCTGAGAAAAAGCTTTTCTTTGAGGGGATGGACATCTTTGCTGTCCCTTATTTTTGATTGTGCGTAGGAGTCTTTTTTAAACTACATGAAATCTTTACCTAACAATCAGAACTTATACCATGTTGTCTATCAGATTGTCTAGGACAAAATAATGCTGAAAAATCATATAGCTATAAAAGAGATGGCTGAAAACATACCCAACCCAGTCACAGAAAGTGACAATTGTGAAAAGATTTCCATATCACAATTAATGCAAAAATATAGTGTGAGCAAAGCTCAACTGTATGACCGCATGAAGTACCTCCACATTACAGTCCCGAAGCTGTCTAGTAAAGTCTACTTAAACACTCAACACATTGAAGCTCTAGATGGACTGCATGAGTATATTCAGGCAACTGGACAGATGGAAGGATACCAAATCCCTGAACCATTAATATTAGTAAATGAGCATCAACAGCAGGGTGTTTTGGTAGTTGCACCACCAGAGCAAATCACAACATGTAATGAATCAGTCGAAGCAATGCAGCGATCGCCACAAATAGACGACTTACCTAGCATTGTAAAATCTGCACAGCATAAAGCAGCAGGCACTTTAATTGCTGAGAACTTACTAGCTCGACAGTTTATTGAGAATCCGAAACTATTGCCAGAAGAACTCCAGCAGAAAATTAGAGAATCAGAGGAGGTGCCAATCATTGACCCTTTCGTCTACGCAGAATCATTAATCAATCTCTTCCAAACTGGAGGTCGTCTAAGTGGGTAGACCTTCTTGCGATAATGGCAATCAGTGCAATTATTGCTGTTAATGGCGTAGCACCAGTTTCTTTTGTAGCGGCATTTTGTGGAGGAGCACTCGTATTTATGCCCAGAACCTCCTCTCCCAAAACTTCCACTCAAACCCCGTCTTCTACTAACGAGCAAGCAATACCATCTGAGCCAGAATCAGAAGTTATTGAAACCCCTGTAGTACCATCCTTCCGGCTATATCGTCAGAATGAGTTGAGGCGCATTTTGGCTTCACTACTGGCAAATAGCTCAATCCTTGTTGCTGGGGAGGAAGGGAGCGGAAAGTCTGTCCTTGCAAATGCTGTCATGGAAAAACTTAAAAATGATGGGTTTACTGTTGCTTATATCGAGCCAACGACACCAAAACAGATGCTACTTCAAATTGCTGAGCAGCTGGGAGTGGAAACGGGGAGTCTTGAAGGGAGGACTTATACGGCTGAGCGGCTGAAAATAGAAATCGCAGAATTCTTCCAAGAGAACATCGCTTTTGTGGTGATAGACGACTGCCAAAATTGTGATGCTCGCTTCCGGTTATGGCTAAAACAACTGAAAAAGACACGTGCTCTGATGTTGCTTTTGGCAACTAACCCACCAAAAACTGACGTATTTAGCAATATTCCCTCCATGACGCTCAAACAACTCCCAGAGTATGCCATCCGCGAAATTATGGAGCAAGCCGCAATAGAACGAGGGCTCAACCTCAAAAACTCAGACTTGGCTCAACTTCAGGAACGTGCTGGAGGAAATCCTATGCTTGCAATTCGTGCCATAGATGAAGAGTATTTGGGTTTGGACATTGAGGCTGCAGATCACAACCGCTATGTCGATAGCTCACCGCTAATTTTAATAGCTGGTGTTGCGTGTATAGTTCTTCGTGTCCTTGGTATGAGTACTCACAGCCATGCTTTGTATCTCATTAGTGGGATTGGCGCAGCGTTGTGTATGGGGTTGTCCCGTTTGCTTTATCACTTACCAAAAGAGAGTAGGAGAATCCGAAGATGATGAGTTGGACCCACATGGTTGTAAGCGCCATTGCTACAAGTTTGATATTGGAAACCGCTGATCCCGTGACTTTGACAGTGGGTGCGATCGCTGGTCTTTTGCCAGATGTCGATATCTCTACGAGTATAGCCGGAAGGGTTTTGCCATGGCTCAGCAACTGGTTAGAACGACGCTTTCCTCATAGAAGTTGCACTCACAGTTTTGTTGCTAGCACAGTGGTAGGTGTTTTTGCATATGGCAGTACACTCCTGACAGAGAGAAACTTTCTGCAAGTGGCTCACGCGTTGACCATTGGTTATTTCTTTGGTTGGCTCCTTGATATGTTCACAAAAACTGGAGTGGAAATGTTTTGGCCAGCTACAGAACGTTATGTGTGCCCAGGAAATCGAAAATTCCGAATCAAGACTGGTAGTTCAGTTGAGTATACACTACTCATATTGTTGATTGCGATCGCACTTCTAGTTTTCAACATCAATGCCTCGGGTGGATTGATGAGGCAGTTCAATCGCCTCATAGCATTACCATCAGGTGTTGAGGAACTCTACAATCAATCTGGGGCAACACATTTGATCCTCACTCATATCAAAGGCATCAGGAATATTGATAGAGGTAAAATCTTGGGAGATTTCACAATTATTGAATCTCTTGGAGAAAGCTTTATTGTTCAGTCTCAAGAAGGCAAAATTTATAAGGTTGGACTTGACTCAAACTCTCAAATCATTAGTGAACAAATCACAGCTGACATTGGTCCTACAGCAACCACACATGTTGAAACACTGACCTTTGATGATGAAGAATTGACATCAAAGTTGGAACAATTTAATCGTGAAGGGGCAAAGGTTTTCCTGAGTGGTCAAGTTTCCATTGATGATGCTGACGAAGTCCAGTACATAGCAGATCCCTACGAATTTCCATTTATCAAAATATCTGGTTCGTCCTTAAATCTTGAAAATGCTCCACTTATGACAGTGATGAATTATTTCAGTAACCAGTATGCTACAGGGCAATTAGAAATAAAGATCATCAATATTCAAAATACGTCGAATGCTTAGTTTGTGAAGGAGACACAAACACAGAATTGTGAAATGAAACAGTTTTATGAAAGAGTATCTCAGTAGTTGGTCATTTGGAGTCCTAGCTCTGATTTTATTCGGATCTGCTATGGCTCAAACACAACCCACAGCCATACCATCCACACACCCCAGACAAACCACGCAATCCTCTGTCAATCAACAGACTGCCAATTTTATGGATCACTCATTGAGGCTGACAGTGACTGTTGACAACCCAAGTTTTTTGCTCGTGAAAGAAGGTGCTCAAGTGACTGTAGGTGATACGATCACTGACAACAAACTGGAGCGCGATCGCTTAAAGCAACAGCGTCAGTCAGTTGAGTTACACATCCAAAATTTAGAGTCTAAGACGACTCAAAAACCACTCAGTCTAAAACTTCCACCACCAGTGAAATCACTTCCACCTGCCAACTATGCAGAGGAGGAGACGACAATTGCTATGGCTCAATTGCGTTTCATGCAAGCGCAACATGTTCTTGAGTCCCGCAGACCATTTCTAAATGCTGATAATCCAGAACACAAGGCGGAAACTGAAAAAGCACTGGCTGTACTACAACAAAAATCCCAGAAAGTCGAGAATCAAAAGCAACTTTTGGAGATGCTGAAAAACGAAGGGATGCAAGCAAACTTGAACCCAGAGGAACGAGCAGACATTATCGAACACGAAACAGTTATCCTTCAGCAACTGCAAAACGAGCGCAAACAGGCAAAAGCAGATTTAGGACAAGCAAAAGGAAAGCTCAAGACTTCTGGGGTTGAACAACAGCAGCAGCTGCAACAGCTACAGCTAGCAGTTAAAAGCGCACAATCTGAGTTGGATCTGGCAAAATCTCGTTTGTCTGCAGCAAAAACGCGGCGAAGACAACTCGAGTATGATACTTCACTCAAGGCGATTGAGCGATCGCAACAGACGACACAGCTACAGCAGGAATACTATCGCGAGCAACAAACATACGCCCAAGCCACTAGGGATCGCGATTATCAGTTGGCTCAATTAAATCTTTCTCTCAGCGCTATTGATGACAAGTTAAGTCAAATTCCCATAGTGCGTAGCCCAAAAAACGGCTATATCAGGAGAATCAAACCTTGGGTGGGGAATAATGGTAAATATAGCACCACAATTGTTATTAGTTCTACTCCTAACACTAAATCCTCAGGTCGCGTTAGCAACAACACCAGCATCACCAGTAACGACAAACCGCAACCAGCAAAATCCCCAGATACCAACAACACACAATAACAATTCTGACCAGCCACATGAAAGTCTGAAAAAATCTCCATCTGAAGATGATATGACTGATGACGACCAACAGCAGTTAGAAGAAGAATCTGATTCAGTCGTTCCCAAAACTCAACAAAATCCTTTTGCCAAGCCAGATATAGACAAGATTATCCTGCAGCAATTTGATGAGGATAAATGGCGGATAATGCGCGGTGGGCTACCTTGTCTTGAAACGACCGCAATTTGCTTGCAGCAGTTGCAGGAAAAAGCCGTTTTACAATCTCCATTGCTGAAGGAAATTGATAATAAGATTCAAGAAGCAAATGATAAGATAAATCAAGCAAAAGTACAAAATCAAAAAAGTATTAGGTTATCGATTTTTAGCCCCGCACTTCAGTACCTGCTTAACCCTCAAACTATAAATAATGGAAGTAAAAAGCAGAACACAGGAGGACTCATTGATAACTTAGCTGCGCTATTTACAGGTAAAGTAAGTATGATCAACGGGATCTTAAAAGTGATTGGTATCCCCTTGTTTGAAGGTAGCCAAGGCGGTGGTGATTCCGCGCAAACTCGCTCAATTCAAATTGGAGATTTACAAATCAAAGTTGCACAACTTCAAAAAGAACGCGCACAACTGGCTGATACAGTTAGGCAAAAGGTTGCTGAAGCATTAACCCATTTTGATGATGCACGAGTTAACTACCAAATGTCCCAAATCATAGCCGCTAGAACTGTACAACAGTTTCACGTTTATGAATTTAGTTATCTAACAGGAAATAGCAATACTGAAACATACCTGAGTAGACACAATTCTTTAGACAGTGCAAAAGCACAAACTTACACCTCTTGGTCCCAAATGCGCCGTGCTTTGTTTGAACTGAAGCTTTTGGTCTTAAATGTGCAGGAAGCTGAAAATTAGTATTTTTATCTGTGACGGTGTTGCTGAATGTGGTCATGAATTCTGTTTATGTACATTTTTGTAGTTATCATCCAAAAACTCATATTTTTATTCAGCTACACATGAACACAAAAAAACCGAGATTTTGTTGGGTCTTGTGAGGTCTCTAATGAGCGATAAATCGCTCAATTGCAAGCAGTAAAGTGCTGACTACGAACTTTCTGACGGCTTCAAAACAACATGAAAAGAATTCAAATACCCTGCAATGGTTTGAGATAGAGTCTTTTGCTGCTTTTTTGTGGTGATAGCCATGACTTGATACAGGCGTCCATTGGCAAAATACATCCGGTCTTTGGTGATTTTGCCTCCAGGATTGACATATACAATTTCTCTGCCAGGATGACCATTGGAACTGCGAATATTACGCTGACTAACTAGATGGCTTTGCGTAGTCTTTAAAGCCATATCTTGTGCATTTTTGAGTATCTCTTGAGGATTTGCCATTTGCCCATAACTATGAGGAAAGTCGTTATAGGCGACTAAATATACTACTTCCTGTTTGGGAGGTTGAGCAACAAAGACTTGTAAGTCAATTTCTCCCATATAGGTTTTTTGAGTTTGGGTCATCATTTTTGGTGTTCCTGGCATCAGGACAGTAAAGCGTCCGTCCGGGGCTGTAAATATTTTCCAAGATGACTGCACTGGCTGGGAAACAGTTGTATTCGAATGACGAATCGGGCGTTTCGATGGAAGCGCCTCGACTCCTGCAAATCCATTTAATGCTACGGTGGTGGCAATTAAGGGCAGAAAATTTTTGATGATCATTTCAAAGATGCTGATATCACTTATGCTGCTAGTAGTTGTTATAACCTAGTAGCAGCGATCGCAGCACCTATAAGTCCTACTTGTGGATCAATGACAACATGCACAGGTATATCTTCTAAAAGACGGCGCATCCTACCTTTTTGAGAGAAATTTAAGAGAAATCTGCCATCTTGAAGCAAAGGAAGGATTTTGGGCGCAATGCCACCAGCTACATATAAACCGCCGTAAGGTAAAAGTTTGAGCGCAAGATTCCCCGCTTCAGCACCGTATGCTTCTACAAACAATTGCATCGTTTGTTCACAGAGATAATCGCTTTTTTCTAGTGCGGCTTTTCCAATCACAGCACCCGGATCGACACTTTTCTCTGGCTGTCCGGCTTCTTGTTCCCAGGTTCTAACAACTTCGGCAATTTCTGGTGATTCAACAGCAAGCTTGCGATCGCGCAAAAACTCGTAAATCGAGACAATTCCCATACCCGAAACGACTCGTTCCACAGAAACCCTTTGGATATCATGTTTATCCAATAGGTATTTCAACAGTTGAAACTCTAGCTCATTACGGGGGGCAAAATCGGTATGTCCACCTTCGGTGGGAAAGACATGATATTCTTCTCCCCGCTTAATTAAAAATCCTTCTCCCAGACCTGTTCCAGCACCAAGAATCGCGATTGGGGCTTCCGGGTTAAGTGCACCCACTTGTAAAGTGTGCAAATCTCGTTCTTTGTCTAAACCTAAGATCCCATAACCAACAGCTTCAAAGTCGTTAATCAGAGAAACTTGCTTAATACCAAGTTCTTCTTGTAAACGTTTACTGTCAAGAAACCAGGTTAAATTGGTCAGCTTGGCAGTATTTTTCACCACAGGACCTGCGATCGCGAAACAGGCTTTTTCTGGTGTTGGTGTCTTAGCTTTTGCTAAAAATTGCCGTACTATGGGCACCAAGTCGGGAAAATCCTGACTACGATACTTTTCTTCATCTATCGTCTTTAAAGCCGAATGATCTGAAGCCTCAACCAGTCGTAGGATGGTTTTCGTTCCGCCAATGTCTCCTGCAAGCAGTAATGTCATAACAATGTTTAGTTGTTAATTGTTGGTTGTGGGTAGAGGCGAACAGTCGTTCGCCCTCCCTACTTAATTAAACCGAATAACTTCCTCTACTTCGCTCAAATGAGAAGTATCTCCCTTAAGTTCTAACAACCATCCTGGTTCATAACGCACAACTTTCACCAAGGAACACAATGAAGCTTTCACTTCTGTTCTGGCAATCTCGCCTACTAAGCCTATTGTCGCTCCCAATACGGATGCACCATGTCCTACCAAGAGTATATCCTTGGAGGCGAATTCGCTCGCAAGGTATTTAGCGGTTTGCCCTGAACGTTCCAGCATTTGTTCGTATGTTTCTGGGTATGTGGCAGAAATACGCGATGTATAGCTAGTATCTATCCTGGGAAATAGTTCCGCTAAAGCTGGAATTGAGAGTCTTTGTGGTTCTTCTGTCATCCACGCTGGATTTAACCATTCACTCAAGCCTGTTTCTAGATGAATGGACAAATCAAGAACTTCTGCGACTGCGTTAGCCGTTTGTACCGTTCTCAAAAAGGGGGAAGCAAAAATATGGGCAATATTTTCACCCTTCAGGCGGTTAGCTAACTGCTTTGCCTGCACGTGACCATCTTCAGATAAAGGCGAATCGTAACGTCGTTCCGCTGTGAGAAACCAATCAGGGTTTACGAAGTCGAGGCGATTAGCGTGTCTTGCAATCCAGATGATTTGACTCATAAGATGATTTGATAGGTTAGGTTCAGGCTTAAGGTCTGAAGATACATCTCCAAAACCCACTGATAGGAGAAGGAGATACCTAATCAATCTTATGATATGTTTTGTAATAATTTGTAATCTTATTTCTTAAGTAAGCTTTTTAAGCTTCACTTTGATTACGGATTTTTTCCCAAATAAGTAGATCTTCCGGACGGTCAATATCGGCTAATGGCGGGAGATAAGCAACTGATAAGTTAAGCTTATGAGCAATAGTGACAGTTTGTTGTAAAACTTCAGCAGTGCTCCAGCTAATGCCAGAAAATAATTCTGGAAGAAAATGACGCAAACCTATTAAATAATACCCACCATCTATGGCAGGACCAAGAACAAGGTCGTGAGAAAGTCCAAGAATAAAGGCCTTTGCTATAAAATCAGCACTTAGACTAGGGCAATCAGTACCAATGATGACTGCACAGTCCATATGGTCTTGGAATGCCTGAGATAATGCTTGCATCATCCGAGAACCAAGATCTCCATCGGCTTGAGGTTGGTAAACCAAATCATCTCCCAACCAAGCTTGCATATCTTGCTGGTCACCGCCACTAAAGTAAACTTGTATTGACAGGGGGAGGGTGCTGCGAAGTGTTCTAACCTGACTGAGAGTGTGTTCAGTCATCTGCCGATGAAGATTGGTTGCCCCTTCTGCACCCAAAGCCGGGATGAGCCGAGTTTTAACCTGTCCTGGTTGTGGATAGCGAGTGAAAATAATTAAGCGTTGCTTTGCTGTTTCTTTGAGAACCACAAGTTCAATTTTCCTAGCTTCAAACCAAAGTGCCACCACAACTAGAACCACACCCAGCACTGCAACCATAGCAGTAGGGAGCAGTTTTTATTTCATCAATCAGATCTAGTGTGCCAGTTTCCAATAATTTGGCAATAGTGAGTGTCTCACCATTGCGGGTTTTTGACGGCAGATTTGCCATCTGGTTAAAGTCGCAGTCATAGACATTGCCCAAATAATCAACAGAAAGTTCATCCCGACACATTAAATGGTCAACTGTGCTGGCGTTGAAATGGGATTCTAAAAATTGTAAATAAGGTCTGTACAGTTTTTTGTGTTCTAGATAAAACTTAGTTCTACCAATCGGCAGGTTTGTAATTGCAAACAGGTTGTTAAAACAAATACCAAAATGTTCTTTTAAGAACACTTTGTAATCTTGTTCGAGAGTTGCCTGATTAGGAGTCAGAGAGAAACTTTCTGAAGAAGGAAGTTGAGGATTATAAACTAAGTCAAGAATGAGGTTAGAGTCTTGAGCATAACCAAGATGATTTAACCATTGAAGAGCGCGAATTGAGGCATCATAAACCCCATTTCCCCGCATTTGATCGACATTATCAGCAAGATAGCAAGGTAGAGAAGCCACAATTCTAACTTGATGTTGAGCACAATAATTGGGAATATCACCAAACCCTTCTTCAAAATAGATAGTCAAGTTAGAGCGCACAATCACTTGTTTCCCATTGCTTCGCGCTGCCTCTACGATTGGTTTAAAGCCATAAAGCATTTCGGGTGCGCCACCAGTGAGGTCTACAACCTTAATTTGAGGAAATTTTTGAATCAGTTCAATAAGTTGATTGCAAACTTCTGGCTGTAGTTCCTCAGATCTTTTTGGACTCGCTTCTACATGACAGTGGGCACAAGCGAGATTACAACGTTTCCCAAGATTAATTTGTAAAACAGTAATGGGTTTTTTGGTTAGTGGTAAATCTAGCTTTTTTTGAAAAGGTGTGATGACTGAATCTAAAGGAATGACTTTTTGCTGAATCATTTTTGATCTAACTCCCTATTGGACACTAACAGCAGCCACCACCGTTATAATGCCAGGTCGAATCTGTAATAAGTATTTCTTCTGGATGCAATGCAGCAAATTTCGCAGCCGTTTTATCACAGACAGCAGCAGGAACTCCTTGTTGGAGAATATGTCCTGCTTGATCATCGAAAATGGGGTTTGCTCCTGTGTAAATAGCTGTCTTACCTGTAAAAATGCAAGCACCATCTTCAGGAATTGGCACTTTAAAGGCCACAGAATCGAGGCTTTCTAGCAGCAAATGTTCTTCTAAACCATAATTTTGGCGGTCTAAGATCCGGTAAGGACGACGTGCTCTGATTTCTACTTGACCAAAGCCAGCATTAACGAGATGCTCAATATACTGCTCATAAGTGAGTGCTCCTGACAGACACATAGCTCGCAACCGTTCATCGTTTTGCAGGTGTTCTGGAATCGGACGAGTTGCAATAGGATCGCTCATCAGTAAGCGTCCGTTTGGCTTTAAAACTCGAAAAGCTTCCTGCAAAGCTAGCTGTAAATCTGTAGGTTTAAAAATGTTAAATAGACAATTTTGCGCTACCACATCTACAGAAGCATCGGGAACGGGTAAGGCAAAAGCGTCACCTTCTCGAATCTCTACAAAACTCGGATCAAACCAAGGGTTTTCTTGAGCAGCAAGTTCCAGGTTATGAATTGCAGCTTCACGCATAGCCGTTACTGGCTCAATGGCAATGACTGTCCCCGGACGACGAGAAAAATAAGCGAATTGCAGTGCTTCCAAGCCGCCACCAACACCCACATAAAGTACAGTTGGCGTATTCGCTAGTTCATTGGGATGAACTGTTGTACCACAACCGTAGTTCATTTCCCGCATCTGACGCGGAATTTTGAGTCCTGGCAGTTGGAGGGGACTGCTTTGGACACAACACAAACCAACTTGTGGTGTCTGAGCAACTTCAGTATAAAATTTAGCTGTTGTTTCAAGATAGCTCATCACAATCCTCTAATTCTCAGGTTTCTAAAGCTTTGAGGTTTAACAATTGGGTAGTTTTTAAAACATAGTGATTAGAATTTTAAAAGTTATCTGAAAGACAAACATCCCCAAAAGCTTTTCGACTATTCAGTAACATTACCAGAGCCTTAGAATGATTTCTACTATCCAGGGTACAGCTAAGGGACTCTGCATAGAAAGCATGCAGGTATACTTGACAATTCAAAAAATAAAAGCGATTAGTTATCAATATTTCTATTTTGCGTTTGCAAGATTTTGCTAAACGCTAAGTTTTGTGCTTCCCTATTTAGGGTGCTAATACCACATGAAAACACTGAAAACACCGAAAACACCTAATTTTCAAATACTGAAAAGTAAAACACTTAAATGGCTGTTGCCAATAGCACTATTTATATTAGTTCTGGTAGGTGTTTTATTTTTCTCAAGGTATGAGGCTGGTGCTCAAGTATCAGTTCCCATTACTGAATTATCAAAGAGTGAATATCCAGAAAATCCTGCGGATCTTAGCACCCGCTATCGGCAATACGCAAACCGCAAACTAACTCTTGTTAAAAGAGATACAACTCATTTTGATTTTGTTTTAGAACCGACTAATCAACATACAGCAAAAATAGTCTTCAAAAACGTTGATGTCAGTCTGTTTGTACCCAAAGAAGCCGATTGGGTCAAGCAAAATAAAAATTTAGAAACTATTGCTCTGGTTGATCGAGAATGGAATAGGCAACAAGTAAGCTTTAAGCCTCAATCCAGTGATATTGAGATATCTGGTGGGGATGGATTTGAAAAAAATAATTTAGCTTCTGCCGATATTGCCAATAATTGCTTAAATGCTGGCTTGTGGGAAATATTGCTATCTGTTAAGGACGGTGACGCAAAAAAACTTTACTACCAAGGTTGGTTTACTTTCCCAATGGGACACTACAAAAATATATTCGAGAATAACAATAAAGTCTCCTATTGGCAGCACTGGTATAAACTGGAGCATTGGCAAAATCCAGAAGGAACTTCTGTAGATTTGCAGTCTTTGAGAAAAGTGATTTCTGAGAAAGAGATTCCAACCAAATTTCTAGAAAATGAACAGTTTATTCAATCTGGAGAACAAAAGCGGAAATTCAAGTTGGTTTTTGGTGATAATCTTCATACCTGGAAGGAGTTACAAAATTCTGACGTTAAATTTGCTACTTTTACTCCACCAGGTCGATATGATGTTAGTAAACCTTGGAGTAATAAATACTGGAGAATAGCCAACTTTGAAAAAGCTATTTTGAGGACTGTAAAATCATCTGCCTCAGAGCAACCATTACAAGAACTTGAACTACTTTTCAAAGATCAAAAGACAGGTGGCGAAAATAGATTTTTTGCCAGTGGATTTGATTTGAATAAAATTCCTCAGCTTGCAGTCAGTGATTATTCTAAAGGCTTGTACATGCCGATGGGAATTGGCATCCCGCCATTTTATCAGAGTTATGACGATTTAAAGAAACTTCCTCCTTTTAAAAGCCCTTATGTTAGTGTCTTACTTGATTCACAAAATAAGTGGCTCAATCATCATGACACGGCAATTGATGGCGTCGTTATGCATCGTGACAAGGATAATTCCCAGCTATTACATTTTTATTTCTTGTCTTACGAGCGTCATAGTATAGTTGGACACTATCTCATTACGCTGGAGTGAATTAATACTGACAAGGGAAGGGGGACAGGGGGACAAGGGAAGGGGGACAAGGGAAGGGGGACAAGGGAAGGGGGACAAGGGGGATAAGGGAGATGTAAGAGACTGGGTTTTTTGGAGAAACCTGGTCTTTGAGGTTTTGCAATTTTTACAAATCTAATTAGGATTGCTATGTTAATAGTCTTTAGGCAATGGTAATGGCAAGCGCGGAACTCAAGCCATCAGTAAGCACAACTCAGAATAACGACACCCCAAAAATTTCTATTATTATTCCAGTTTTGAATGAGGCAAAAACTATTAAAGAAACGCTAGCCAGTATCTATCCAAGTACAAATGTGGAAGTCATTGTGGTAGATGGTGGCTCTTTAGATGATACAGTTCCGGTGGTTCAGTCTTTGGGTGTCAAAGTTCTGTCTTCTGCTCGTGGTCGTGCTTGTCAAATGAACGTGGGTGCTAAGGTGGCTACTGGTGAGATTCTGCTTTTTCTTCATGGTGACACCCATTTACCTCTTGGGTTCGACATGCTAATTCGTACAGCACTGAATTTGCCTATAAGAAATGATGAAAAAGTCCCTATTGCTGGTGCATTCGCATTGCGGATCGATGCCCCATTGGTGGGTTTACGATTGATTGAAAAGGGGGTAAATTGGCGATCGCACTTTTTGCAAATGCCCTATGGAGATCAAGCGATCTTTCTAAAAGCCCAGATATTTCGTCAAATGGGAGGCTTTCCAGAGTTGCCAATTATGGAGGACTTTGAACTTGTACGTCGTTTAAGATGCAGAGGACGCCTCACCATTATTCCGGTACCTGTTACCACTTCAGCACGTCGATGGCTTCAGAATGGGGTTTTTAAAACAACTGTTATCAATCAAATCATAATTTTTGCTTATTTACTGGGTGTCCCCCCAGAGCAACTTCTTAAGTGGTATCGTCGTCGGTGAATAGCCTAAGTGAACAAACGCGAATTCAAAGAATATTGCAAACCTCATTAAGATGTACGTTTATCTTGGTTCTCTAGCTAGCGACTTGCTCATGCTTGGCACACCTCATCAGCCAACCGACTCAGAACCTCACATGGTGAAGTGGATAATGTGGGTAGTTGGGTTTGTTGCCACTATTGCCGTAACTGGCTATGTAACACAAGTTGCCAAGAAAGCTCTAAACCAAAGTTTTGCAAAAAAAAGAAATCAACCGTGATCATGCCCCATGCTCCATGCCCCATCCCCAAACTCATGCTATTCGCTGTGCTTGCATTCATTATTGTACTTGTGTTTGCCGATGTTCCAGCGATCGCACTGCAGTCTAGCAGTCCTCAAGGATTCAATCCCCAGGAAATTTTGCGAAATGCCTTAGCATGGGTGAATGATCTTGGAGCCATCGGAGCACTCGCATTTATATCTATATATATAGGTGCTACTGTAGCCTTTTTTCCTGGGTCAATTCTCACTTTGGGTGCGGGTGTAGTTTTTGGCGTCATGTTAGGTTCACTTTACGTCTTCATTGGTGCGACCATAGGAGCCACTGCCGCTTTCTTGGTGGGACGTTATTTAGCAAGGGGTTGGGTTGTCAGAAAAATTGAAGGTAACAGAAAATTTCAGGTGATTGACGAAGCTGTTGGGAGAGAAGGATTCAAAATTGTTTTGTTAACCCGACTTTCGCCTGTATTTCCTTTTAATTTATTGAACTACGCCTATGGTGTAACCGGAGTTTCTTTGAAAGACTACTTTCTCGGCTCTGTGGGCATGATTCCAGGAACAATCATGTACGTTTATCTCGGTTCCCTAGCTGGGAATATTGCTACCATCGGTACTGAGAATCAACCCACAAACCCTACAGTACAGTGGACAATTCGGATTCTGGGTTTTATCGCCACAGTTGCAGTGACAGCTTATGTAACTCGTCTAGCTCAGAAGGCTTTACAAGAGGAAGTTTTAAATCGGAGCAGTTATTGATGTCAAACGCAGAATCTCAACAAGTTACTATCTCTCCGATGGATGAGTATAACCAGACTTTGGTTTCTTACGTTCATCCACCTGATTGGGTCAACCCTCAACCAGCTGAACGTTACGATTTGGTTGTGATTGGCGCTGGCACTGCCGGATTAGTAGTGGCTGCAGGTGCGGCTGGTCTTGGCTTGGGCTTGAAAGTCGCTTTGATTGAAAAGCACTTGATGGGTGGGGATTGTTTGAATGTAGGTTGTGTACCTTCTAAGTGTATTATCCGCTCTTCTCGCACGATTGGCGAAATCAGGAAGGCAAGTGCTTTTGGAGTTCACATTCCAGAACATGTTGAAGTCGATTTTCCCGTTGTCATGGAACGGATGCGCAGGTTAAGAGCAGGTATCAGCCCCCACGACTCTGCGCAACGCTTTCAAAAACTTGGGGTGGATGTCTTCTTTGGCAATGGTTATTTTGCAAGTCACAACACTGTTCAAGTGGGTGATCAAACCCTCCGTTTTAAAAAAGCCGTGATTGCTACAGGTGCTAGACCCCTACAACCTCAGATTGAGGGGATTGAACAGGCGGGTTATCTTACCAATGAGACAGTTTTTTCGCTCACCCAACGACCGCAACGTTTAGCTGTTATTGGTGGTGGTCCCATTGGTTGCGAATTGGCTCAGGCTTTCCAGCGCTTAGGTTGTGAGGTGATACTATTCCATCGAGGCTCTCACATTCTGAATAGAGAGGATGCTGACGCTGCAGAAATTCTCCAAAACGTCTTTATCCAGGAAGGAATCCGCTTAGTGCTGGGTTGCCAGATAAAGCGCGTAGTCAAAACTAGTGAAGAAAAGACGATCTACTTTAGCCACAATGGCATCGAGGAGGCTATTACAGTCGATGAAATTTTAGCAGGTACAGGAAGAGCACCCAATGTTGAAGGTCTGAATTTAGAAGTTGTTGGGGTAGAGTACAACCAGCAACAGGGAGTCAAGGTCAATGACTATCTCCAGACGACAAACCCCAAAATTTATGCTGCAGGTGATATCTGCATGAGCAAGAAGTTTACGCATGCGGCTGATGCTGCAGCACGAATTGTCATCAAGAATACCCTCTTTTCTCCTTTTGGCTGGGGACGTTCTAAGCTAAGTAGCTTGACTCTTCCATGGACAACCTACACTGATCCAGAGATTGCCCATGTCGGTATGTATGAGCATGAAGCTCAAGAACATGGTTTGGATGTCAATACAATCAAAATCCCTTTATCCAGTGTAGACAGGGCGATCGCAGATGGTGAAGAAGAAGGATTTGTCAAAATTCACCACAAAAAGGGATCTGACCAAATTTTAGGTGGCACAATTGTTGCCCGCCACGCTGGCGAGATGATCAGTGAACTGACAATGGCAATTGTTGGTAAGCTAGGGCTGAATACGCTTAGCAGTGTCATTCATCCCTATCCAACTCAGGCAGAAGGCATCAAGAAAGCAGCAGACGCATACCGTCGCCAGCTCCTCACACCAAGAACTAAACAACTGTTAAGATTCCTCACCCAGTTCTCTTGAAAATTACCGAGAAAACGGGTGTAGGTGGTAGGGTGTGGGGTGTAGGGGTAAAAAGAAATTCTTGCAGAAAATGAACACCCTACTCTACACCCAAGCTGGTTGAAATCTCCTAAATTTA
>JAJPJF010000203.1 GCA_021324415.1 Nostocales cyanobacterium Centralia_MAG_434
TCGGCTCGCCCCGAACTTAACGCCTGTGGACAAGTTGCAGCCGACTGCCTTGGTTGAAGCAGGAAATGTTTACCGATGTCAAATGATGTCTAGTAAATATGGAGCAGAATCTAAGTAGATCGTTGAGAATAAACGATTATTTGTTAAGGTCGGGCGTAGGGCATAGTATAGAATATTCCCCTCTACCCCTAATGCTCCTCAGATCTCCTGCTTCCTTGTCCTCCTATATCCTATACGCCATGCCCTATCTCATCACTTTTCTCACCAATTCTGGAATCTGAGAAGGGCGTTCAGCAACTGGAACTCTGACAGCATTCAAGGCAGCTACTTTACTCTGGGCTGTGCCAAAGTCGGGATCTCGTCCCACAACTGCGGCTAGAGTTCCTGTTTGACGCCAATGTTGTACTGGTGGTGCTTTTGTGCCAGCAATATAGGCAACAACAGGTTTATCAATTGCTTCGATGATGTAGCGTGCAGCTTCTTCCTCACGACCACCGCCAGGTTGACCAACTAAGACGATGACTTGTGTTGTTTCATCTTCATCTAAAATTTGTAGCCACTGAATAAACGACGAACCAACAACTGCATCACTGCCAATACTGACACTAATCGACTGACCCAAAGCAGCCTGAGTAAGTTCTCGAGCAATTTCATAAGTCAGAGTGGTACTGCGACTAAGAATTCCTACAGGTCCAGGTGTATAAAATTCATTAGGTTGGATACCTAAGAGAATTTTTCCTGGGACAATAATTCCAGGACTATTGGGTCCCACCACCAAAGTTTCTGTTGCCTCAGCTTTGCGAAGTAATTGCACCATATCTAAAGGTGGTACACCTGGGGAAATAATGATGATTTGGCGAATACCTGATGCGATCGCTTCTAATGCTGCATCTAGTACCTGATAAGGGTGTACGCAAATAATTGTGGTGTCAATCACTCCAAATCGTTCTATGACTTGCTCTACTAAATCAAAAACAGGAAGACTGTACAGTAGTTCCTGTCCACCAAATCCAGGATCGACACCGGCTACCAAATTTGTGCCATAAGCTTTCATTTGAGCCACATGAGTTGCCGAAATATATTCACAAAAACCTTGGATTATGACTTTGCTGTCTGGCGTTAATTTCATAAAAAAGTACTTTAATTTAGCAAACTCAGCAGATGAAGCTAATGGGGAAAAAAGGCACAATGCAAAGTATCAAATTGATGAATTTATAGTGATAAGCTACAAAGGACAGCCTTCACGAAAGATTTTACAACTCATATAGAATTGCTGTACATTACCCAAATATAGTTCTTTAGGAAAAATTATCAGGAATTTAAAGACAGTTTTTTGTAAGTAGTTGGCTTGGCAAGGCTCACTGCTTTGGCTACTGCTTCATCTAAGTTTTCCAACACTATGAGTGTATCACTCTGAGTTTGAAGTTTTGTTAAATGCTTTCTGGCTTCATTAAACTCAGAACCTGCTAATCGAACAACTAAGTAGGGCGATTGACCGTCGCGACGGTTTTTGTTGCCATTTGACCTTGAAAATTGTGGCTTAATTTCGTTCTTATGCTGTTGTATAAAGTTCTCAATGACTTCGATGGCATCTTCTGTTTGAGCGATACTGCTGAGGAAGTTAATAAGTATTACCTGAATACTTTTATCCGCAGCAAGATTTTTCAAAGCTTCTTCTAAGCGACTGCTAAAGGTAGTGATTGAGGTCTCGATTGGAGAAGCATGGCGTAAATTTATGCAAACACCAGGCTTACCACCAGCATTAGCGACTAAATCCAAAGTCGCCATGACTGAACCAGCACCATTACCCAAGATACCGATTTTGCCATTCAACTCTATCCCGTCCCAATCACCCAAATTCCTGATTGTTTCACTGCTTGTGTAACGGTTAATATTTTTTTTCGCTATTTCAGCAATATCTGGATGACGTCTAATTGCTCGTTCATTCACATTGACACTGCCATTGAGAGCCATCACTTCACCAGAAACCTTGATACCCAAGGGGTTAATTTCTATTAAGTCCAAGTCTTGTTCCACAAACAATCGATACATTTTCTCTACAACAGCGCTGACTGATTGCATGAGAACACCATGTAAACCCATTTTCAATGCCAGCCGTCGTGCATAAAATGGTGAGAATTCCTGCTCAACAACAACATGCTGCATTTTATCACCTGCAGACTCCCATTCAACATCAGCTTCTGTGCAGCCTAAAAGCACTGGTCTGCAAACAGCAGAATCTAACACCACCCCTAAATAAAATTCTTGGTCGGCTTCATACTTAGCTTCTGCCAATAAGACTTCTGGTAATTCGCCTGAGATTGGCAAATTGAAAATATTGTGAGCAGTGGCGATCGCATCAATAGTTGTTTCTACAAACTTGACTCCACCAGCTTGTGCTCGTCCACCCCCATATACCTGAGATTTCAGCACGACTGGGTAGCTTATTTTTAAACGTTTTAAATCCGTAGGATGATTGATTCTTTGGGAAGGCAATACAGGGATGCCTATCTTCCCAAACCATTCTTTAACCTGATACTCCAACAGTTCCATTGACACACACCTATTGTATTCAATCCAAAGGGTTGATGTGGTGCTTAGGAAAACATGGCCTTTGCACCTTGGATAAAAGAAAGCTTTAGTTAGCTGTCAAAAAGAACTCATACACTCATTCTAAATTCTGAGTCTTCAGTTCTTTCTTAGTCAAAATTCCCTTTCTCTTTTCTTAATTCTATCGGCCTGACTAAATGAGGTAGATTATTTACAAATTAACTCAATCTTGCTTAGTTCACAAGATTTAATTAATAATCTGATTTTTTACCTCGGTAAATCCCCCACCACTTAAAATAACTCTTCAGACTTAATCTATCAATATTGATATACGTGTATTCTTATAATTATCTTGTCTAAGTATGATTTGGTAACTAATGATAGATGTGTAACTTTAATGTCGTATTGTAGCGTACTGAATCGCATGTACCTATATCAAATTTTTATGAGTTATATAGAAATCCTCTTGGGTTTGTGAAAATTTGAACCTCTTCTAAAACCGGGTTTTTTCTTGTCACGAACGACTCTACTATGTATAGATATAGTCATCCTGAGCGATTCAGAAATGTGGAGAGACCTTTTATTTAAGAAAGATGGGGTTCCTTTGCTTTGACAAATCTGTATTTATTGAGAAATTACGTATTTATACTAGAAATTAATTAAAAAATAAACAAACAATTTTTCTTGTACTAGCTTATGAAACTCTTGAATAATAAATTAAATATTTTATATTTTAAATACTTAGTTTTTTTCGTTAATTTTTTGTTATCAATTTTGAAAACTATTCGTATTTTTTACTACATTTTTAATTTCCTAGAAAGTCTATGCATAGCTACGCTGTCTATCTATTATCCACTACACAGCAGTTCTTCCCTTTGCTTTTATCTGATAAGCTGAGCGGCAAAGTTAAAAAATTGACGACATAGTCCACGAGTCATTAAGACTGTGGTTAACAAGTTAGCAAAAGCTATGATGCACATAATGACGATTTGGTAGGATGCAGCCTCACGGGGATTCACACCACTCAGTAGCTGTCCTGTAAAGATTTCCGGTAACGTCACCATACCAATAATCATCATTTGGTTGAGAGTGGGAATCAATCCAGCACGAATAGCGTCTTTGCGGTACTGCACCACTGCTTGCTGAGGTGTTGCGCCTAAGCTCAAGTGAGTTTCTATTTCTTGATAATTAGCGTTGATAAGACTGACAAGGCGTTCTCCAGAAATTGCAGATGCATTCATAGCATTACCTAACACTATCGCTGCTAGGGGAATAATATATTGCGGTTCGTACCATCTATCTGGTTGAATTATCAAGAAATTCGTATAAACCAGTGTCACTGTAGTACTGATAAACATTGCTCCCCACACTAAGAGCAAGACTTGAGGCATTTTTTGAGTTATACGATTTCGTGCAACAATCGCCGTGAGAGTCAGCATTCCTGCTAAAATCGCCAGAACTGCCCAAGAATTATCAAGAGCAAAAATGAAGTCTAAAACGTATCCCAGTACCACTAGTTGTAAAATAGTTCTTCCAGTAGCAAGGACTAAATTGAACTCTAGTCCTATTCTTTCCCATGTAGATAAACCAATTGATATGGCTATTAATCCCACAGCACCTGCTAAGTTAATAAAGTTCAGCTTGATCAGCTCATGCATGGGTTTTTTACCTTCCAGCTATCAGTAGAGATGTTGCATGCACAGTCTCTTTAACAAAAGCTAACATATATGGAACTTTCATCTTTGGTATTTGTCCATGATGGATATGTATCATTTTTAAACCTCATCAATGGTAGCATTTTTGATAATTCACCTGAGTGAAAACTCTTGCTAAGGCAGGCTTGGATAGGCAGTTTTGCTGGTAGCTTTCTAATTCAAAACTCGTGAAGCGAAATTTCAACGTTGACATCTGTCTTTCAAAATACGATGAGAACTCATGATTCAAAGTGTAAAGTCTATACCTGCTTTTGATATTAAGCAACAATACACTACCATCAGAGCGGAAGTGAGTGCAGCCGTCTTGGAAGTTCTGACTTCTGGTCGTTATATTGGTGGTCCTTCAGTTGAAGAATTTGAGCAACAATTTGCTGCCTACATTGGTGTAACTCAATGTATATCTTGTAACTCTGGGACTGATGCCCTCTTCTTGGCACTCAGAGCTTGTGACATTAGTGCAGGTGATGAAGTGATTACAACACCCTTCACCTTTATTGCTACCGCTGAGGTGATAAGTGCTCTAGGAGCTAAGCCCGTTTTTGTTGACATCAATGCTACAACTTTTAATCTAGATATAGAACAAGTAGCAGCAGCAATTACACCCAAAACTAAAGCAATCATACCAGTTCACTTATTTGGGCAACCTGTAGATATGAGCGCACTTATGGATATTGCAAACGCTCATAATCTCTTAGTTATTGAAGATTGTGCTCAGTCTACAGGAGCAAGCTGGCAAGGGCAAAGGGTAGGAAGCATTGGACACATAGGTTGCTTTAGTTTTTACCCTACTAAAAATCTTGGCGGTTGCGGCGATGGTGGGGCAATCACAACCAATGATGATGCACTGACAGCTAAGCTTAGAATGCTTAGGGATCACGGTCAAAAACATCGTTATGTTTATGAGGAGATTGGTGTCAACAGTCGATTAGACGCAATTCAAGCAGCCATTCTTCAAATTAAGCTACGTTACTTAGATCTTTGGAATCACCAACGACGAGCAATTGCAGAGCGTTACCATAAGTCCTTGAGCCAAGCTCTTGGTATAGCTACACCCCAAGAACTAGCTGAAGGTATAGGAGTATGGAATCAATACACCATTCGCGTATTAGATGGAAAAAGAAACGCGGTTCGTAGTCGATTGCAGGAGCGAGGTGTAAACACAATGATTTACTATCCTCGTCCTTTACATTTGCAACCTGTTTATGAAAATCTAGGCTACCAAGTAGGGCAGTTGCCCGTAACCGAGCAAGCCTGTGATGAGGTTTTATCCTTGCCTATGTTCCCAGAATTGTCTGAAGAACAACAAGATCAAGTGGTGTACGGCTTGAAGGATTGTTTCATCTAAGAGTTAGGAGTGTATTAGAAGTTAGGAATTAGGAGTGTATTAAAAGTTAGAAGTTAGAACTTTTTATCCCTCTCACTCCTCTACTCTGCCACTACCCCACTCCCTACTCCCTATCTATTCCTAACTCCTAATTCCTAACTCTACTCCCCCTTCCCAATGCTTCTACTAAACTGCGCACAGCGGCGATCATTGCCACTTCGCTATTAAGTTGGTTGATGGCAGAACCGACACCAACACCAGCCGCACCAGCTGCAATAGCTAGAGGTGCTGTGACGTCAGAAATACCAGAAGCACACAGAACTGGTACGGATACTGCACGAGAAATTGCGTGAGCAGCTGCTAATGTGGGAGCAGCCTTTTCCATAAGTCCTAAGGTTCCAGAGTGAGTAGGATTGCTACTTGTACCACCTTCAGTCTGAATAATATCCGCCCCGGCTTTTACCAGATCTTCTGCCAACTGTACCTGTTGATCGAGTTGGAGAATATGGGGAACAGTCACACAAAGGGTTATCTCGGGGAGAAGATCACGGGTTTGGTAAGTCAGTGCTAAAACTTCCTCAGCATCAAATCTTAGTCCTTGGGTGTAGAAAGAATCGAAGTTACCGATTTCAATCAAATCAGCTCCAGCAGCTACAGCTTTTACAAACTTCTCTGGTTCAACTGCCGATACACAAATAGGTAAATTCGTCAACTCTTTTGCTAACTTGACTAAAGCTGGATCTGCAGCAATGTCAACAAAAGTAGCACCACCTAAATCAGCTGCTTTGACTATTGCACTTACGCCAAGAGCGTCAAAGTTATTGAGACCGCTAATAACTTTTAAGGCGTAGCGGTTGGTAAATGCATGTTGGAGTGAAGAATGCATCGTCATAATTTGTACGAGTGAAGCCTTGAATTATGATCATTCTACCGTTCCCGTGTTCTTTGTTCCTAGACTCATCAATAGAATTATGGCAATTGCCAAATTTTGATAGTTTTGTCCGCACTAGCACTCAGAAGCCTCTTACCGTCTGGAGTAAAGGCGACAGCAAAAACCTCGCCTGAATGTCCTTTAAAGGTTTGTAGTTCCTCTCCTGTACGCAGGTTCCAGATTTTTACAGTTTTATCATCGCTACCAGTCGCTATATTATTACCTTCTGGACTGAAGGCAACAGCATTCACATCAGCCACATGCCCTTTAAAAGTGCGTATTTCCTTGCCTGTGTTTAAATTCCAGAGTTTGATTGTTCTGTCGTCACTTGCACTTACCAACATTTGACCATCTGGACTAATAGCAACAGCATTCACATCAGCCACATGCCCTTTAAAGGTACGTATTTCTTTTCCTGTCTTGAGATTCCAGACTTTAATCGTTTTATCTGCACTAGCACTAACAACGAGATCCCCTTGATTTTTGAAGGATACAGGGAATTTAGGGTTCCGTTGGGGATAGAAGGATTTTGGGGATCTTAGACTAAACGCGACGGACAGAACCTCAGATGTATGACCCCTAAGAGTGCGCAATTCCTCACCTGTCTTGAGATTCCAGATTTTAATCGTTTTGTCATAACTACCACTAGCGATCGCCTGACCATCTGGGCTAATGGCAACGGAATTCACTAAAGCTGTATGACCTTTCAATGTATGAAGTTCTTTGCCCGTATTTAATTTCCAGACTTTGACGGTGTTGTCTTGACTACCACTTACAAGAGTCTGAGCATCTGGGCTAATAGCAACAGTGTAAACTTTGTCTAAATGTCCTTTAAGGGTGCGGAGCTCCTTTGTATCATTGAGATTCCAAATTTTGATCGTCTTGTCATCACTCGCACTGACAAGGGACGTACCTGAGGAATTGATAGCAAGGGAGTTCACTTCGTCTGAATGCCCAATTAAAGTTGGGATGTAACCTAAGCTTTGGTAATAAACATATCCCCCTAAACCTACCAGCAGGACAATGCTCCCTCCTAGCAATTGCTTTTGTAACTTACTTCTGGGTTGCACAAAAGCCTTTGGCAATGATGGTTTGATGCTAGTTGATGGTGGCAATGTATCTGAAAGGTGTTGTGCCATTGAAACTGGCTGTGATTGTGGATGCAAATCTCGCAAAACTTCATCTGCAGACTGATAGCGCAAGGAGAAGTCTGTTTGCAATAGCTTGTCTAGGACTTGCTCTAATTTTGTAGATAGGGGAGACTTGAGGTGTTCCCGCCAATGTGTTACCCAACCATAGCCTTGTTCCATATACAGAACAGAGGGATGAATTCCGCTTAAAAGATGAAAGCAAGTTACGCCCAAACTAAATAAGTCATTAGCTGGATAGGTATAACCATATTTTATTTGTTCGACTGGTGCATAACTTTGTGAACCAATGCTCGTACCTGTTTGCTCGACAGAAGTTCCTGTTAACAGTTTGGCAACCCCAAAATCAATGAGCACGAGATCTCCTTGGGGCGATCGCCGAATAATATTTTCTGGCTTAATATCGCGGTGAATAACCTGACGTTCGTGAATAAACTTAAGAACGGGTAATAGTTCGCTTAAAAATTGCCAAATCTTTGGCTCACTAAAAGGTCCTTGCTCATTCAACTCCTGTCGTATAGTTTGCCCTTGGATGAACTGCTGCACCAAATACAGGTAGTTATCTTCCTGAAAGTAGGCATATAAAGTGGGGATCTGTGGATGTTCTCCTAACTGTTGCAAACGCCGCGCTTCCTCTTGAAACAGCTCAATTGCTTTACGCATAGCGCCAGTGCCTTGCAATCGTGGTGCCAATTGCTTTACAACACAATGCTCTTTCAGTTTGTCTTCATCCTCTGCCAAAAAAGTTCTACCAAATCCACCACCTCCCAGAGGTTGGATAATTCGATAGTGGTTGCGCAACACAGACACCAATTTGGTTCCGCAACTTTGACAGAATTTAGTTCCATCAGGATTGAGCGGCTTTTCACAACTAGGGCAGAGGCAGTAGATCATAAGTCAGGCATCTATCAGCCGTGTTATTTTATGATAAATACTTCTGCTCTATCTCCAAGTATTTTTACTCAACTATTTACATTCATCTTACGCACTTCTTCACTGGCGACACTGCCCATACCCTCGTATGATGAAAAGATAACAAAAAGGTAAAGTCGCGAGATTTCACGGCATCACATGAGCAGCATTTGGGAACTAGATTTTTACTCCCGTCCGCTAGTGGACGAAAATCAGAAAAAAGTTTGGGAAGTCTTGGTATGTGAAAGTCCTTCAGATACAAGCACTGACATTGCTTCTTTGTTTCGCTATGCCCAGTATTGTCCTAGCACGCAAGTCAATTCGGTATGGTTGCGTACTGCAATAGAAGAAGCAATCAGTAAGGCAGGAGAAGCACCAAAGAGAATCCGCTTTTTTCGCCGACAGATGAATAATATGATTACCAAAGCCTGTAAAGACTTGGGGATTCCAGCACAGCCTAGTCGCCGCACTTTGGCAGTTAACCAATGGCTGCAACAGCGGATGGAGGAAGTGTATCCCAATGAACCAGGATATCAAGCAGTCACTAATGCCTCTGTGCGTGTGGAGAATCCCGCGCCGCAACGTCTACCGGATATATTAGAAGGACAGCAGTGGGCATTTGTTTCTCTACAAGCAACAGAATTCGCACAAATGCATGAATGGGACATCGACTTTGGCGAAGCTTTCCCTCTAGAAATGGTGCGGGTTTCTCCTGATACCCGTATTCCTGGTATTGTGATTTTCTCTCCTAGAGCGTTGCCTTTAGCCGCCTGGATGTCTGGTATAGAGTTAGCTTGGTTAAAATTTGATGACTTACAAGGCGAGAGATTGCTTTTAGAGACGGGTGCGAGCGAAAGCTGGATTGTGTCGAATATCAAAAACCCCAAAATTTTGGCAGAAGCTAAAGGTTTTGAACAAGCAAAGCAAAAAGCGAACGGGGTGCATTTTCTATCGATACAATCTGATCCCCAAGCAGAATCTTTCGCAGGATTTTGGCTATTACAAGAGGTGAATCTGCCTTGATCAGAACAAAAGTGGAAGAACAACAGAGTAGGAGACGACAAGTGGTGGGCTTTGTGGGGCTAATTTCCTGTAAATTATTCTTTGCAGAGTTTTCCCAGGTAGTAGGGGCAGTTGCTCCTACTTGACACGAATCCAAAATCCACAAATCATTAATGGTCATGGGGTCTGAAAATTTACAAAAAGATCCACTAGCAGAGCAATTGCTGGAATTAGCGATAAGATCCGGCGCAGAAGCAGCAGAGGTGTATCAATCGAGATCGCTATCTCGACCCGTATTTTTTGAAGCTAACCGACTTAAGCAGTTAGAAACTAGCCAAGCTGAAGGTACAGCACTAAGGCTTTGGCATAACGGACGTCCTGGACTCACAGTTGCTTATGGACCTGTGGAACCACAGACTATGGTGGAACGTGCGTTAGTCCTGAGTCAATTGAATCAACCAGAAGAAGTGGAGTTAAATGGTGACTCTAAACCTTCTTACCCAGATTTAGGGGAAGATGTGCCTATAGAACAATTGGTAGAGTGGGGTAAAGCAGCGATCGCTCTTATCCGTGAAGTCTACCCAGAAGTGGTCTGTACTGCTGATTGGGAATGTGATGTAGAAACAACCAGACTCGTGAACAGCAAAGGTTTAGATTGTCATTATACTGACACTACACTTAGTTGCTATATTTCTGCAGAATGGGTAAGAGGTGAAGATTTTTTGAGTGTTTCTGACGGTCAAATTGAACGCAGTCACCTCCAACCAGAAAAAGTCGCTCAGCAAATTTTACAACGATTGGATTGGGCAAGAGAAAATGTCCCTCCCCCGGTAGGTCATGTTCCTATTTTATTTACATCTAAAGCGGCTGATATGCTTTGGGGTACTGTTCAAGCAGCTTTGAATGGAAAGCGAGTGCAAGAAAAGTCTTCTCCTTGGGCAGAACGCCTCGGTCAACAAATCACCTCAGCCTCTCTTACTCTCTACCAAGATCCGCAAGCGGGACCTTACAGTTGCCCATTTGATGATGAAGGGACACCAACCCAGCTTTTAGTTTTTATCCAAAATGGAGTGTTGCAGCATTTTTACTGCGATCTCACTACGGGACGCCAGTTAGGCATTCCCTCATCTGGTAATGGTTTTCGTCCTGGTTTGGGTAGTTATCCTACTCCTGGTTTATTTAATTTCCTGATTCAGCCTGGATCTGGCTCATTACAAGACCTGATTCAACAACTTGATGATGGCTTAGTTGTTGATCAAATGTTAGGTGGAGGCAATGGCATTTCTGGCGACTTTTCCATCAATATTGATTTGGGGTATCGTGTGCAAAATGGCCAGATCACTGGGCGTGTTAAAGATACGATGGTTGCTGGTAATGTCTACACGGTTCTCAAACAATTGGTGCAACTCGGTGATGATGCTGACTGGAATGGTTCTTGTTACACTCCATCTTTAATCGTCGAGGGTCTAAGTGTCATAGGAAGAAGCAGTTAATATTATGAATTGTGAATTCTTGTCAGGATTCATCATTAGACACCTTGCAAAAATAGACTTTTTATCTTTATGACACCTCTTTCTCTGACTCAGCGCTTTCGTGCATTGTGGCAGCCTAGAAGAGGTTTAGCGATCGCAGAAGCTTCAGTTATTGGTGTCGTTGCTGCTTTATCAGCAGTTTGTTTAAAATTTGGCACAGGATGGCTGGGGATATGGCGAGTTGATACCTGTCGGTTCTTCCCTGCTTGGCTTGTCCTACCAACTGTTGGTCTTTGTTTTGGGTTTCTGGCTGGCTTATTGGTAGATAGGTTAGCTCCAGAAGCCGCTGGAGGTGGTATTCCTCAAGTAAAGGCAACTCTAGCCAATGTGCCTATTAGATTGTCTTGGCGCGTAGCAATTGTGAAGTTAGTGAGCGCCATGATTGCCATAGGTTCAGGGATTACTTTAGGAAGGCAAGGTCCCACTGTCCAAATTGGGGCTAGTTTAGCAGCAGGTGTCAGTCGTTTGATCCCCACCTCTCCAGATTATCGCCGACAGATGATAGCAGCGGGTGCTGGCGCTGGATTGGCAGCGGCTTTCAATGCCCCAATTGCTGGGGTTTTGTTCATAATTGAAGAATTACTTCAGGATTTATCAGGGCTAACTCTAGGAACAGCCATCATTGCTTCATTTATTGGCGGAGTAGTCTCCCGGATGTTGGGTGGCAGCAGCGTGCAATATGAACTGCAGCTCTCTCACTTCTCTAGCAGCTTTTCTGTTCCAGAAATCCCCTTCTATTTGCTGTTGGGTATTGTATCAGGAATTCTGGCTGCATTGCTTAACCATGGCATGCTTGCTAGTATAACTTTTTACCGTAATTTTCGCCTCAGCCTGCCTCAACGGGTGGCTTTGGCTGGGTTTGTATCTGGTGTTGTTATTGCTCTACTACCCATTTCTTTCCATGACCATAATAGGTGGTGGGAGTTAGTGATTACTGGTCAGGCTAATGCTGCGTGGGCAGCAGTTGCTTTTGTGACTGACTTTCTCCTCACGTTAGTGGCCTTTGGTTCAGGTGCACCCGGAGGATTATTCGCTCCGAGTTTGATCCTGGGTTGTACTCTGGGCTACTTAGTGGGTGTGTGCCAGTTTCATATTCTGGGGGCTGCTTCGCCTATAAACTATGCCCTAGTAGGAATGGGAGCATTTTTTAGCGCAGTGTCAAAAGTGCCAATTACGGCAATAGTGATTATTTTTGAGATCACTACAGATTTCAATCTGGTGCTGCCTTTAATGATTGGCTCTGTAACATCCTACCTAGTTGCTGATCAGATACTTCCAGGGTCGCTGTACAACAAAATTTTGCAGCTAAATGGGATCAATATCGAAAAGCCAATTGCAGTTGAGGGGATATTGACACAGTTAACGGCAAAAGACGTGATGCAGCAACACGTAGAAACTCTGGATGCGCAGATGACTCTAGATGAAGTGATACAGGCGTTTTCTCGTTCTCACCATCGTGGTTTTCCTGTGGTGAAAGACGGAAAACTGGTAGGAATTGTCACACAGAGTGATTTACTCAAGATAGCTGATCGCAAGCTAGTGGGGCATACTCCCTTAAGCCAAATTATGACTAGCGATCCAATGACAGTCACTCCTGCCTACAGTCTCAGCAATGTGTTGTATTTGCTGGATCGCTATCAGATCAGTCGTTTACCAGTTGTTGAAGGGCAAAGACTGATTGGGATTATCACCCGTGCAGATATTATCCGAGCAGAAGCAAACCATCTCAATTGTGAGAATAAGCTACCTGGACCACAACCACAACCATCTTATGTCGTTTACCAAACACGCTCACCTAGCACAGGTAGAGGCAGAATCTTAGTCCCGATCTCTAATCCTGAAACAGCCAGGGTGTTATTGGAAATGGCAGCCGCTATTGCTCGCGAGCGCCACTATGAATTAGAGTGTGTACAAGTGATGTCTATCTCTCGCCACAGTTCTCCGGCAGAAGCACAGGTGAGAACAACAAAAAGTCGGCGCATGCTCAGACAAGCAGAGTTTTTGGGAAAAAAGTGGAAAATTCCTGTACACACCCAAATTCGAGTGGCCCATGATGTGGCGCAGGCAATTCTAGAGACAATTAAAGAGCGACACATCGATATGATTTTGATGGGGTGGAAAGGTAGTACTTCTACTCCTGGTCGCATCTTTGGCAATGTTGTGGACACTTTAATCCACCACGCCCCCTGTGACGTTGTACTCGTCAAGCTAGGACACAGAGGACATCTCTCATCTACTTTTAGTGTTAACTCTTCACTCTCAACTCCTAACTCTTTCAAGAGTTGGCTAGTCCCAATCGCTGGTGGTCCCAATGCATCGCTAGCTACTAAATTACTACCAGCTTTAGTCACTTTAGGTGATGTTCCACAAATACGCCTAACTCAAGTGTTTAAGCCGTCTGAGTTAGAGCCAGATATGACAGTTTTAGAACAAGCTGTCCGTCAGCTTATGCATCATCGTAAATTATTCAGCACTGTAGTTGCTGCTCCAGTCAAAGCTGATTCAGTTGCTGATGGAGTGATTCATCTTGTGAAAAATGAGCACTACGATGTTGTTGTTTTGGGTGCTTCTCGCGAAGGAATGCTTCAACAAGCAATTAAAGGGAATATTCCCGAAGCGATCGCGTCTGGTGTAGAAAGTACGGTAATTTTGGTTAGGGGAGCGATGAATAAGCGATAGCAGGGGGGCAGAGGGGAAATGATTTGTATCTTTAGATTTAGTAAAATGGAAGATTTAAAACAACAAATCATCAGCTACTCCAGCAAAACTCTAGAACAGCGGCAAAATTGGTATTCTCCGGCAGCAGAGGCTTACAACAAAGTTAGACCCCGTTATCCTAAAGATTTGATTGATCAAGTCGTGGAAATTGCACAACTTTCCACGAATTCCAAAATTCTGGAGGTGGGGTGTGGTCCTGCCACTGCAACAGTGGCGATCGCCCAATTGAGTTGCTCAATGATCTGCATAGAACCCAACCCTGATTTCTTTCAGTTAGCTCAACAAAATTGTCAAGCATATACCAACGTAGAGATTCTGGTTCTTCCGGCAGTTTTATGGTGATTATTAAAATCTACAAAATTTTAATAACTATAATTTAGTAATATTAATGCCTACAATATATATTTTATAAGCATTTAA
>JAJPJF010000523.1 GCA_021324415.1 Nostocales cyanobacterium Centralia_MAG_434
TGGGATTCGTAGAGATAAGCCAGGTTGTTGTAACTGGTGGCGACACAGGGATGCTCTTCTCCCAGCAAATGTTGTCTGAGTTCTAATGCTTTTTTCAACAGTGGTTCTGCTTCACTGTACCTTCCTTGGGAGGAGTAGAGTGCTGCCAGGTTGTTGTAACTGGTGGCGATACAGGGATGTTCTTCTCCCAGCAGCCTTTGCATGAGTTCTAATGCTTTTTTCAACAGTGGTTCCGCTTCGCTGTACTGACCGCGTTGATCCAAGTAGTAACCAGTCCTATCAAGTAATTTTGCAGCTGTTTCCAATTCAAATTGATACTGGTTTACCCAATCAATTGCAGATAAAGCATGGGGTAAAAGTCGCTCACAGTTCTGCCAGTTTGCATATTCAGCGAAAGGGAAGACTTTTGTCACTGCACAAATAGTCCATAGTGCCCACTGGCGGCATTTTTCCTCATCCATCTCAGCTTTTAACACGATCTGCACTAGGTGGTGAATATCAAAGGTTTTATGAGTCGGGTTACGGTAAATCAGCGAAAACCTTACCGCTTCTTTTGTGACATCGCGAAAATCTAGAGGTTTATCTGCTACGCGGCTAAGATTTTCCCCCAATTCCTTTCCACCAATGGTAAAAATTTCTTCAGGAATCGCATCGGCTGCTAAAAAGGCGCAAACGCGAATCAAATCGGCGGCTGTTGGGTTGCGCTCTAAGACCTTCTTAAAAGCTAGAGAAAAGGTGATGGTAACGCTCTGGTGATCAATTGCCAGTTCGCCCCGTTCCGCCAGTAGTCTCGCCCCTTCTTCTGTGTAATATTGCCAATACTCCGTCAAACTGGAGGGAGTCTCTTCAATAAACGCTCCTGCTTGATCTAATGCTAGGGGCAAACCGTCCATTTCCTGGGAGATGGTTTGTGCTAGGGAGCGTTCCTGTTGACTCACCGCATCTAGCCCCGCTTGCTCTGCAATCAGTTTGGCGCGCCGCAGCAACAACAGTGCCCCATCTTCTGGTTGCAACTTTTTAATTTCAATTCGCTGATATATCCCTGTAGCAAAGGCACGAGTAGTCAGCAATACATGACCAGAATGCGACCCTGGTAAAAACTCCCCCAACATCGGTATTTCATCAGTGTTATCCAAAATTAACAGCCAGTCTTTATGTGTTGCTAACCACTGCTTAACTGCGGCAATGCTTAAGCTTTCATCTTTTTCCTGGCTAACGGGTAAATTGAGTAACTCTGCCAGTTTCACAAAACCTGACACCAATTCTGTCCGAAACTCTGCTCTCACCCAGAGTATTGAATCATACTCATCTCGATAGCGATAGGTATACTCGATCGCTGTTTGGGTTTTGCCGATCCCACCCAATCCGCTAAGTGCTGCTGACTTCTTTGTTAATAGGACATTGCGAATTTCTTGTAAGATGGTTTCACGCCCTGTAAAAAAGGGGTTGGGCGGGTATGGTATATTCCACACAGGCTGTGGAACCGTCTTATGTGTTGGAGCAATAGCTTGTAATTTGGGATTTCCAGGGTTTGTCCTGTAAGCTGCACGTATTAAGTCTTCGATCCATCCTTGTGCTTCTGCTGTTTGTATTGTTCTGAAGATAATGCCTTGTAAATTTCCATCTCCTGCAATCGCATTCAGATTCTTATCTAATTCAAACGACAGCATTTGCTCTAATGACGATTCTGTTGGGAAAGCACTCACTAAAGCTTCGAGCATTTCTTTGCGCTGCTGTCCAGATAAGCTCATGTTTCAATTGTTTTCTCAAGAGCAAGAGTGATGCTATCTCGGTTTTAGAGCATCCTATTTATTATTACCACACTCACTCTGTTTCTAATTCCGCATTCCACAAAATCCTAATTAAGTAGAACACATCTCTAGAACGTTTTATTTTCGTCGGTTCAGGCACCTCACTTGTCAAAAATAACCCACCATCACAGATTAATGGGGGTGAGGGGCAGGTTTGACAGGTCAATCACTCTCCTAGTAAGGGTTACATATAAATAGCAAGTCCAAACTTTTTCGGCAAAATCAAACTTGAAAAAGCTTTTATATTAAGATTCTCATAGAACAAAATTAATGAGTTTGAGAGAAAGCAACGGCAAAACCAAACTTTAAAGAGCGGCAAGGGAATGATTTAAGTCACAGTCAAGAGGCGATTCTCCTTCGTTTTTAAATACATATATTTTATAGGCTGTCCCAGCATATTTTTGTTCTGACTATTTTTAACCATTTTGCGTTTTTTGATTTGAGTCCAACCCAATCTTTTTGTGTTATGGTACTGCAATTGCTGTACTCTTATACTCTCAGTATTCTACCATGAATACTGAAGTGTAAAAGCCAATTCAACTCGTGTTTATGCAGTGCCGGATGGCAGTTGATTTGGCAGATGGAAACAAGCGATCGCAAAATAAAAGCCGCCACACTCTATAGGTGTGGCGGCTCTTTGAGTAAGCTCTCTTTCTTCTGTCTTCTTCTCAATGCTAGCAACCAAGGAAGGCGGCAGCGGGTAGCGATCGCCAGTAAAGATTTTCGGGAGCAGGTTGAAGTTTGCGTAAAGTAGTATTGATGTCAAGATAAAGAGTGGCAAAATTACGGCTCTTATTCGTCGGAAGGCTTTACACTGGAATTTTGTAGAGCGATAAATTATTTGACCGCGAGACAACACTGGAATTTGCGAAAGCTGAATGGGAGAAACCAGCATGATGAACCTAAACGATCAGTCGGATTCGCCCGAGGAAAAAGGTTCTCCTTCTTACGGAAGCAATTTGTATCGAGATTTTTCGATAGCTTACAGCCAGATAGCGCGTGTTGGTCGTCAGTTTAAGCGCGAAAACAAGATACGCCTACTGGAGGAAATGTTATATGATCGCATTCTAGAGGGTGAACCAGCAGACGATATAGTGAAAGCAATTGAAGTACTGCAACAGAACCGAGTCTTGGACAAAGAACTTCTGCTCAAACGAGATAGCTTATTTTTGAGCCAAGTGAACAGATCGGTTAGGTCGCTCTTTTTAGTAGCTTTTGTAATAACAGTTACAAGTTATCTATTAATGCCATTATGTGATTATTCCAAATCGAAGTTTTGTCGTTCTATTCGGATAATTCCTAATAGTATTGACGACATATTCTATGATCCCTCACCACATTTATTGCTACCACTTCTGGTTCTTCCGGCAGTTTTATGGTGATTATTAAAATCTACAAAATTTTAATAACTATAATTTAGTAATATTAATGCCTACAATATATATTTTATAAGCATTTAA
>JAJPJF010000315.1 GCA_021324415.1 Nostocales cyanobacterium Centralia_MAG_434
ATCAATGTAGGTGGCTCTTCTACTTGGAAGATGTACGGTACTCCTTTCTGTGGTAAGGGCGAACCAAATCAGGCAATTTGGGTAGGACATGGTTCCCCAGTTTGTCTATTTTCGAATATTGAGGTTTTCGGCGGTGGCTGTTGAATTAGTATGACAAAAGAACAATTAACTGCCCTTGAAGTTAGCTTTGACCAACTCATAGCATCTCTGCTGGAAAAACGCGAGGAAAGTGAACACTTTACTGCAAAATTGAGCAGTGAGCAAAGTCAATTTACTCGTTTCAATTATGCCAAAGTGCGACAAACAGGTTACGTTATTGATGGTTGGGTTGAACTCACTTTGATGCAAGATCAGCGCAGTGGGTTTCGCCAGTTTCCCTTTACAGGAAACTGGGAGGTAGATTGGCAACTAGCATACGAAGCTTTACAGGAGTTGCGAGCAGAACTGCCTCAGTTACCCGTCGATCCATATCTAGTTTTGCCATCAGAAACAAATACTAGCAGGGAAATACATTCTGGAAATTTATTGACAGCAGAAACACTGGTGCCAACAGTGTTGGAATTGGTTGCTGAATTAGATTTTACAGGCTTATATGCTGGCGGAATTGTCATTAAAGCTTATGGTGATTCTACTGGCGCAAAACACTGGTTTGCGACTCATTCTTTCACGTTAGATTACTCTTTATTTACGAGTCAAGGACAAGCAGTTAAAGGGATTTTTGCAGGAAGCAATTGGAATAATGAGCAATTCACAACCCAAATTAATGATGCTAAAAAACAACTAAAATTGCTTTCTCGTCCAGCGCAAGAATTACAAAGGGGACAGTACAAAACTTATTTTGCACCAGCAGCCGTTGCGGACTTATTGGCGATGCTTTCTTGGGGAGGTGTGAGCGAAGCTGATTTACAGCAAGGAGGTAGCGCTTTAGCTTCCTTGTGGCGCAAAGAAAAACAGTTATCTCCAGCCTTTAGTTTAAAAGAAAACTTCCAGCGCGGTTTGACACCACGATTTAATGAATGGGGAGAAATGGCATCACCAGAATTAGCTTTAATTGAAAAAGGTATTTTGGTAAATACATTGGTCAATTCTCGCACTGCCAAAGAGTATCAAAAAATGAGTAACGGTGCTAATGGTGATGAGTCTTTACGTACACCTGAATTAAGTACAGGAAATTTAGCTTTTTCTGAGATTTTGCCCAGTTTGGACAAAGGATTGTATATCTCTAATTTACATTACCTTAATTGGAGCGATCGCCCAACTGGTCGAATTACAGGTATGACTCGTTATGCTTGTTTTTGGGTAGAAGGTGGCGAAATAGTTGCTCCGATAGAAAATCTGCGATTTGATGACAGTTTATATCGCTTCTGGGGAGAAAACTTGGTAGATTTCACCAACTTTCAAGAATTTATTCCAGAAGTAGGAACATACGAAGGACGACAACTTGGAGGTAGTGTGGTTCCTGGTATGTTGGTAGAGGATTTTACATATACGTTATAGTTTTCAGTTCCCAAGCATAATGTTGTTTTGGGATTTGATCTACCAAAGATTCGTGAGTACACTGACTGTGCTGTGGGGTGGTGCGGCACTTCTACTAGAAGTGAGTCTAGGGAAGGGAATTTAGGATTTGAGTAGGTTCTACCTTCTGTAGAAATGGGATTATATCGATGCGCTAGCAACTGCTGTCCTCCGCCAGTTGTAGAGACCGCCACGAACCACAAACTTTTCTATGTTCCAATCAACCTGAGCTAAAGCACTATCTACACCAACTTCTAGAATGGGTAAACTGTACTCGTGATGACCCTTAGCATCGCTGAAAAATCTACCTAGCGGATCAATCATTACATATGATCCTCTCATCAGTTCATTTGTTTCAGTTACGAGTTTGAAGCCTTCATCTGCAAGAGGTTGATGTCGCTTTGTAAATTCTTCAAACTGCTCTGTGGAAATTAAAAGGTTATTAACACTGCGATTATTCTGACCATTAACTAAGAGTACCTGAAAAATTTTCCAGCGTTCTGGTCGTACTCGCCGAACAAAAGCTGACATATTTTCTTGATAGTTCCAACGGGTAACAACAGTATTAAGCTTGACTCTAATTTGGTACTCATGAAGGGAATCAAACAGCTCAATAGACTTTTGTACATGATTACCTTGACCTCTGCCCAAATTTTTCTGAGTTTCTTCATCAGCAGAATCAACTGATAATGCAACCCAATCTATGTATGAAGAATACTGATTTAGTAATTGGGGAAGTCGTGCACCATTAGTTACGATGCTTGTGGTAAACCCCAACTGCCGTGACTGAACTAATAGTTCGCCTAAATAGGGACATAGTGTCGGCTCACCACCAGCAAAGTTTATTTTTTCCGTCCCTGCTTCACGCAGAAGCTTAAGTAGACGGCTAGTATCATTTAGTGAAAGATCCTCATCAATTAGAAATTTAATTCTTTTTAGGTCGTCCAACACTTGGGTAGGCTTTTACATAGACTTGAGCAAATTTTATATCTTCTTCAGTTAAATAAGGATAGTCTTCATGTATAACCTCTAGAGACTCTCCTCTATCAAGCAATAAACCAATATGACGAACCGTAAGCCGAGAATTAGGAAACACTGTTTCTCCACCCATTATTTTCGGATCAGAAACTAAATTTTCTTTCCATGCTTGAAAACATTTGATAAATTCTAATAACTCCTTGGCAATCGGCTCAACTTCTATTTTGACAAATTTTATTATTTCAATAGTTGGTAAATTTTGCTCTAAAGCTCTAACTAGACTTTGATAAAGAAACGAACGATAGTTAACAGGAATAAAGTTTATTTCTTTAATTAGACGTAGATAAACCAATGCAGCAAAGTTTAGTCTTGGAGGATTATATTCAGGCAAAATTTTATATTCTACTTACTTATAAATCTTCTTTGTTGGTAATTCAATGAATGCAGCAGCTTCAGTAGGGGTAAAAGTTTCTATATACATATGCATTACCTCCACGCTTTTAATCTATGGACTAACCAAGAAGACACTATAGATAGTCTGTTAATTTTGAACCTGTTTTTGACATAGATTTTGATTAAAAAAATAATTCTAAAATATTCCCTATATAGGGAATATTTTAGCATTCATTTAAAAGTTTTGACAACAATCTAAAGCAGCGTCAAGCAGAAGACTGGATGTGCTCACACTTAAAAACCTGGTGACATCAAAAAGTTAAAAGATACACAAATATAGTATTCAGAATCTTAATTTTAACTGTTAATTGTGCTGCACCTTTATTTCTTCTTTGGTGGGGGTAAATGACGTCCTGAAGAAACGTCTGGTTGCAGTTGTTGACGTCCGTTACGGATTATTCGCAGCATATCATTGAGATGCTGCTCGATATTTTCTAGAACATTATCAGCATATTCATCAGCACCTTGTGCAATTGCTTCAGCCTCTGCGATCGCTTTAGTATGCATTTGTTCCAACTCTTGCTGAGATTGGCGTCGCTTGCGGTCAATTTCTTCCAGAGTTGCTTGCAGCATTGCATCACATTCTTGCTGAACTTTTCGTCGCATCTCAGATGCTTCTTGTTCTGCCTGTCTAATTATGTCGTTTTCATCTAAAATTTGCGCTCTTTTGGCTTGTGCTGCGTCAACTATCTGCTGTCCATACTCTTCTGCTTCTAGGAGAATTTCCTCTTTTTGCGCAATGATTTCTGCTGCTTCCTGAAAAGCTGTTGGCAAAGAAAGCCGAATGTAATCAAGTTGATCTAGCAGCTTTTCTTCATCCACTAACGTGCGTCGCGTCAGTGGAATACGGGGACTGGCGAGAATCATTTCTTCTAGGCGGTTGATTTCCTCCTGAATATCCACGCTTCCCGATGATGCTTCAGGAATTTCCTCAGGAGTTAGATGACTTCCGTCTTGATTGGGTTCGATACTGGATGGTTCTGAGCGTAGCATTGGTAAATATCTCGAGCAACATGCGGGGGAACAAGATGATCAACAGAGCCACCAAATCTAGCGATCTCTCTTACCACACTACTACTTAAAAAACTATACTCATTAGATGTTGCTAAGAAAACAGTTTCTATTTGAGTCGAAAGAGTTTTATTTGTATGAGCCATCTGAAGCTCTACTTCAAAGTCGGAAATTGCTCTTAGACCCCGCAGTAGAACCTGAGCTCCTCGCATTTGGGCGTACTTAACAGTAAGACCATCAAAACTATCTACATCTACATTTGGTAGATGTTGCATAGATAGACGGATCTGTTCTAGCCGCTGATTGACAGTAAATAGCGGGATTTTATTGGGATTGCGCAGGACAGCAACAACCACCATTGTAAACAGCTTTGCTCCGCGTTCGATAAGATCTATATGTCCTAACGTGATGGGATCAAAGCTACCTGGATAAATAGCAATCACAATTTAAAAATTTTTCAAACTTGTTTAAGTGATTATATCTAACCTACCGCATAGGAGCAAACTGCAATTTTTACGAGAATTGGTAATATCTTACCTACGTAGCTGCCATGAACCACTGACACCAAAAAAGACAAAATGGGCATGGGGCATAGGGCATAGTTATAGAGTATTCCCCTCTGCTCCCTTGTCCTCCTTGTCCTCTTTGCCCTCCTTGCCCTCCTTGCCCTCCTTGTCCTCCTTGTCCTCCTTGCCCCCTCTACTCCCTACTCCCCACTCCTAAAGAGGTTTTCTAGTTGGGTTAGGACATTCTCCTTAATCGCAGCGTTCAAAAGGTCTTCGCCCTCATACCCTTGATATTTTTCCATGAGAAGCTGGTTGGTACGCTCTGCATACTTTAAGCAACGCTTATACACCAAGCGCGGAATTCCTTTGTATGAGGGGTCTGTGGTAACGCTCTACTAATGTATCCCTCTGGATAACAATCGTACTTCCCATATTCTGTTGTTGTTTCTCCCACATAGACACAAAGTCAAGGCAGGAATGGTCAATGTAGGTCAGCATATCTAAGTGAATGTGGATTTCGTTGCCTGGTGGAATTTGCTCAAGAGCTTGGGCAAGCTTCGGTAGGCGAATAAAAGTTGCTGTTCCTTCCAGATACACATTAATCCGCTGATTGTTTTCATCCCTATCAATAAGGATATTGAGATTAGAAACTTTGTACATTAGCTTGAGTGCTGACAGCACAAGACCGATCATGACACCGGTTAGTAAATCAGCAGCGATAATACCGCCCAAGGTGGCAAAGTAGATAAATACAGGAATACGCCCGTATTGCTGCAGTCTTTTAACATTTTCCACTTTCACTAGCTTGTAACCCGTGACCACTAGTATTGCTGCAAGACTAGAAGTGGGAACAAGTTTCAGGACGAAAGGTGCAACGGCAACTAGCAACAGCAGCCAAACTCCATGAAGAATCGTAGACAGTCTGGTTTTTCCCCCAGCTTCTACGTTAACAGAACTTCGAGCAATAACACCTGTCATGGGGAGTGCACCAAGTGCTCCACAAACCATGTTGCCCAAGCCTTGTGCTGCCAGTTCTCGATCAAATTGCGTTCTTGGTCCTTGGTGCAGTCGATCCACTGCTGTTGCTGAGAGCAGACTTTCGGCACTAGCAATCACGGCAATAGCAATTGCATCCATGACTACCCGTATTTGAAGCAGACCTTTCAAGCTCTCTAGTGTCGGGAAACGAACTGTTGCAGCTAGATTGTCGGGAACGTTAATGTGCTGAACAGGGAGTTTCATGACGGTAACGATCACAGTTGCAACCACGACAGCAGCGAGGGCACCAGGTAAAAGCTTCAACCTACGTGGCTTAAATTTATCCCATAGGATAAGTGTCACTATAGTAATGACACCAACCAGCGCGGCCAGTTGATGGCTGCTATTAGGGGTAACGATAACTTTATAGATTGCGATGGGAATGGTAAGCAAGTTCTGAAGGCCATGAGGATGAGGCTTGGTGTCGAGCATCACATGAAGTTGGGAACCGAAAATCAAGACACCGATCCCTGCAAGCATCCCATAAATGACCGCTGGAGATATAGCGCGGAAAACTTGACCAAGCTTGAATATTCCCGCAAGCAACTGGAACAGACCTGCAAGAAGAATAACAGGTCCAAGCATTTCAATGCCATACTCCTCAATAAGTTCCCAAATAATGACTGCAAGCCCGGCAGCTGGTCCACTCACCTGTAATGGAGAGCCTGAAATGGTGCCAACAACAATTCCTCCTACCATACCAGTGACCAATCCGAGAGCCGGAGGAACACCAGAGGCAATTGCAATCCCCAGGCACAACGGCAAAGCAACAAGAAACACAACTAAAGACGCCACGACGTCGTTGGTTATTGAATGTTTAGCTTTGGAATATTTAATCGTCATTTTTTTCAATTCATGACATTAATATTTGCAGGTAAAGGACAGTTATCAGTTATCAGTGAACAGTAAACAGTTATCAGATTGTTTGGTAGTGATAACTGATCATTGATAACTGTTCACTGATTAAGCAACAGCTTACTACCTTGACCGCTAAACAAATTGTCATAAATATTTATAAAAATTAGATTAAGATATTATGAGAAAAATCTCATATTCGTAATCTATAGCCTACACCTCTTACTGTTTCAATATGGTCACGGCCTAGCTTTTGACGCAGATAACCCACGCAGACATCAACGACATTAGAGCCGGGATCATAGTCATAGCCCCAAACCTGACTGAGCAGTTGCTCTCGACTCATCACTTGTCCTGGATGACGCACAAACGTTTCAGCAAGGGTAAATTCTCGTGCTGATAACTTGACAAGGCGCTCACCTACCCAAACTTGGCGTGTACGCAAATCAAGAGCCAGGTTACCTGCTCTGAGAACCATTTCTTCTTGCTGTTTGGGCAGGCGCTTGTCGCGTAACCTCACCCTTATCCGTGCAAGCAATTCTTCAAACCGAAAGGGCTTTGTTACGTAGTCATCAGCCCCACCTTCTAGCCCTGCAACCTTATCTCTCACCTCGTCACGAGCAGTCAGAATAATGATTGGCAGATATTCGCCTTGCCCTCGTAACTCCTCCAACACCATCCAGCCATCTTTACCAGGGAGACCTATGTCAAGAATGAGGAGGTCAAAATCCTCATCTTGAGCCATAAGAACAGCCTCATAACCATCCTTAGCTACTGCAGTCATGAAACCTGATGCCCGTAGCCCTTTTTCTAAAAACGAGGCAATGCGAGGTTCATCTTCAGCAATCAGAATTCGGTTAGTCAGACGCAACCTCCTGAGGTGGA
Organism: Nostocales cyanobacterium Centralia_MAG_434; assembly: GCA_021324415.1. Taxonomy (GTDB): domain Bacteria; phylum Cyanobacteriota; class Cyanobacteriia; order Cyanobacteriales; family Nostocaceae; genus JAJPJF01. Next base: position 7,242 of record JAJPJF010000315.1, read on the forward strand.
TCAAGTGGAATCACAATAGTAAAAGTAGCTCCCTTACCCAGTTGGCTCGCGAGTTCTACATGACCCCCATGCCCTTGGGCGATCGCTTGCACAATAGACAGTCCCAGTCCAGCTCCCTCTGAACGACGACAGCTACGTAAACTACGGGCAAAGCGTTCAAAAATCCGCTCTTTGTCAGAAAGGGCAATACCTTCTCCAGTATCGCGCACCCAGAAATAGGCATTACCATTCTTTATTTCTGAGCCCAACGCAATAATATCTCCCTCTACAGTATGCTGACTTGCATTCTGGGCTAAGTTCATGATTGCTTGGGTCAATCGTTGGCGATCAGCCACAATTAGTCCTGTACCGTTGTCATCTATCAGCCAGGATCGCTCAGCTAAGGCTTTAACTTTTGTGTACAGTTCCCTGGTCAGTAAGCCAATATCCACAGTTTCGGGGTTTAAAAAATTGGGTTGCTCTGCCTTGGCTAGTAATAGTAGATCATCGACAATGCGACTCATACGCTCTAGCTCATCATTAACCAGTTCCATCGTTTCTCGTTGCTCTTGAGGGTCGTCACCCAGTAGTTCTAAATGACCACGGATAATTGTGATGGGTGTCCGGAGTTCATGACCAGCGTCGTTAATAAAATCTCGTTGATTAGAAAAGGCAGTTTGGAGACGATCCAACATCTCATTAAATGTGTTAGTGAGTTCAGCAATTTCGTCTACTCCATCATGCTCAGGGCTGCGTTGAATTAAATCAGACTCACTAATTGATCGTGCTGTTTCCGTCAGTAACTTTAGGGGAGCCAATACCCTTCCAGCAACAACCCAAGCCACTACTGAAGCTACGGCTAAGACAGCGAGCATCACCTCAATAAAGACGACAAGTACCCAATCCACTTTTTTGTGCACATTACTACTAGAATGGGCAATCACAAACACTCCGCGAGTTTTCCCTTTAATAAGTGGCTCAGCCACGTAAAGGATAGTATCATCCGAAGTTACCTTCTTGCCTTTTTCTGGTTGCGTTAGACCACTCCAGTATTTTAAGAGTTTCCCATCTGCGCGTAGATATCCAGAAAGGGCTTCTGGGCTGGATTGATAAAATTGACCATCTACCAGAGTAATAAAAAACGTATCATCGTGAGGGATATTACGAGACAGAAATGTATTGAAGATGGCAATGACATTATCCTTCCTAGCCTGCTGTGTAGAAGAATTTTTTTCTTTTGTCAATCTTCGAAACTCTTCTAACTCATGATTAGTATATGCTTCGACCTCCTGTTGTAGGTTGACAAGGAGGACTTGACGGATTGCCATGCTTGATACCAATGTTGAGAAGGTCATCAACACAATGTACCAAGACAAAATACGTGTACGAATGCTAAAGAAGATTTTTCTCCAACCACGACGTCGCTTTTTTTGCGTCACTTGACCACTTTGACTACTGCTAGTGGAGAATGTTTTTGGTTTCATGCTCAGGTTAAATCTATCAGAATCAGAGCCACCAGCTTTGAACATGAAAATTTTCTCATGTTTGATAGATTGGGAAAAACTCTTAAATCATAACTCTTTAGCCTAACCATGATGTTTTTTGGTAAAGATTGCTAAATTAACTATGCAAGCTCACTTCTAAATCCAAGGCGACTTAAAATCAAAGCGGTGACTTTTGTAGTCGCTGCGCTTTTGAACCATACTGTCTTCTAGGTACTTTTGCATGGCACTGGATTTTTCCACCTTGCTATTAGCGTTTCAGTTTACTTCACCAGGACCGATTCTGGTGAAAATAGGACCATTAACTATCCGCTGGTATGGCTTATTAATTGCTTCAGCAGTGTTAATTGGCGTCACTCTTTCTCAGTACTTGGCAAAGCGTCGTAACGTGAATCCGGAGTTGCTAGGCGATTTGTCTATTTGGCTGGTCATTGGGGCAATTCCAATGGCACGCCTATATTACGTTTTATTTCAATGGCCAGAATATGCTCAGCACCCAGAGCGAATCATCGCTATTTGGCAAGGGGGAATTGCCATTCATGGAGCAATCATCGGTGGTGTTATCGCAGCGCTGATTTTTGCCAAACTTAAGCGAATTTCTTTTTGGCAATTGGCAGACTTGGTAGCTCCTTCGCTGATTTTAGGGCAAGCGATTGGACGTTGGGGCAATTTCTTCAACTCAGAAGCTTTTGGCAGACCAACAAATTTACCTTGGAAGCTATATATTCCCCCCGTCATTACTCTGAGCAATGGAGAAAAACGATTCCCTCGTCCACAAGAATATGCTAATTTCGATTACTTTCATCCTACATTCCTTTATGAATCTCTATGGGATGTCATGGTATTTGCCTTGCTGATCACTTTATTTTTTAGAGGTTTAGCTGGCAAACCACGCCTGAAAGTAGGTACGATCTCAATGGTATACTTGGTAGCCTATAGCTTAGGACGCTTGTGGATTGAGGGTTTGAGGACTGATAGTTTGATGCTTGGACCGCTACGCATAGCACAAGTCGTCAGCTTAACTGGGATTGCGTTAGGACTGGCAGGACTAGCATGGCTTTATCTGAACAAGCGCTCACTGCCAGATATAGTCCCCACTTCTGCAAAAGGAAACGGGGAGATGCGGAGTTGAGAGGGAGCAGGGAAGGGAGATGAGGAGGACAAGGGGAGCCAGCGCCGTGGGCGGGTTTCCCGACTTGAGGCGACTGGCGTGGACAAGGGGGACAAGGGGGACAAGGAGGACAAGGGGGACAAGGAGGACAAGGTAGATGAGGAGAAATCTTGATACCTAAGCCCTAAATAGATAAAAAAAATGCCCCAGAGTTATCTCTAGGGCTTAACCAGGGTGCATCTACCAATACTTTCTACTAGCTAGAGAGGGTTAATCCGGAAAGATACTGAAGAAAATGCCAAAAAAAATTTTTTGATAGTTACTGGGTGTTCTTTTTAAGAAAAAATACTTAGAAATTTATTTATGGATATAAATATATACGACTTAAAACCAGCAGTATATATTGTAGGAGCAGGTCCAGGAGATCCGGAACTATTAACCATTAAGGCGCAGAAGTTACTGGTTTGTGCAGATGTTATTGTATTTGCAGATTCTTTGGTACCTCAACAGATTTTGGAGTTATGCCGCAAAGATGCAGAGATTATTCCGACTGCCAACAAGACTTTAGAAGAGATTTTGTCAGTGATGATCGAACGAGTGCGATCGCATAAGTCTGTGGTTCGTCTCCATTCCGGTGACCCCAGTCTCTACAGTGCTATCCACGAGCAAATGCATCTTTTAGCAGAAGCACAAATCCCTTTTGAAGTCATACCAGGTATTAGTGCCTTTCAAGCTGCAGCGGCCAAACTCAAAGTAGAACTGACAGTTCCAGGAGTCGTCCAAAGTATTATTCTGACACGTATAAGCGGTAACACGGAGGTTCCTGCAACAGAAGAATTAGCAACACTTGCTGCTCATCAAGCTAGTCTTTGTTTGTATCTGAGTGCACGTCATGTCAAAGATGCTCAAGCCAAACTGCTAGAACACTACCCAGAGAACACTCCTGTGGCAATTTGCTTTCGGTTAGGGTGGCCCGATGAAAAAATTTGGATTGTTCCCCTCAATCAAATGGCAGCTTGTACAAACAAAGAAAAGCTAGTTCGCACCACACTTTATGTCGTCAGTCCTGCACTATTACCATCAACAACACGTTCACGTTTATATCATCCTGAACACAGCCATCTGTTTCGTCAATCGCACCACTAAAGAAAGCAGGTGTTTCGATAAACTAACAGTGTAGTAATCATTGAGAGTCATAATTATGCCTTTAATTAAAGTGCAAACTTCTGTGTCTGCTCCTGAAAAAGCTGAAGTAGAGGCAATGCTTTTACAACTATCTGCGAAATTAGCAAAACATTTGGGAAAACCAGAATCTTATGTCATGACAGCTTTTGAACCGGGAATTCCAATGACATTTGCTGGCACTACAGAACCCGTTTGCTACATTGAAATTAAGAGCATCGGCACTATGAAGTCAGAGCAAACAGAAGCCATGAGTCAGGATTTTTGTCAGCAGATTAACCAAGCGCTGGGTGTGTCAAAAAATCGCATTTATATCGAGTTTGCTGATGCTAAGGGAGCTATGTGGGGTTGGAATGGCTCAACTTTCGGTTAATGGATCTACACTACTACGCGCTCAGTAAGAAGTAATAACATAGAGATCACAGCATAAATTCATATTCCTTACCATGCTTCCTTTGTCTCAGGTTGATCCTCTTACCCAGAAAAAATTAGATCGTGCATCCGCAGAAATCGCAATTCCGCCTTTACTAGGTGCTTCTGTTGCTGAGTTAACTGCTTGGGTGCAGCAGCAAGGGCAACCTGCTTACAGAGGAAAGCAGCTGCACGAGTGGATATATCAAAAAGGGGTGCGATCATTAGCAGATATTTCTGTATTTTCCAAACAATGGCGTGCTGAGGTTGCTGAAATTCCCATTGGGCGCTCTAATTTACACTACCGCTCTGTAGCTCCGGATGGTACTGTCAAGTACCTTTTGCAGTTAGCAGACGGTCAAATTGTTGAAAGTGTCGGTATTCCAGCTTTTGGAGGAAAAGAACATCCCAAATCTCGTTTGACAGTTTGCGTATCCACTCAGGTTGGTTGTCCTATGGCATGTGATTTCTGTGCTACTGGGAAAGGTGGCTACAAGCGCAACTTAGGACGTCATGAAATTGTTGATCAGGTGTTGACGGTTCAAGAAGATTTCCAGCAACGGGTGAGCAATGTCGTGTTCATGGGTATGGGTGAACCGTTATTGAATGTGGATAATGTGTTGGAAGCTATTAGATCCCTTAATCAAGACGTGGGTATTGGACAGCGATCGCTAACTGTCTCAACTGTTGGTATTCGCAATCGCATCCGTCAATTGGCTCAAGCAAGAATGCAAATCACTCTTGCTGTGAGTCTTCATGCTCCTAACCAAACTTTGCGGGAACAACTCATTCCCAGTGCTCACTCTTATCCGATAGAAGATTTGCTTGCCGAATGTCGAGAATACGTAGAGATGACAGGTCGTCGCGTCACCTTTGAGTATATTTTACTAGCAGGTGTGAATGATTTGCCAAAACACGCATTAGAGTTGGCTCAACACTTGCGAGGTTTTCAAAGTCACGTAAATTTGATTCCTTACAATCCCATTCAAGAAGCAGATTACAAACGTCCAAACCGCGATCGTATTGCCTCTTTTGTTAACGTACTTAAGCAGCAGCAAATCGCTGTTAGTGTTAGGTACTCTCGTGGCTTAGAAGCTGATGCTGCTTGTGGGCAACTCAGAGCAGGAGTAGGAAAGGAGTAGGGAGTAGGGAGTGGGGTATAGGATAAAGTGTCTATCCCCCTCTCTCCTGGTGCTCCTGGTGCTCCCTTGTCCTGATCAACAGCGTGCGTGAATGCCTGGTGCGTAAGCTTCTATGACTTTACCAGTGCGAGTGCAGCTTACCATTAAGTAGTCACAGATTGGACATTGGGTCCGAGTGAGTTGATTCTGAGAGTTATAGTATCTTTCTCCTTCACTGCCACAGTTTGGGCAGCGAATTTTTTGTGCTATCTGCATTGGAAAATTTTTTAATGTCATCATTTTTTAAAAAACGTAAATTAAAGTTGTCAATCCAGGAAATTTGCAGGATTCAACAAATAACCACATTTGATTACATAACTCTATGTAGAGTCAATAACACACACGTATTTATGTTTTATCTCATTATGATAATCTGAATTTTTGAAACCATCCAACCTTGGATATATAAATTATTTTTTCGAGTGTTTTTTGTTTAGATGTATTGATCCCCAATATTTAGGTTATGAGATACATGTATTTTTTCGACGCTCAAGGTAGGGTTTAGTATTTCAATTAAAAACTAGATAATTTCAAAAAAACAACATTTATAAGTAGTCAGTGGTACTGATAAAACAGCATTTTTGGCTATTTAAAATTCCAAAAAAATAAAAACCACTAAATTTATGTAATGACCGATACAAAATTATCTAAATTTATAAAAAATTAAATTAATTAATGAAAATAGAATCTTGCTCAAACTGTAAATTGCAAATCAAAACCAAGTATCTTTGCACTTATAGCGCTTTGACAATACGGAAACGGTTAAAGTAAATATTTTAACTAAACTAGTTGCTCTGCCGCTGATAAAACGCAGAGCTAGTATGATGGTGAGTATTGTTAAACTGAAAACATTAATATGATTCAAAGCACAGAACATCACTACATTGTTAAGGACGATGAAATTTTGAGTGGTGAGCCAATTATCAAAAATAGCCGTACACCAGTCAGGGCAATTGTTGAAACATGGCGGATGGGAGTTTCTCCGGAGGAGATTCATAGAGGTATGCCTCATCTTACCTTGGCACAGGTATTTGATGCATTAAGCTACTATAGTGACCACCAGAGTGAAATCAATGCCTATATAGAGCGCAATCAGATTCCGGATAAATTGCTTGATCCAATGACTACAAACCTATGATATGGCCCGGTTGTTTATCAGCCTCTATTTAGATGAGGATGTTCATGAGTTGGTCGCTGACCTATTAAAAGCACGGGGTTTTGATGTAACCACTGCACAAGATGTAAGTAACGTGCACAAAAGTGATGCAGCACAACTAGCAGAGGCAGTTAGCAGACGCCAAATACTACTGACTCACAACAGAGTTGATTTTGAAGCACTGGCAAAAGTATGTTTTGCTACAGGTCAAATACACTATGGAATTATATTTGCAGTTCGTCGTCCCCCTCAACAAATTGTGCAGCGACTCCTGGTGATTTTGAATAATGTCACACCCGATGAAATGCAAAATCAGGTACGCTACATTTGATTGATTAAGGCACGTAAGTGAGGTTTTTATTGCAAACAGCGAATTGCTTCCAAAAGACCCCTCGCCTTATTTAAAGTTTCTTCATATTCTTTCTCAGGTTCAGAATCAGCAACCAAACCTGCACCTGCTTGCACGCTTAATGTATTGTCATGGACAACCATCGTGCGAATTGTGATGGCACTGTTCAATTGTCCTTCAAAATCGTAATATCCATAAACACCAGAATAGATACCCCGTCGGCAAGGTTCTAACTCGTGAATAATTTCCATTGCCCGAATCTTAGGTGCGCCGCTGACTGTACCTGCTGGAAAACAAGCTTTGAGTAAATCCCATGCAGTTTTACCTGGTGCTAATTTACCTACAACATTGCTAACAATGTGCATCACATGGGAATACCGTTCAATCACCATTAATTCATCAACTTTTACTGTCCCACTTTGACAAACGCGCCCTAAATCATTACGCCCTAAGTCAACAAGCATAACGTGTTCGGCAACTTCTTTGGGGTCTTGCAGTAAATCAAGAGCAAGTGCTGCATCCTCCTGTGGTGTGCGACCACGGCGACGTGTTCCAGCAATTGGGCGTACTGTTGCTATCAAACTGCCTTCTGCATCTTTTTCAGCTTTCACCATCACTTCCGGACTAGAACCGATGATTTGCCAATTATGGAAGTGAAAATAAGCCATGTAAGGTGAAGGATTAATCTGGCGCAGGGAACGGTAAAGTGCAAAGGGTTTCCCAGTGTATTCTGTTGTCAACCGTTGAGAAATGACGACTTGAAAAATATCTCCAGCTTTGATGTACTCTTTTGCTTTTTCGACCTTGGTACAGAATTGTGCTTTCGTGAAATTACTCTTATATTCCACCACTCCTGCTGCATCCCCTGTTCTAAGAGTTCCTGGGGGTGTCCATTCCAATGAGGTCTTTTGCACTGACAAGGGTAGAGATAGTTTATTGACCATCTGGGTAACGCGATCGCATGCATGCTTATACGCTGTTTGTAGAGATTTCCCATCTGATGTTTCCACATCTCGCAAATCAGCATAAGCAATTGCCCAAATCTTCCGCTTCACCTGGTCAAAAATCAACAGATGGTCTACTTGCATCCACAACCCATCTGGGAGATTGCTTTCATCTGGTGGATGAATTGGCACACGTGGCTCTATCCAGCGAATCAATTCATAACCCCAAAACCCAAACAAGCCACCAATACCAGGTGGTAGTTGGGGCAACTTGACTGGCTGATAAAGTTCCAAGCATCGGGCTAAAATTACAAAGGGGTCACCCTCAAATAAGACCTGTGATCCATTACGATGTGTTTGAGTCGTGAAATTACCCCTTGTCTCTAAAATCCATAGAGGATCACAACCCACGAAGCTATAACGCCCTAGTGTTTCCCCACCTTCGACTGATTCCAACAAAAAGCTATAGGGTTGACCAGCACAAACCTTATACCAAGCAGAGACTGGTGTATCTAGGTCAGCTATCCATTCCTGATATACCGGGATGAAATTACCACCTTTAGCCAATTCAGAAAATTGGGAAAACTCAGGAAATATCGTCATTTGTTCTGGGCTATTGTGCATTTAAAGTGCATATTAACTCGAGTGGAGTGCTGACTGTTAAGTTTTAACAGTCAACAACCACTGCGAGTTGTTATGCAAATGAGATGCGCATGAGCTTATTTAGCTATGGAGCATCGTATGTGGCTGTACCACTAAATTTCAGTTTTGATGGGCTGGGATTTCTACCAATGTTACGGTCCACATAACGCACTTTCTCGCGACCAGGATTCACCTTCTCTGGGAAGACACCGTCAGCTGGGTGGATGTACTGAATTTCTCCGTTAGGATAGATTCGGTAAATCTTATAGTCTGTGATTTTCAATTTCCGCAGTTGCTGACCACCAAGGAAGATACCGTATTCTTTACGAGCCAGATAGAGTAGATTTTCGCCTTTGTGCATGATAGCAGCGCCACCTGTGGGCATTTCGAAAACTTGCTCCTTGGGGCTCGTCCAAGTGATAGCGTATTTTTCTTCCACGTCTGCTTTACGGAGTAAGCCACCTGTGCTACCTCCAAATATTGGGGTTTGTCCAGAAAGTGTTTCTGCCATAAGGTTTTCTCTCAACGTTTTTAGGGCATCGTAACACCGCAACGAGGGCTATATTGCGATCGTGTCATAGACTGTAACAGTTTTTAGAAAATAGGGAGGGTGAGGAGTTAAGAGGAGTCAGGAGTCAGGAATAGGGAGTGGCGGGGACAAGGAAGACAAGGGAAGGGGAATAAGAGAAAGTCTTCTCCTGCTCCTGGTGCCCCTTTGTCCCTCTGTCTCTCTGCTCCCTTGTCTTCCTTGTCCTCCTTGTCTCCCCATGCCCCATGCCCACATTCCCCATTCCTACTTTCTAACTTTTGTAGTGCACGCTGGGTACAGTGAAGTGAAACTGACTGCCCTGGTTTTTGCCACTTGATTCTGCCCAAATTTCACCATCCCAACCGTTGACAATTTGACGGCAAATTGCCAAACCAAGACCAGTACCACCAGTTGAACGACGTAATGCTCCTTCTTCTTGGTAAAAGCGGTCAAAGACGACTCCTAGACGCTTAGGTTCAATACCACGCCCATTGTCAGCTACAGTGACCTCTACCATGTGATTGCGATGGCTCATCGCTCCAATGGTGATTTTTCCTTGCGGCGGTGTGAATTTGCAAGCGTTATCTATAAGTTTAGCAAGCACCTCCACTAACCAATCACCGTCAGCTCTTACCAAAGGTAAATTCTTGGCAAAGTGAGTTGTGATTTTAGGTAACTTTTCGGTAGTAGAACGGGCACGAATTCTACTAAGTGCTAGATCTACACACTCTTGTAGCGACAGGGATTCTGGATGCCACTCTACCCGCCCGCTTTCTAAGTTAGAAAGAGTCAAGAAATCTTGTACGAGTTTCTGCATCCGTTCTGAATCGGCAAGAGCAGTGGTCAACATAACCTTTTGTAACTCTAAAGGCATATCTGGTTCACTAGCAAGGCTTTCTAAGCACACTTGAATTGTAGATAGGGGTGTGCGGAGTTCGTGTCCAGTAATAGCTATTAGGTTGCTACGAGTGCGATCTAGGGCTTCTAGCTGCTGGTTTAGGTCTTCCAAGTTGGCGTAAGCTTCTGCTTGAATCAGGGCTACTCCTACAGAAGTGGCGATCGCTTTGACCAAGTCAAATTCCCCTGCTTGCCAGTCGTGCAGATTCTGATTGGAGGAGTAGTGTAACTCGACAATTCCTAACAATCGCCCTTGGTATAATACTGGTTCTATCACCCATGAGCGAATAGCCAAGCTTTCACAAAGTTTTGCAAGTACTCGAGAATTTGTGATGCGGCGATCAGTCTGAGTATCCACAACGTAGATACCTTCTGCCTTTTGTACGACTTCCTGAAACAGAGGATTTTTCTTTAAAGACCAAGGTTGCCCTAAAATAGATACAACATCAAAAGACAAAAACTCATGTTCAATGATGGCTTCAGAATCTGTGGCTTGAGCACGATAGATCAGGCAGCGACAAGCCTCTAAGTTTTGTCCTAGTTCCTGCGCTGCCACTGTCAGAATTTCTTGAGGATTAAGCGATTGTCTAATAGCAGTGCTAATTGAGTTGACTAAACGTTCTTTACGCGCTTGAGCAGATATTGAACGGTAGGCTTTATGCAGCTTGTATTGACTTGCTTGCAGGTAAGTTACTAAGCGCTGTACAAATGGGTCAGTATCAATGTCGCAAGCATATTCAGTCATTTGCTGATCTGTTGATATGCTTTTATCTTGCCCAATATTAAATCTTTGACAAGCCTGCTTGATTTTACCTGCTAGCTCTGGTCTGTAGATTAAAATTCTGCCCAATAGCAATTCAGCGGCTTTTAGGCTAACGCCCCTCTCCGCAGTCCAAATCCCCTCAAATCTTCTTGCTGTATCCATATCCAGAGTTGGATTAAGATCTCGATGCAGTTGGCTAGTTTTGGCAAGAGAGCCACGGCTTTCTTGGCAAACTAGGCAAGTGGCATAGTTTTGGGCAATAACAACCAAATGCCACTCTTGACTTAGGGCATCATCTGGCAAAAAGGCTATCTTTTCGTAGTATTCGGAACTATTGGCAAAATCAGTCTCTGGAGCAGATAATACGTATATTTGATTACTTCTCTGAGCCAAACGCTTATACCGATGAGCTTCCTGGCGATAGAATCGTTCTTGCTGGAAGCTAGCAATAACTAGAGGCTGCTCTAACGTGGCCGCCAGAACCTGATCCTCCATGGCATGGGAAAGCGCCGTTAGTGAAGCCTTAAAATAGAGCTGGGGCCGCAGGTTGGGTAGAGCCTGTAGCAGATCACTCAGCACAGAAGTTGAAATGCTGCTCATCAATGTCGTTCAAGAGCCACTATCACAGAAAAGATTCACGTCACAGCTGCATTGTACAAATTACAACGGACTCTCAAATTAATGAGATAATTGCAATATGTAAAGAATAATAAAGCGCGAGTGATTTCCATACATAAAATTTAGGGGGTTTGAGGCCATTGCTGCAAGAGGTTAGCAATGTGTAACTACAGTCTATGATTTTCTTTCGTTACACGCCTACACCCATCAGTTCCAGGGTTAAAGCGTTTTTGGTTCAGCTCTTGGTTGCCCTGAAATTCTAGTTTGCTGCTTTTTACAGAAGCCATCTGTCAAGATGGGGTGGATGAAAGTAAGAGTGCCTTGTCCTCCTCTCAAGTTTTCTTTATCCATTTACTGGCATTAAATTGTAAAGTTTTGAATCTAAAATAGACAGCTAGTCAAATACATATTAAGAGACCAGCAAGTCATGCAACTGTTCTTACTAGATATTTTTAGGCAATGGGAAAAGGATATATATTTCATTTCAATAACCTCTCTCATGCCCAATAATCAAACCATTGTATTGTAAAGGTATTAAGCAGATTATACACTATACAATTGAGTCAAGATTATATCTAGCAAAGAATAATAACCATTACAGACTTACTTAAGCTTTACAAAAATTGCCAACAATGTGTGCAAAGTTTATTTTTCTTCAGATATTGTCTGTGGATAATCTTAAAATACACATGTTAACAAATTTGTCAATTTTCCTTATTACAGTGCAGCAATCTTAAATTATTGGTGAGCGTGGAAAAACCTGATTTAGTCAAGCTTGCAATTTTTATGACTCAAAGTATTCCTGTATTGTGCTTGACTAATAATTTTATTCTTTTGTATGGAAACAATTAATTAAGTCGGCATAAAAAAACAATCTATGAGTTTAACCTTGTTAGTTGAAAATACATTCTTGTAATATTTGTTTACACAAATTAAATTTAGATACATCAACTCACTAAGATAAGACTAGCCAGTACTTGAAGAAAAAAGTTATTTTTTATGCTTAGTATTTTTTTCACACATTTGTATGTAAGAGCTTAGTATTCTTGTTCTCTTAATGCTGTCAAGAACATAGAAATGGTCGGAATAAGGCATCACCACCAATTTAAATGGAGGGAGAGAAACTGTCAGACCACTACTAGTCCACCACATTAGTTGTGCGAGGGTTGTAGTGATCACAAAGTGTGCTCAATTTCCAGCACTGGAATGCTGATTACGAACTTTCACCACATCGCAAAATTAATGAGACAGGCCACTAATTTGCTAGCAAGTTGCTATAAACTTCAACAATTACCGCACTTTCAGGTTAGTGAGTATTGTCAACAGATGATTGTACACTAGGAAAACTCTTCCTAAAAATTGGTAATCAGTTATACATGTACTGGAAATATCACTGTTAACTGGTTACTGTTATTGCAAAATTGTTCTTTACCTACCGATGAATAGGAGATTTACAATTAAAATAGTTTTATTAAATCTTATAACTTTTTTAAAATCAATCTAGTTTTTGTAAATAAAAATTAAAATTATGATGGTGAGGTAGCGTTGCACACTTGCGCAAAAAGCTACTGTCAGTTTATGGTTCAGTCTTACGAAAAGGTGCTGGCAAAGTTCTTTCCCTTGGGAAATGAGCTAACACCACTGCTGATTTTGAGGTCAGAGACTAATAAACAGGGCAAAACTCCAAGCTTCAGGTTGTTGGTTCAGATTCATCAAATTTTTAGAAAGTATATCTTTATTAAAGATTTGATGATATGGGTTTGATTTATATCCCTTTGCTAACTGTCTGTGATTATTATTGTCTTTGCTCAAATGGCACAAATAAGTTTTCAGAAGCGTCGTGTTTTTTGATTGACGCTACTAAAAGCAAGAAAACATAGACCCGTACACGGAATATTGGCTAATGACACCGGATTTGCTGATGACACCGGAGAAGATTTTTTTGGACGGAAGAACTTTTGTTCCTGCAGACCAAATACCTATCCCCGAGTGGCCTTGCGTTATAAGTGAAAGACCGCAATTAACACTTACGGTTAAAGATGATGATTTATTTTTAGTGACAGATACGTTGGGGAACATTTCTGGTTGTTCACTCAACGATGGAAATCCCAGTATGGGCCTGTTTTGCAGTGATACCCGATTTCTTAGCCGTCTAGAGTTACAAATCGATGGACACTCACCTGTCTTACTGAGCAGTACTGCGGACAAAGGTTTTTCACTTTCGGTTTTGTGTACCAATCCTCGGATAGAGGATCGTCTCAAGGCTGAAACTGTGGGCATTCGCCGCGAACTGGTGCTTAACGGGGCTTTATTTGAAGAATTAGAAGTGTCTAATTATAGCACAACTTCTGTCAGTTTTGAACTTAGTCTGAGCTTTGATGCTGATTTTGTTGACTTATTTGAAGTTAGAGGCTTTGGTAGGGAGAATCGAGGAAGACTTTTACGGTTGGTTGAACCGACCCATGAAGAAGGAGGAGACGGCATCTCTTCTTCTCACCCAACTCAGCCATCTGTGCTTAAAGATCAAGCATTGATACTTGCTTATCAAGGTTTAGATGGCATGGTGATGGAATCTCGCATTCAGTTCCAGCATCGACAACCAGACTATTTCAAGGGTTATACAGCAGTCTGGCAGCTAGAGTTGGCTTCCCATGAAACCCAAAAGCTGGGCTATCGAGTGAATTTTTTCACTAACAACAATTCTAGTTCTACTGTGAGTGCGGCTTTTACCTTGGTACAAGCAAAAGCTGCTGAGATGATGGAAGAGCAAAACTGGGTGCAACAAATTACTCAGATTCGCTCAGACAAAAGCATTTTCAACCGAGTGATTGAGCGAGCTGAGCAAGATATGTATTTATTGCGCCAGTCGTTCGGTAAGTACAAGACTGTTTCTGCTGGAGTGCCTTGGTTCTCGACATTATTTGGTCGGGATTCGCTAATTACAGCTTCCCAATGCTTGATGTTAAACCCACAAATCGCTAAGGAAACTCTGAAACTACTGGCGATGCACCAAGGCAAAACCGACGATGAGTGGCGTGAAGAAGAACCAGGTAAGATTCTGCATGAATTGCGCTTGGGAGAGATGGCTCGGTGTCAGGAAATTCCCCACACACCTTACTATGGTACAGTCGATGCCACTCCTTTATGGTTGATGCTATATGCAGAGTACTATGCTTGGACTCATGATCAAGAAACCCTAGAGCAACTTTGGCCTAATGCTTTAATGGCTATGGAGTGGATTGATCGCAATATTAAAGAAGTTGGTTATCTGAGCTACTTCCTCAAATCCAAACGGGGTCTTGTTAACCAAGGTTGGAAAGATTCTGGAGATTGTATTGTTAATCGTAAGGGAGAACTAGCAAACGGAGCAATTGCTCTTTGCGAAGTACAAGCTTACGTTTACGCTGCTAAAATACGTCTGGCAGAGATCGCCAGGATGAAAAAACGGCTTGACCTGTCAGACCTCTGGCAAGAAGAGGCAAGAAATCTGAAACTTCGCTTTAATAGAGACTTTTGGATGGAAGATCAGGATTTCTGCGCTTTGGCTTTGGATGGAGATGGGAACAAGGTAGACAGTATTACATCAAATCCTGGTCACTGTTTGCATCTGGGTATTTTTACACCAGAAAAAGCCTATAGTGTGGCGGAGCGGCTACGGGGACCAGATATGTTTAATGGTTGGGGTATTCGCACTTTGAGTAGTCTATCTCCAGCTTATAATCCTATGGGTTACCATATTGGTTCAGTCTGGCCTCACGATAACTCACTTGTTGCTATGGGATTGCGATCGCTTGGTTTAATTGATCAAGCTTTGGAAATTTTTGAAGGGTTGTTTGATATGACAAGCCTTCAACCCTATCAACGTCCGCCTGAACTTTTTTGTGGTTACGAGCGTAATGGTGACAATGCTCCTGTGCAGTATCCTGTTGCTTGTAGTCCTCAGGCTTGGGCAACGGGCAGTATTTTTCAGTTGTTGCACATGATGGTAAACTTGGTTCCTGATGCCCCCAACAATTGCTTACGAATCATCGACCCTGCCTTACCCGAGTCAATCAATCGTATATCACTTCACAATTTACGAGTTGGTCCCACCCTCCTCGACTTAGAATTCGAGCGTTCTGGTAGCACAACCGCCTGTCGCGTTGCCAAAAAACGTGGTAACTTGCGTGTCGTGATTGAAGCATGAACAACAGTAGGGAGTAGCTCCTCCCTACTCCCCATTCCTAACTATTTTTCTTCTTGACTGTCTCTTTTATGACCAGGGGAAGATTCATAAAGAGCATCTAATTGTTCACGAGCATCGTCTACATTAATGGAACGCATAACTAACAGAGGCTCTTTGATTAAATTACCAGAGTTGTCTAACAGTTCTGGATGTGGCGGAACGAACTGCTGTTTTGATGAAATATAAGGATTTCTCATCGCTGGATAAGTTCTTTCCTTATCAAAACTAAACATGATGAGGTTACGGATTAAGTTGGCAACAGCTATGAAAGCAAGGATTGTAAAAGCCAGAATGTAAAGTAGGTGTAACATCGATTTTTCCTCCAAAAATTAGTAAATTTTAAAACTTTATATTTTTAATCCACTCAAAATACGCTGTATCTTTGAGCGATGCTGAATGGTTAACGCACTTTTGGTGCATCTTTTGCTAAACATGTAATGAAATTACTAACCCAAGATTAAAAAAGTTGGCATGGAGTAGATCATTTTTGACTGCTTTGATGATGTTAAATGTTTTTCTCTAATAATAAGTCCTGCTGCTATAAGCAGCCTACCGAAATTAAAAAGCAGTAATGGAAACACTGTTACTTAAAGCTCTTGCTGCTGGGAACGGAACCGCATTGACACATTCCAGCATTCTGTTACTAATTCATGCCAAGGCATTAATGTTGCCATATCAATTCCGACTTTGGCGTCAGTTGCATTAAACATCATTGTTGCCGTGTTCACTTCTTGTTGAGCTTGCTTAACTCGTGTGAGCAAATCCGATTGCTCTTTTTGACTCATAAATGAGATCCGCTCGTTCTCCAGAAAATTGCGCGATCGCACAAACCAATACTGAAAATCTTCTAACAGCGGCTGTAGAACTGTCCTGAGCAATTCAGTCTCCGGTAAATTAGAGTCTCGCATAAATGAGAAGCATATTTCTAACTTTCTTACTAAATATTAACGCTATTTACGATTCTTAACATTATTTGTTATCAGGTCATCGGCTATAATCTTATGATACGGAGTTATTTGTATTAAAAACTACATTTTTCTAATTATAAAGACATGCTAGAGGTTTGTACAGAGCCACTAGAGAGATTTTTTAGTCGAGAGGAAACCAACAGTTAGATAACAGCCGCTGCAGTCTACAATAACGTCTATCAGGTTGTGCTAGCAGTGGCTCGTAGACTTGTCACCAAATCGTATAGAAACCTTTTGGATCTCTGAATTCTATTTACAAAATCTGTTCATCTACTGGAAAAGAGTACCCGTGTTATATTGGGGAAGATTTTTTCAGTTCTTTGAGTGAGAAAATCACATTAGCAATCACTTCGCCAATAGTTCAGCAGCCGATGTCGCCACAATTATCTTCCAATCAACCAGAACAGGTTGAAAAAATGTCTTTACCTCGTACTAGCGAGTCTGAGTGGTTGAAAAAGATTCGTCACACCGCTTCCCATGTGATGGCGATGGCAGTACAAAAGCTGTTTCCGAAGACACAAGTGACAATTGGTCCCTGGATTGAAAATGGCTTCTACTATGATTTTGATAATCCAGAGCCATTTACTGAAAAAGACTTAAAAGCCATTTATAAAGAAATGGTTAAGATTATCAATCGCAAACTACCCGTCATTCGGGAAGAGGTTAGCCGCGATGAAGCTGAACGCCGGATTAAGGAAATTAACGAACCTTATAAACTAGAAATTCTGGCAGACATTAAAGAAGAACCAATTACTATTTATCACCTTGGTGAAGAATGGTGGGATTTGTGCGCTGGACCTCATTTAGAAAATACTAGCGAACTTAACCCCAAAGCCATTGAACTAGAAAGTGTCGCTGGTGCTTATTGGCGAGGAGACGAAACTAAAGCACAACTGCAACGCATTTACGCTACTGCATGGGAAACGCCTGAACAGTTGGCTGAATACAAGCGCCGAAAAGAAGAAGCACTACGACGCGATCACCGAAAATTAGGTAAAGAATTAGGACTATTTATATTTTCCGATCAAGTTGGACCGGGCTTACCTTTGTGGACACCCAAGGGAACCTTATTGAGGAGTCTGTTACAAGACTTCCTCCAACAGGAACAACTAAAACGTGGATATTTACCAGTAGTGACGCCTCACATCGCTAGAGTCGATTTGTTTAAAACCTCTGGACACTGGCAAAAATATAAAGAGGATATGTTTCCTCTCATGGCAGAAGATGAAGAAGCCGCGTCTCATGAACAAGGCTTTGTCCTAAAGCCGATGAACTGTCCTTTCCACATCCAAATATATAAGAGTGAGTTACGCTCATACCGAGACTTGCCAATGCGACTAGCGGAATTTGGTACTGTTTACCGCTACGAACAATCAGGCGAATTAGGCGGCTTAACGCGAGTCAGAGGTTTCACGGTAGATGATTCTCACCTATTTGTGACGCCAGAACATCTGGAGACAGAATTTCTTAAGGTAGTTGATTTGACTTTGTCGGTGTTTAAGAGTTTGCAACTCAAGAACTTCAAAGCCAGATTAAGTTTCCGTGACCCGACGAGTGATAAGTATATTGGCTCTGATGAGGCTTGGGAAAAAGCCCAAACAGCAATTCGTCGTGCTGTAGAAAAGCTGGGGATGGATCATTTTGAAGGAATTGGTGAAGCGGCGTTTTATGGTCCCAAGCTTGATTTTATCTTCCAGGATGCCTTAGAGCGTGAGTGGCAGTTAGGAACGGCACAAGTCGATTACATTTTGCCCGAAAGGTTTGATTTGGAGTACGTTGCTGAAGATGGTTCTCGCCAACGTCCAGTAATGATTCATCGTGCGCCTTTTGGTTCCCTTGAAAGACTCATCGGTATTTTAATTGAAGAGTATGCAGGGGATTTTCCTTTATGGTTAGCACCAGTGCAAGCAAGATTACTACCAGTTGGTGAAGCACAACTAGAATTTGCCCAAGACATCACAGCGAAGATGAAAGCAATCGGTATTCGTGCAGAGGTAGATACCAGTGGCGATCGCCTACCAAAGCAGATCCGCAACGCCGAGAAAGAAAAAATCCCTGTCATGATCGTCGTGGGAGCAAAAGAAGTGGAAACCAATACCCTGAGTATTCGCACTCGCGCATCTGGAGAATTAGGAGCCATTCCTGTCGATGAAGTGTTACAAAATATGAAGAATGCGATCGCGAACTTCGAGAACTTCTAAACTCCAACTCTAAAACTAAAACCGCCGATACGAGCCGATGACACAGCAAACAATTGGGTTCTAAGTTCTGTTCAACAGAAACCACGCAAGAGAATTCTCTCCATATGCGTTCATCGGCTACAGAGTGCGGTTAAAATCCAAAATCGGTGCTATGCTATCCCTTAAATATAGTACTATTGTACTATAGTACATGTTTACCCCTACTTGAGCTAAGTAAGTCGGTAGAAATAAAGCCAGCTACGTGTTTTGGGATATTAAATCTCTTGTTTTCTGCCTATGCCCTATGCCCAACCTTAAAAAATAATCGTTTATTCTCACCGATCTATCAACTGCTATGAGTGTGGACATCTAAGGTTTAAACTAAAAATAAGGCTATGAGTAAAACAAAAGAAAAAGTCAAATCATTATTGAATAAATTGCCAGATGATTGTTCTATTGAAGATATCCAATATCATTTATATGTGATCGATAAAGTTTGTCATGGTTTGGAATTAGCCGATACTGAAGGCACAATTGCACAAGACGAAGTTGAAAAACATTTGAGCAAATGGCTTATCGAGTAGTATGGTCTCCCAAAGCACTAGAAGATTTAGAAGCAATTGCCACATATATATCTCGTGATTCAGCATCCTATGCTGCAGCGGTAGTTAATAAGATACTCGACATCACGCGCAAGCTGAGTCACTTTCCTTTTGCAGGTCGAATTGTTCCAGAGTTTGGCGAAGATACCATTAGAGAACAATTTGCATATAGTTATCGAATTATTTATAGAGTTAATAATGAAGCTGTCACTGTTGCCGCGGTGATTTATGGCAAAAGACTACTAGATAAATTAGATACGGCTTGATGACAACTTGGGTTAAGTTCTCATATTTATATTTGGGTTTATTGTCAATTAGGTGCTTTCAGATACCCTTAAATCCCATACTAGTTTCTATCTCTTGTTTTGCTTGCACAAAACCTAGCATAGATGATGCAACTGTGCGAGAAGCTTGATGTCGAATGCCAACATGACTGAGAAAGACACCAAATAGAATCAAGCTACCACCAATATACTGGGCTTTTGTGGGAGCTTCACCTAGTATTACATAAGCAGCCAGAATACTCACCAATGGGCTAAATGAGCCAACTAAAGAAGCGACAGACACTGTAGAAGCATTGAAGCCTTTGAGCCAAAATAACTGGCCCAGTACCACAATCACAAAACCATAGACTAACATCCACTGCCACAAGAAAGGTGAAAGAACATCCATAAAATGGTCGCTACCATAGAGTATTAAAGCAATGCAGAAAAAGACTACTGTCCCCAAAGCAGTACGATAGACACTATATATTCCTACCGGAATCTTAGAAAGTCCTCTTTTAGCAATAATTGTGGAAACGGCTGCAGCCATAGACCCGATGACAGTTAAAATTTCCCCAGTATCTACACGAAAATATCCCATGGTCATCATTGCTTGTCCTGGGGGCTGGAGGATAATAGTTAAAGTAACACCAAGAAACGCAATAAACGCTCCTATAAACTCCCAAGGATGTATCCGTTCTTTTAATAACCAGACGGACAAAGCCAAAGTCAAGGGTGGTTCTAAACGTCCTACTAAAACGACGTTGTTCACATTCGTGAGAGCAAGTGCTTGAAAAATTAAGCTTGGGACAAGCGCTCCTGATAAAATCGCTACTATTGTTAGGTTTACCCAATCTTTCTTTGAAAGTTGTTTCAAAGTTGTTTGGTTCCACTGTTGCCAGTAGATTGCAACCAGTACCATCAAAGCGCACAGGTTTCCGACAAACAAAACATTGCACAGAGAAATCGGATTGCGATCGCCCATAAAATGTTGAGCTCCAATTTCTGTTAACTTCCGGGTAACGGCGCTAGATGACCCAAAAATTAAGACTGCTAGCCAAAGATAAGTTTGTCCTGGAATTTTGTGGATGAGACGATGTCGTCTCCTGCGTCTGATGACCATAACAATTTTGGGATAAGTACTGTCAACGATACTAAGCTTCCCAGATGAAGCCGGAGTGAGGTAAGTCTGAGAGAATGCTGAGTTTAAATTGAATTTTCTCCTGGGGTAAATTCAGGAAATTCCTGCTTGAAGTTCAACAGGTTCTCAGTTCTAGCTGAGATACTTTGGACAGTTGGGATAAATCAAAGATTCACATGAGGTTGGCTATGGAACTGAAAGATGCCATTTTGCTGCTGCATCCGGCGATCGCCGTGCTTGTCGTCTTCCCGTTAATTGGTATCGTTGTTAACCGTGCTTTACAAACTCGTCAGCGTCGGCTGGAAACTAAAGCAACGGGTAAGAGTAAAATTCCCCCAGTTGCAGGACAGGAACATGTCCAGTTAGGTCGTTGGTTAACTGCATCTGTGGTTGGTGTTGTTCTTGTAGCATTTGCTAACGATGTTTTCGGTAATATTTTAGACCATCAGCTTTGGATGAAAGCACCCTTCCAAGTCATCTTCATTGTGCTATTGTTTGCTGCGACTGTTGGTTCTCTGGTCCTACTTTATAAGGCAAGGGAAAAAAACTGGCGTGCTCTATTTGCAACCTTGACGGGAATCGGGTTAGTGATACTTGGTTGTCAAGATGGTGTTTACCGCAAAACTGACCAGTGGTATATTTCACATTATTACTATGGACTCACTGCTGCTTTATTGATGATTTTTTCTCTGGCTATCTTGCCAGAGATTTACAAAGATAAAAGCAATTTTTGGCGCAGGGTTCATATCAGTCTAAATTGCATTGCTCTCTTACTTTTTTTAGGGCAAGGAATCACAGGAACGAGAGCATTATTGGAAGTGCCTCTTAGTTGGCAAGAGCCCTATATTCAAAAGCTTTATGAACAAAAGTGTGATGTAAAAAATTGCACCATCCAAGCTCCTTCTTTACGTTAAAAGTTCTGATAAATATTTAGTAACGCCACCTAACCCACATCAATTGTTGACTATTCCCGCAAAACATATCCCACTCCACGCACAGTATGAATCAACCGCTTTTGATCATTTTCTTCTAACTTCAAACGCAAATAACGAACATAAACTTCAATAATATTAGAATCACCCATAAAGTCGTAACCCCATACTTTTTCTAAGATTTGGTTTCTAGTAAAAACTTGACGGGGATGGCTGAGAAAATACTCTAATAAATCAAACTCTTTTGCGGTTAACTCTATCCTAGAGTTACCTCGCAAAACTTCACGAGTACGTCGATTTAAGCTCAAATCTTCAAATTGTAATAAATCTTCATCTATTTCCTGAGTTCGGCGTAAATGGGCACGAATCCTTGCCAACAGTTCCTCGATACTAAATGGTTTAACCACATAATCATCAGCACCTGCATCCAACCCAGCGACGCGATCGCTCAGTTCGTCTTTTGCTGTCAACAAAATCACTGGTATTTTATTGCCAGTGGCACGCAAGCGACGACAAAGCTCCACACCCGATAATCCTGGTAACATCCAATCTAGAATTGCTAAATCTGGTGATGACTCTCGCGCTAAGGTCAAACCAGTGATGCCATCATGTGCCACACTAACCTTGTAGCCTTCGCTACTCAATTCCAATTCCACAAATCGCGCCAGCTTGACTTCATCTTCAACCAGTAGGATATGTGCTGTCATATTTTTGTCTTAATGTAGTAATTTTTAGAATAAATCTAATAGGTACGTGATTTGTTATGAGTTGTTTCGCTATGAACTACCTCACTAATTAACGCAGTTTGAGTGAGGTAGTTTCTCACGCATGATTTAACTTGTGAGTTCAACAGGTTAGCTATCTATTTAAGGCTCTTGATTTTGTCCTTCATACTCACCAAATTGTTGAATTAATTTGGCGACTAAACCAGTCCATCCTGTTTGATGACTTGCACCAATTCCTGCGCCATTGTTGCCGTGGAAGTATTCATGAAATTGAATTAAATCCCACCAATGAGGATCAGTTTGAAATTTTTGAGTTCCTCCATATACAGGTCGTTGACCCGATGAATTTCTTAAGAAAATCCTGATCAGCCGTTGTGATAGTTCAGACGCAACTTCCCAAAGCGTCATCATTTGACCAGACTCTGTAGGACACTCAACTTTGAAATCATCTCCTAGATAGTAATGAAATTTTTGCAGAGACTCAATCAATAAGAAATTTATTGGGAACCAAACCGGACCACGCCAGTTAGAATTACCACCAAACAAACCACTGCTAGATTCGGCAGGTTCATAACTGACCTGAAATTGAGATCCATTGACATTGAAAATGTAAGGATGTTCAGCATGGTATTTAGAAAGAGCACGGATTCCATAGTCTCCCAAGAATTCAGTTTGGTCTAGTATTTTTGTAAGGATACGACGTAATTTCGCTTGAGACACAATCGATAGTAATCGCCTTGCACCTACCCCTGGTGTTTCCATACAAGCTACATTTTGTCGTAAGTCAGGACGGTTTGTAATAAACCATTCCAATCTCTTTTTAAAGCCAGGAAGTAATTTTAATGTTTCGGGTTCAATAATATCAATAGCAAACAAGGGAATGAGTCCTACTATTGAGCGTACTTTTAGAGTAATTTGTTGCTCAGGCGAATGTAGGACATCATAGAAAAAACCATCTTCCTCATTCCAAAGGCTAGCTTCTTCTTCACCAATATGATTCATGGCATTAGCAATGTAAAGAAAATGCTCAAAGAATTTTGTTGCTATATCTTCATAAACTGGGTTTGTTTTTGCTAGCTCTAAGGCAATTTCTAACATATTGAGGCAATACATGCCCATCCAGCTAGTGCCATCAGATTGGTTAATATGTCCGCCTGTAGGTAGAGTCGTACTACGGTCAAAGACACCAATATTATCTAAACCCAAAAATCCTCCCTGAAAAACATTATTTCCCTCAGCATCTTTACGATTTACCCACCACGTAAAATT
The DNA here is from genome assembly GCA_021324415.1 of Nostocales cyanobacterium Centralia_MAG_434. Taxonomy (GTDB): domain Bacteria; phylum Cyanobacteriota; class Cyanobacteriia; order Cyanobacteriales; family Nostocaceae; genus JAJPJF01. The sequence goes on from JAJPJF010000315.1 coordinate 30,811, forward strand.
GAGTAATAGCTTCTGAAAAACCCGCTCTAAAAACTGTTTGTCTGCTCGTCCATACATTTTCTGTTCAATTTTGTAAACACGCCAGGTTGCCCAAGCATGAACAGGTGGGTTAACATCACTAAATTGCCATTCATAAGCAGGAATTTGTCCATTAGGATGCATATACCATTCCCGCGTTAAGATATCCAATTGATACTTGGCAAAATCCGGGTCAATCATCGCCAAAGGAATACAGTGAAATGCTAAATCCCAAGCAGCAAACCAAGGATATTCCCACTTATCAGGCATTGAAAGAATATCTTCATTATTGAGGTGAAACCATTCTCGATTTCTGCCATATTTACGTTCTTGTGCTGGTAGAGGTGTAGCAGAATCGCCTTTCAACCATTTTTCTACATCATAATAATAAAATTGTTTACTCCACAGCATTCCTGCAAAAGCTTGCCGCTGTACTAGTAGCATATCTTCACTGAGTGGAAAGGGTGTAATACGTTGATAAAATTCATCAGCTTCATGCTTACGTTTAGAAAAAATTGTATCAAAATCCTGATTAAAAGGTTCAGCTAAGTTTTGTAAATCACTCAATCGTAATCGGAAAGTTTGTGTTTTGCCTGGTTCAATGCTTAAAAAATATTGGGCTGCTGCCTTTGTGCCTCTTTTGTCTGGATTAACTGCTTCTTTTTGACCATGCACAATGTATTCATCGATTCCATTTTTTACATAGGCAGATGTATTAGGATAGCCAAAAATTTTTTCGAAATTTGTCTCGTTTTCTGTAAATAAAAACTCTGTTTTATTCTCAAAATACATCCACCTTTTGCCTAAAGATGGGTGAGAAACCTCTATGATATTTAGGGAATCATCTAAATGAATCTCTTGTAGTCCTGGCTTTTTATTTAAATCTCCATCCCAAGACCAAGTATTGCGAAACCAGAGAGTGGGCAAGAGATGCAGCGTCTGAATTTCTGGTCCTCGATTCGTAATTTGGATTTGAATGAGAATATCCTCAGCAGTATTTTTGGCATATTCAACGATGACATCAAAGTAACGATTTTCATCAAATACACCTGTATCTAACAATTCCAATTCTTGTTCTTGACGGCTACGTTGTCTATTTTCTGCAACTAATTGAGAATAGGGAAATGCTTTTTGTGAATATTTATAAAGCATTTTCATGTAAGAATGTGTGGGGGTATTATCAAGATAAAAGTAATATTCCTTAACATCTTCCCCATGATTTCCTTCGCTTCCTGTTATACCAAACAATCTTTCTTTAAGAATTGGGTCTTTGCCATTCCAAAGGGCGATCGCAAAACAAAGGTGTTGATGTTCATCAGAAATACCTGCAATGCCATCTTCACCCCATCGATAGGCACGGGAACGAGCTTGGTCATGAGTGAAGTAGTCCCAAGCAGTACCGTTGGCACTGTAGTCTTCTCGCACTGTTCCCCATTGACGCTCACTTAAATATGGTCCCCACTTACGCCATTTAGCTTTATGGTTCCGGGCTTCTTCTAATCTAATTTCTTCCTGGGTTGCAGTTGTCATAATAAGTACCACTCTTAGTATCTATGAATGAGTGTATTAATTTGCAGCGTTGCCGAATCACAGTATGAATTTGCAATTCATCGTGTGTAGAGACGTAGCAATGCTACATCTCTACCAAAAAACTTACAAACATAATTCATGATCAAATTTAGCAACGCCCAATTGGCTATCTAAAGAATTCTGTTTTGACACTAGATAGCACTAAACTTGTGATGAAAAATTCCAAGGGAAAATGACTAAATATCCAAAACAACCCTAGAACTCTTGGGCTGGGAAATACAAATCAAAACTGAACCCTCTTCAATTTTGGCAGTTGGTTCTTCTTGATAAGCAATTTCACCACTGTAGATTTTACACATACAGGTTCCGCAAATGCCTACACGACAACTGAAGGGAGGATAAATTTCATTCGCTTCGGCAAAGTCGAGAATATTGCCATCTTCTTGTTTCCAATTTATAGTTTTACCTGATTTTGTAAAGACAATCTCAGCTTCTTCAATTCTCTCACCCACAGTTACAGTCTGGTGTTGACTGTTGAAAACCACTTTCATTGGTTTACCAAAAGATTCAAAAAAGACTCTATCGTCAGGAACTCCTGATTCTTTAAGTCCTTCGATGATGGACTGCATAAACAATGGAGAACCACACAGGAAATACTCAGCTTCTTGTTCAACTAACTCTTTTATAAGAGCAGTATCCACATACCCAACACTTTGGAAATGACCTTCGTCTTCAGGTGTGGGACGGCTGTAGCGAAAATGTAAATGCAAGTTAGGATTTTTTTGAGCTAATTCTGCTATTTCATGACGAAAGGCATGAAATTTGCCATTTCTCGCACCATGTACAAACCAAATTGGACGTTTGGGATTAAGTTGGGTTACAGCTTTCGCCATACTGAGCATGGGAGTAATACCCACCCCATTACTGATGAGCACTGCAGGAAGAGACTTTTGTAGATCCAAAACAAACTTCCCGTTTGGTGGTTTGACAAGAATTACGGACCCTTCATGAATGTGATCGTGCATAAAATTAGACGCTATACCAGGTGGCACATCTAACCCGTTGGGTACTCCTTCACGCTTAATGGATAGACGATAGTAGTCACAAATCTCAGGATAATCAGAAAGCGAGTAGGTACGAATCACAGGCTTATTTTGCCCAGGGATATCAAGATTGATAGTTAAAAATTGACCTGGTTGAAAATTAGGAATGTTACCTTTATCTTCAGGTTGTAGATAAAAGGAAGTAATTTCTTCACTCTCTTTGACTTTGCGAACAACCACAAATCTTCGCCAATCTTTCCAAATTTTATTGTTAGATATTGTCTGGTCATCTTGCTGATAACTAATATCTTGAGTAGATTGTTTGTGACTTGTAAAAACTAAACCAAAAACTGCACCACAACCTATTCCAAGTAATGAGGAATATGTACCAAACCGATAGACTGATTTATCTTTACCATTGATCACACCAATGACTAGAGCAGCAACCAATGTTAAAACTGAGCCTACTGTAGCTGCTGCTGTTACACTTCTAATGAATGGATTCTGAATTTTTTTCAGACTTTCCAGCATCGTTGTCTCCTATGTATGCGTCTTTGTCTTTACTTACTGTTCCTGATAATTCCATAGCAGCCCACCATCTACAAAGAAGGTACTACCTGTAATGTAATCGGCATCAGAGGAAGCTAGGAATGCTACTAAGGAGGCAACATCCTGTGGTTGACCAAGACGACCAAGTGGAATGTTTTGTAACAGCGCACCTAACTTTTCTGGATAATTCAATAAGTTGGTATTAATAGGAGTTTCAATTGCTCCCGGTGCAACGTTGTTAATAGTGATACCTAACGAACCAAGCTCAACTGCTAAATTCCGAACAAGCATTTTCATCCCACCTTTGCTAGCACAGTAAGCAGCAAAATTGGGAAATGGAAGTTCTTCATGCACTGAACTGATATTGATGATTTTTCCAGTCCGTTTAGTTGCAATTAAATGTTGTACAAAGGCTTGAGTGGCAAAAAAGACACCTTTTAAGTTGACATTCATTACAGCATCATAATCTGCCTCTGTAACCTCCCAAAATGGTGCATGTTTTTCAATGCCAGCATTGTTTACTAGAATATCTAACCTGCCAAAATGTTCAATGCTTTCTGCAATCAATTGACGAACTTCATCGACACTGCCCAAATCTGCCTTAATTGTTAAACCATGAGAGTTGGAAGACTGGGCTGTGTAACATCTACCACCTAGAGCCTGTACTTTTGCTAAGGTTTCTTCTGCTCCTTCTGGATGAGATCGGTAGTTGATGACAACATCTGCGCCTTCTTGGGCAAGACGCAAAACTATTCCCTGTCCGATTCCCTGACTGCTACCAGTCACTAGGGCAACCTTACCTTCTAACCGCATAAACTTTCTCCTCTGGATGTGTTGGTCATTAGTCATCACTCAACTTGGCAGTGCTGAAAGGGGAGTTAAACTTGTGACTATAAATCACAGCTATTTTCTAGGTTGCTCAATTAAAATTTGTAAGCATGTGATCATTTTTTCACAATTAATAAACTCCTCGGTTCAACATCAGTGATTGGTAAAACTTCCATGTTAAACTTTAAATTGATTGTTGAATGAAGGCTAATTCCAAAGATTATAATGAGCTAAGAATTTCTGTCTAAAACCCTGATATTTTGTCTAGAAGCTTCTTATCTGTTTCTCAGCTAATTCTAATTTTTAAGTAGGGAATGTATAAAAATTTGTATTTAAGTGTAAATTTTTTGTTAGTTAAGTATCCAAACTGAATATATACCTAGTAGAATCTTCATACATTCAAGTATTTGAACCCAAATATCCAAAGGCTCACAACCTACCAATCTCTTTCTCAACTTAATTTTGCACTCACCACGAAATATTCATGAGCAAAATCATTGAAGAACATAATGTATCATTGCAAAACCAACTGTGGCAACGGGAGCGGTTAGCAATGGCACTGTTGTCCTCTTTGAACTATCGAACTGGTGAACTAAAGGGCTATCTGCATAATATTGCATGTGGAGTCAGCGAACTTATTGAGGTAGATTGGTCAGTGGTAACACTCTGTCAAGAAGGATTCGAAACTGTCTTGGCAAGTAGTATCGATATGGGTGAGGGTGAACATATTTATTCTCTACATGGTTCCCTGACTGGCACTGTGATACACATAGGTCACTCATTAGCAGTGGAAGATGTGAAAAAATATCCAGAATATGGAGAAGCGCCAGAAGGTTATTGTTCTTATTTAGGCATACCTTTGCGAACTGCTGAAGGTAAAATTATTGGTACTATTTGCTCTTTTCACCGAGAACCACGGAAATTTTCAAAAGCAGAAATCCAAATCGTAGAATTGTTTGCTGAACGAGCAGCTACAGCGATCGATCATTATCATCTGTACCAACAACAGTGCCAATTTAATCAAGTTTTGGAAGCAGAGGTAGAAAAACGTACTGCCCAATTGCGAGCAGCACAAGCCAAGCTGATTGAACAGGAACGACTGGCAGTTATTGGTGAATTTGCTGCGATGATTGTGCATGAAATTCGTAATCCCCTCACAACAATTATGATGGGATTGAAGTATTTTAAGAAAACTATTCTGCCTGAACCTGCTCAAGAGCGTTTGTCGTTAGCGCTTGGTGAAGCCTATCGTCTAGAACGTCTACTGAGTGAAATTTTGCTTTATGCTAAGCCTCAGGTGTTGCAGCTTTGTGCATTGGATGTGAATGAATTTATTCGTGAGTTGCTAGTGCAAATTCATGAAATGCCAGAAGCCCTGGAGAGAAAAATTGAATTTATTCCTGCATCACGCACGATTAAAATATTGGGGGACAAGGATAAACTCAAGCAAGTGTTTATCAACATTATCCGTAATGCCTGCGAAGCAGTTTCACCTGCAGATGTCATCACATGGAAAGTAGACAGTTCACTTGTAGATAAAGTTTGTATTCATGTCCATAATGTCGGCGATCCAATTCCACAAGAAGTCTTATCAAAGTTAACTCAACCATTTTTCTCGACAAAACCTAGTGGTACTGGACTAGGGCTTGCCATTACCAAACGTATCGTGAATGCTCATGATGGGGAATTATTTATTCAGTCTGACGCAGTCACTGGTACTACAGTCAGTATTCAATTGCCTGTAGCGCTGTAACAACTGCGCTCATTCTTTACGTCACATCTTCCTCACATTTTGTTTCTAACCTCGAAGTAGAGTCTAGGAGGCAAGGCTAACCCTTATTTAGCTGTCTCTGTTGCTCAGACACTCAGTATCCCCTCAGGTAAATTGGTGGGTTGAACGCTTTTGAGATAGGGAGATAAATTTACAAATACCGAAGCGTGTACACCCAAAATTTTAATAAAGAGGTATAAAAATATGTTGCAAAGATTCCGCAATCGTACCATGGCTGGAAAGCTGCTAGCTGCCAAGTTAACAGAGTATGCTAATCGTCCAGACGTTTTAGTATTAGGGCTTCCTCGTGGTGGTGTACCTGTAGCATTTGAAGTCGCAGAGGCACTTGATGCGCCATTAGATATCTGTCTTGTAAGGAAACTAGGTCTACCTGGACACAAGGAATTGGCAATGGGTGCGTTAGCAATGGGAGGAGTGCGTGTCATCAATGAGAATATTGTAGATTCTTTGCGTATTTCCCAGCAGATTATCGAGCAGGTAACGGCAGTAGAAATGAGAGAATTGGAGCGCCGCAATCGCACCTATCGTGATAATCGTCCACCACCAGAAGTTAAAAACCATACTATTCTTCTAGTTGACGATGGGATTGCTACAGGTGCTACTATCCGAGCAGCGATCGCTACATTAAAACAGCAACAGCCCCAAGAGCTTGTGGTAGCAGTTCCAGTTGCAGCAGCAGCTACCTGTCAAGAACTACAAGCAGAAGTCGATAAGGTCGTGTGTGTGATGACACCAGAAGATTTGTATGCAATTGGTATTTGGTATGAGAATTTTGAGCAAACAACCGACGCAGAGGTATGTCAACTCTTGAGCGAGCGAAACTTACTGATAACTAATGACTTATAAAGTGCGTCAAGCGACAGTAGTTTATTGTGGTCTTACCCTACTACCTCATAAATTCCTCATTTTTGCTCTTTAGTGTACTCTAATCATCAATAAACGCTCTGATTACCGTTTTGATTAGTCTTTATTCAAGAAATGCATGGGTGACTTATGACACATGTATTCTTGTTTGTTTTTTAAGTATAGGAAGTTTCAGTTTGTGCTTCCATACTTACCAAACTATTTTTGATTGTCGGCGTACTTTCCTTGTTTTGTTTTTTAGCAAAGTCAGGAGATAGGGTTAAGTGAGAAAAAACACAGTAGAAATTTTGCTTGTTGATCACTGTTTGGAAGATCGAAAAACTTATGGTCGCTACCTATTGCAAGATCAGCAACACGCATACAGTATTTTGGAAGCTGATACAGGGAAAAAAGGACTACAACTTTGTTATCAGCAATTTCCCGATGTTATTGTCATGAATTACCTGCTACCAGACATGAATGGAATGGAGTTTTTAACTGATTTGAAGACTCAGTTAGACCAAACAAAGCTTCCATTGGTAGTATTAACCGAGCAGGAAAATGAACAGATAGTACTACAGGCGATAAACCGCGGTGCCGTTGACTGTTTAGTAAAAAAAGCTACAACACCGAAGAAACTGCTTCAAGCTATTCAAAAAGTATTAGAAAAAACAGACCTCAAACAACAGCTACAGGAGAGTGAACAACGTTTTCAAGCTACATTTAACCAAGCTGGTGTTGGGCTAGCCCACGTAGGACTAGATGGACGATGTTTGCAAGTTAACCAAAAACTTTGTAATATTTTGGGTTACAGCCACGAAGAATTGAAACAGTTAACGCTGGAGGAAATAACACACCCCAATGACCTAACTGTTGATTGGGAGTGCATGCGCCAGTTGTTGGTTGGTGAAATTCAAACATACCAATTAGAAAAACGTTACATCCGTAAAGACAATAGCTATGTCTGGATTAACTTGAGTGTCTCTGTAGTTCGTACAAGTTTTGGTGAGCCATATTTTATTTATGTAGTTCAAGATATCAATGCTTTGAAGCAGCTTCAACAAGCTTATGCGCAATTAGAAACACGAGTGAACTCGCAAACTCTTGAATTGGAGAAAGTCAACAAAGAATTACAAACAACTTTAGAAAAGTTGCAAGTCACTCAAGAAGCAATGGTTACAAGTCGTCAGACAATAGAACGTACATTTACACTCAACGGTATACCATCGCTTCAGTGGAAATTAGCTGCCGTCCGGAATCAACAGGGAAGCGCCACAGATTTTACTAAGCGTAAACAAGCACAAGAGAAAATAAAAGAACAAGCTACCCTACTGAATGTCGCATCAGACGCAATTTTTGTTCGTAATTTAGAGCACGAAATTTTATTTTGGAATCAAGCTGCTGAAAGCCTCTATGGTTGGCAAACAACAGAAGTGCTTGGCAAAAAAGCAACTGAGCTTTTTTGTTGTAAAACAATAGCGCAAGTCAATGAAGCCCTCAATATTGCAGTGCACCAGGGCAAATGGGAAGGTGAACTGCAACATACTACAAAAGAGGGTAAAAAAGTCATTGTCCTTAGCCGTTGGACATTGCTGCGAGACAATACAGGACAGCCAAAATCCATCCTCACTGTCAACACCGATATCACTGAGAAAAAACAACTCGAAGCTCAGTTTTATCGGATACAACGCCTGGAAAGTCTTGGCACCTTGGCAAATGGTATTGCCCATGATTTGAATAACATGCTCTCTCCGATTTTGGCAGTTGCTCAATTGCTACCCCTTAAACTTCCTAATCTTGATGAGAAAAATCAAGAACTACTCAAAATCTTGGAAGATAGTTCTAAACAGGGCGCACAACTGGTCAAGCAAATTACATCGTTTGCACAGGGAGCAGAAGGAACACTAGCTCCTTTACAACTCAAACACCTGATTAAGGAGGTTGAGAGGATTGTCAACAGTACATTTCCTAAATCAATTGAAATCTGCACTAATGTAGGGAAAAATCTTTGGACTGTTTCAACAGACCAGACGCAAATACATCAAGTTTTGATGAATCTGTGTGTGAATGCGCGTGATGCCATGCCCCAGGGAGGCACTCTCAGTATTTATGCTGAAAACTTCTTAGTTGATCACAACTATACCAGGATGAATCTAGAGGCGAAAGAGGGTCCCTACGTTGTTATCACTGTCTCAGATACAGGATGCGGTATGTCAAAAGATGTGTTGGAAAGAATTTTTGAACCATTTTTTACAACTAAAGAACAGGGAAAAGGCACAGGACTAGGTCTTTCTACTGTTATTGGTATTATGAAAAACCACGGTGGTTTTGTGAGTGTAGAGAGTAAGGTTGGAGAAGGTAGTAAATTTAGGGTTTACTTGCCAGCCATTCAAAACGAAGTGACGCAACACGAGGATGCTGATAATTACCAAATAGCCAGAGGGCACAATGAATTGATTCTGGTTGTAGATGATGAAGCATTCATTTGCCAGATGACGCAAAATTCCCTTGAACAATACAGCTACAGAGTTCTCACTGCCTGCAATGCAGTAGATGCGTTCTCACTCTACACCTTACATAAAAATGAAATCAGTGTAGTATTGATCGATATTCAAATGCCAACAATAGATGGTTTAAATGCTATTCGTATCCTGCAACAAATGGATTCCTCTATCAAAATTGTTGTCATGAGTGGACTAGCATCCAACCGTAAGCTTTTAGAAGCAAGTGGTATTCAGGTGCTAGCATTTTTATTGAAGCCTTACACTATTAAGGAATTATTGAACACTATCCAAGCTGTCTTTTGACTTCTCCCCATCCCTAAAGGGAAGGGGATTCTCTAGGACTTTCTGCCGTATTTCCTAGATACCCGCTTGTCGGATGATTGATAATCAGCAATATCAAATAAAGATAATTGTGTACCAATCACCCCATAGGCATGGTTCCTACCCTCAACCCGTACGGATTGATGCCTGATAGGCGTAACTTTCCCCGAGTCCCGAGGTAGAGTCTTCTTGATTTTCTTGGGGAAGACTAACCCAACTCTTGCCGCAATTGTCCGAGAAGCTTTTGTATCTGCATGTTCTGTATGCTGACAGTTAGTGCAGATGAACTTCTCCCCATCGCGGTTTTTCTTGTCTATATGCCCACATTTAGGGCACTCTTGTGATGAATGCTTGGCGGGTACTTTTACAACTGGTTTACCCGCCTTCAGTGCTAGCCATGCTATCTTGGCGAACAAATCACCCCATCCACAATCAAGAATGACTTTATTAAGTCCAGTTTTTTGACTAGCACCATTACGCTTGTAACCACCATTTCCGTCATGCTTTGGTTTAGCACGTTTGACCATATTCTTGATATTGAGGTCTTCTGGTGCTATCACATCAGCAGTTTTGACAATCTTGCTCGCTGCCTGCCAATTGTACCCGTCTCGCTTTTGGGTGAGTTGGTGGTGCATTTTGGCAAGTCGTTTGTATGCCTTGCCTTTGTTGTTGGAACCTTTGAGTTTACGGCTAGCAGCACGCTGTCGCATCTTCAACCGTCTAGACGTTCTAGTGTTGGTGGTGACGCGGATATTCTCAACAAAACTGTTATCAGATAGGGCGACAAGCTTATTGACGCCGACGTCAATCCCAACTACTGATTTAGCCTCGATTAGTGGCTTCATCTCGGGCAGGGTGTCAGATACTTCTACCAGCATCGAGATACGATGTTTCCTTAACGTCACCATCCACGACGACATCTTTTGTCGTTGCCGTGACCCTGGTTTCAGTTTAAAGTTCCATCGTATTTGCATGAGCGCATTTTTGATTGATTGCTATACTTTTAGTATAGTCCCACTATCTATTTATGGCAACTACAAAAGGCAAGAAAAGAGTAAAAAATGTTCCGGTTTTACATGATGAGGTTAAATCAAGACATCATGTATTGTTAACTCCTTCTTCATGGGCTAAATTACAACGCCATGCAGCAACGAAAGGGATTAGTGTTAGCGAACTAATTGAGCAGTGGGCAATAGATCTTGACGGGGACTAAAGTCCCGCCCTTGCTTATCCCCATAAATAGAATTTAGGGGCTTGCGCCCTTGGAGTTTTCGGTCATAAATTCAATTTGACAGTCTGTCCTGCTAGCTCTGAGAAATAACAGACAAGTTTGTGAATGCAGTGTAACAATAAATAGATAGCACTGCAGGATTGAGCGCTATGACGAAATTTAATGATTTTATTCATCCCTTCGTTGTTCCAAGTGGAAAAAAGATTTCCCTCCACAAGGACTATGACCCTACTTATAAAGCAGATTATCTCAATAAATCAGATGCTGCCATCAAGTTGCAGGAAGGGATTGAGGCATTAGTAAAATCCCAGGAAATTCTCTACGCTCAAAATACATATGCTTTGCTGATTATTTTTCAGGCAATGGATGCAGCTGGTAAAGATAGTACAATCAAGCATGTCATGTCTGGCCTTAATCCCCAGGGATGTCAGGTTTTCAGTTTTAAATCGCCCTCTTCAGAAGAATTAGATCATGACTATTTGTGGCGACACTTCAAAGCACTACCAGAACGGGGGCGAATTGGTATTTTTAACCGCTCGTACTATGAGGAAGTATTGGTAACTCGTGTACATCCAGAAATTCTGGAGCAACAAAATCTTCCACCTCATTTGAAAGATTCTCATATTTGGCAACGTCGCTATGAGGAGATTAACAATTTTGAAAAATATTTAGTTAACAATGGGATTGTTGTTCTCAAGTTTTTCTTAAATGTCTCGAAAGAAGAACAGAAAAAGCGCTTTTTAGAGCGTCTCAAACAGCCTGAAAAAAATTGGAAGTTTTCAATCCATGATGTAAAAGAACGAGCCTTTTGGGATGAATATATGAAAGCATATGAAGATACATTCAACAATACCAGTACTGGATGGGCATCTTGGTACATTATCCCAGCAGATCATAAATGGTTTACTCGTCTTGTTGTGGCGGATGTGATTTATAAAACATTACAAAGCTTGGATCTGAAATATCCTACAGTTCAGGAACATAAGGAAGAACTTTTAAAAGCCCAAAAAATTCTTGAGAGCGAAAAATAATCGACTCTTGATTATTAACTATCAAAAACTATAAAAAGCACTTATACACTTTAAATCTATACTCATTTATTACATCAACACAACCTTCATACAAGCTTTGTTAAAGATTTTTCTAGTTGTAATCTGGCAACAAGCTGTTACGCTTATTATGCGTAACAATACTCTACTGAAAACAGTCACTGGAAAAATCGCTCATGATTGTTGATTATCACTCCTACACGACCCTTGGTGGCGTTCATGTATCTCGCTTCACGACTCAGATTCAAATGGAAACTGCTGTTGAAGATATCTTATTTCACCTAGATACTCAACGTGGAGGTCTGCTGAAAAGTAGTTATGAATTTCCGGGAAGATACAAAAGATGGGCAATTGGATTTATCAATCCACCACTAGAATTAACAACACGGGAAGATTCGTTTACTCTAAAGGCGCTGAATAACAGAGGAAAAGTACTACTACCTTTATTTTTAAGGTGCCTTGAAGCACATTCCCAACTTCAGCAAATCACACTTAGCAATCACACTATCACAGGCTTTGTGAAACTTACAACAGAAACTTTTGCTGAAGAAGAGCGAAGTAAACAACCTTCTGCTTTTACGGTGATCCGTGAAATTTTGCATACTTTTTCTAATACAGAAGATGAGCATCTAGGACTTTACGGTGCTTTTGGGTATGACTTGGTCTTTCAATTTGAGCCAATTACCAAGCATCTTAAGCGTCCCGTAGATCAGCGGGATTTAGTATTGTACCTGCCTGATGAACTTATAGTTGTTGACTACTATCTACAAAGTGCTTTTCGTCTGCAATATGAATTTGAAACAGAGGATGGCAGTACGAGAAACCTTCCCAGAACAGGTGAATCTGTTGATTACAGAGGAAAGCGTCTTATCCCAACCAACAGAGCTGACCATGACAAGGGTGAATATGCAAAGCAAGTTGAAATAGCACTAGATTACTTCCGCCGAGGTGACTTATTTGAAGTTGTTCCTAGTCAAAGCTTTTTTGAAGCAACTCAAGAGCCACCTAGTAAGCTATTCCAAACCTTACAAAAAGTCAATCCCAGTCCCTATGGTTTCATTTTCAATCTTGGGGGCGAGTATCTGATTGGTGCATCACCAGAAATGTTTGTGCGTGTGGAAGGTCGGCGTGTCGAAACTTGTCCAATTAGTGGTACTATCAGGCGGGGTCAAAACGCTTTGGATGATGCTGAACAAATACGGCAACTACTCAATTCAGGTAAAGAAGAAGCTGAATTGACAATGTGTACTGACGTAGATCGCAATGACAAATCACGAATTTGTGAGCCAGGTTCGGTACGAGTCATTGGTCGTCGCCAAATAGAACTGTATAGTCACTTGATCCATACTGTAGATCATGTCGAGGGTTTATTAAGGCCAGAGTTTGATGCCTTAGACGCATTTTTGACTCATACATGGGCAGTTACAGTGACAGGTGCACCTAAACGCTCAGCAATGCAGTTTCTCGAACAACACGAGCGTAGTGCTCGACGTTGGTATGGTGGTGCGGTTGGGTACTTAAGCTTTAATGGTAATTTTAATACTGGTTTGATATTGCGTACTATTCGATTGCAAGACTCGATCGCGGAAGTGAGAGTTGGAGCTACTGTGCTTTATGACTCTATCCCAGAAGCCGAAGAGCAAGAAACGATCACTAAGGGTGCTGCTTTATTTGAAACAATTCGTCGTGCTCAGCAAACAGAAACGAAATCTGATGTTGGCAATTTCCTCAACTCAACTGGAAGTGTCTCACATGTCGAATCTAGTAAGCACGTCTTACTGATTGATTATGAAGATTCATTTGTTCATACATTAGCCAATTACATTCGGCAAACGGGTGCGATCGTCACAACACTACGGCATGGATTTTCAGAATCTCTATTTGATACAAAACGCCCTGACTTGGTTGTCTTATCTCCTGGTCCAGGAAGACCAAGTGATTTTCGAGTTCCAGAAACTGTAGCTGCTTGCATTCGGCGTCAAATCCCGCTTTTTGGAGTTTGTCTGGGACTACAAGGTATTGTTGAAGCTTTGGGTGGAGAATTGGGTGTTCTGCACTATCCTCAACACGGCAAATCCTCGCAAATTTTTGTCACAGATCCCAATTCACTTTTATTTAAGAGCTTGCCACAATCCTTTACAGTTGGTAGATACCATTCTTTATTTGCCCTACCACAAAAAATGCCTTCAGTTCTAAAAGTAACAGCCATCTCAGAGGATGATGTGATTATGGCAATTGAGCATCAGACACTTGCGATCGCTGCCGTACAGTTTCATCCAGAGTCTATTATGACTCTAGGTGGAAATGTGGGTCTGACAATCATTAACAATGTGGTTCGTACATATACCCAAACTTTAGTCAAAAGTGAGTAAAGACAACACTCATTATATATAGCTAGCACAAATAACAAATGACTAATGACAAAATGATATCTACCAATCAAGCCACGGTTGACACATCACATTGGTCTGCTTTTTTACAACAATTACTAGACCGTCAATCACTGACAGTTGCTCAATCAGCAGAATTGATGCAAGGGTGGTTAACAGATGCTATTCCTCCAGTACTATCGGGAGCAATTTTGGTAGCAATTCAAGCCAAAGGTGTCTCCGCTGAAGAATTGGTTGGTATGGCTAGTGTGTTGTACTCTCAATCGAGAGTGGGGAATAGGGAGTGGGGAATAGGGAGTGGGGGAAATCCTCCCCTCATTGACACCTGTGGAACAGGAGGAGACGGAGCCTCAACCTTCAATATTTCTACCGCTGTCGCCTTTGTTGCAGCCGCCGCGGGGGTAAAAGTTGCCAAGCATGGCAATCGTTCAGCAACTAGCAAGGCTGGCTCTGCAGACGTGTTGGAGGCTTTAGGCATTAATCTCAATGCCAGTTTCGAGAAAGTGCAATCCGCAGTGACTGAAGTCGGTATCACTTTTTTGTTTGCTCCAGGATGGCATCCAGCACTTAAAACGGTTGCTGCCTTGCGAAAAACTTTGAAAGTACGTACTATTTTTAACTTACTTGGTCCTCTGGTCAATCCAATGAGACCAACTGGGCAAATTATTGGTGTGTGCGATCCCCTTTTGGTGGAAACAATAGCTCAGGCTTTATCACAGTTAGGCTCTCGTCGTGCGATCGCACTCTACGGACGAGAAAAGTTAGACGAGGCTGGATTGGCAGATGCAACGGACTTGGCAGTTCTTCAAGATCAACAGATTCGTCGAATGGTCTTGAATCCTCAACAATTGGGTTTAAATCCTGCTCCTACTACAGCACTGTTAGGTGGAAATGTCCATGAAAACGCTGAAATTTTGAAAGCAGTTCTACAAGGAAAAGGCACCAAGCCACAACAGGATGTGGTTGCTTTAAATGCAGCACTGGCATTCCAAGTCGGTGAAGTGACTGATGAGGAGATGGATATAAATAGTTGTGTCAAAGGTATTGTGCTTGCCCAAGAAATCCTACAGAATGGCGAGGCTTGGTTAAAGCTAGAACAGCTTGCAGAATTTCTGCGCTGATACAATTTTAGTCTCCGCATTGGTAAAAAGTTCTTAACCCTTGACAAAGTCATCGCCAATTTACAAACACAGTATAAAGAATTGGCAACAATAGGGTAAAGACAGTCAACAATAGCGATAGCCAAACCTGGAGTGTCACTAACCTATGCAGCCAATTCGCACA
>JAJPJF010000182.1 GCA_021324415.1 Nostocales cyanobacterium Centralia_MAG_434
CCCAGCGCCTATGATTAGCCAATTAAATTTCATGTCATTGCTCCTTGCTGGATGTGATTGTCATTTGAAGCTAGAAACTTACCCAATTTTAGGTTAGTGACCAACAACTATTTTTGTGGAATCAATAACTACTAAAGATTTTGTGGTTAACCTAGATAGTATTAGCTAATAGGTTATTTAGGTAGCTTGCTGAATATTCTATCTGTGTTCTAATTAGACATTCAACAATTTCTGGGAGTTTTCTAGAATTTGTTTCAAAATATCAACAGCTTCAAACACTGCTCTATTGTTAATAGCATCGGCATTAGCACGGTAACGGGCTAAATAATTAGGCTGGATTAGCTTTGCTACAGCTTGGTTAATTTCCCCAAAATTGCGGATTACAATACCAATCTCTTTTTCGGCAATCCACATAGCCGAGGGCCGTTCTTGAAACAAGCTTAAGGCATTGCAATCTGTAATTACTGGTAATTTCATATTCACAGCCTCGCTAACACCTACAGATCCAGATTTACCAATGAAGAAATCGGACAAATGCATGTAATAAGGAATTTCACTCGTAAACGTTTTAACAACTCTCCTTAAGCGGCTTTTTTGGCGGCGCAGTGCTGTTGCTAGTTCTTCGTTGCGTCCGCAAATGAAAATAAGTTGTAGGTTTAGTTGTGATTTCTCCAAACAATCTGCAATCTCCAGCATGACCTTCGATCCCTGACTGCCAAAAGAGATTAAACCTGTAGGCAAGTCTGGATCTAGTCCTAGGTGTTGTCTCTCAATATGGCGATCAATACGAATAGGTTCGTAAAACCGAGGATGGATGACTACTCCTGATGTGCGGAAGATCCGCTCCTGCCTATAACCCAAGTTTTTTGCTTGTTCAACTGCCTGTTCAGTGGGACAAATTAAAAATTGTTCTTGTCGCTCAATCCAAAAGTGGGGTGGGCAATCGGCATGGTCGGTTATTAAAGTGGAGAAGGGTACACCGGGTGACACAGCCCGCAAACTTTCATAAATGAGCTTATTAAGATATGGCAGCAATGCAACTACTAGATTGGGTTGATGCTGGTGCCAATATCGTTTAAAACGTGCTAACCAAGCAAAATGACTAAGGTGTATTTGTAACTTGAATGAAGGAGACAGTAAAGGCTCATTAATAATTTTTGCCCAAGTATTTTTGAGTATCAGCTGGTTATAAACGTAGTGTGGAGTAGTCGTGCCAATGATTTCTTTAAAAGCATCCACTATGTGGATTTGCCAAGGTAATTGCCGCTTTTCAATTACTGCTTTTAAAGCATTAGCAGTGCTGCGATGACCTGCGCCCAGATCGTAGATCATCAAATATACTTTCTTGTTCACAATATTCCTCCGACAATTGTTGTAGTAGCTTTTGATCTTTCTTACTTAGTTTTCGTGCAGCATGCATTTGATTTTCAGCACGTATCTGGTTGAGCTTAGGTACTCCAATCCATCGATAAACTGCATCTCCAATTAGCGGAAAAAGTTGACACATAGCGATTAAAAGTTTTGTTGTACCCACTGTCATTACATCTTGATTAACAATCACTTCTACTTGATTCTGCTTAATAGCTCGAATCACCGCGTTCGATACATCCGATGGCGTCGAAGTACCTGCTAAAATCGGTGCTGGTACTCCAGTGTCAGCAAGCATCCCACATTGAGAGACATATCCGGGGCAAATCGTTGAAACCTTCACTCCGGTACATGCTAATTCTTGTCTAAGAGAATCGCCCCACATGAGCAAACCAGCTTTACTTGCAGAATAAATACTGTCATAAGGAACTCCTTTTTTACCGGCTAGAGAAGCAACGTTAACAATGTGGCCCCTTTTCTGACGTAACATCGTTGGCAGTACCAAACGACATAATTCCATTGCTGACAGTAAGTTAATTGTCAATACCAACTGGAGATCGTTGGTAGAATAATCTTGGAATTTTCCATACAATTCCACTCCTGCATTATTAATTAAAATATCAATTGAACCTGCAGTTTGAGTGATTTGCTGAACTAGGAGTGGCAAACCTTCTAGCCTACTGATATCGTAAGGAATACCTATCCACCGACCGCCTAAGGCTCTAACTTCAGCAGATACCTGCTCTAGTTTGTCCTGGGAACGTGAAATACCAACTATAGTTGCCTTTTCTTTTGCCAAAGCACGAGCAATAAAGGTTCCAATTCCGCGTGATGCACCTGTTAAAAGTACTGTTCGTTCTGTAATAATTGTCATGTTAATAAACTCCCTCTCATTCAACGTTATCAAGCCTGTTTCTTAAATAAAAAGACTTTATTTTAATCTTGAAAATATTGCTTTAAATATAATTTTTTTTAGAAACATCGACAATATAAGAAATTGTATGATTTACTAAAATTTCAATTCTTTCTTTACTAATAGAAGGCTCAGAAAACATAAAATTTAATATCATTATGCCTTGAAATGTTGTAACGGCAGCAGCAAATATAGCACCAAAAGCTGCCTGTCCAGGTACAAAACTAATCTCTTCAAGTTGAAAAAAACCATAATTATTGGGAATGTCTGTTCGACCGATATTAGTAACACTCACTGTTGTAGGTGCTTCATTTGGATGAGACAGAAGATATTGGTAAATTTTCTTAGACATCAATACTATATTAAATATATCTTCACTTTCTAAACCAACTTTTAATTGTTGTCTGACATCCCGCGCTAGATCCCAAAAATATGTATTTATGTCTAGAGTATGTAATGAGATGATAGCTGAAACCAAGATTCCTAAATTTTCTCGATGTATTTCAGTTTGTAGACGTTTTCTCAAATCAATGTAAGAGTTACAACTCAGGCGTAAATTTGCTCTGCTTTTACTGTCAATTTCTCTAGCTACTGCCAACATCATTGCTGCACACAAAGCTCCCTGTACAGTTGTTCTCTCTTTTTTACAAAGTTCTATTAATTGTGCAGTGATTTCTTGATTGAGCTTTCTTTGAACCATGTTGCTACGACGTAATTCCAGAGGCACACATTTCTCAAAGCTTAGAGTTTTAGGACGACGCAAACGCAGTTTGATTATATGTCTTAATAAAAATAAAAGTCTCTTGAATGAGGTAATGTTGCCATCCATCGATTTTGGCATTAACTCTTGAATGTCAGGAAGTGGATGTAAGCTATGAATATTTTCTTCTTTTTCCCCATCTACTATTTTATGGCAGTAAGTCAAAATTTCTGAATGTAACTGAATAGTTGATAGCCCATCTGATATCGCATGATGCAATGTTGTCAGTAAATAATTTAATTTGTCATTAGGAAAAGTGATTAAGACTGCACGTATTAAACCGTTTTCACTGTCAATCGGTTGATTCAATTCTGATACAACAACTTCTTGCCACTGTTCGCTAGTCTGTTTAGAAACTACACGTAAAGGAATTTTTCTGGCTCCAAATTTAAAGTGAAGACTATCTAAAGCACCGACAATACAAGATTTCAGGCGTGGGTGACGAGTTTGAATTAAGTCCAGAGCCTGTCTAACTATTTCTTCTTTTAGGCCTCCTTTGACACGGCTAATCGTTACTATATTAAGAGAACCAGCACATCGATTTAAAATTTCCATGCTTTGTTCGACAGGAGTAAGTTTTCTGTGATTTATCATGAGTAGTTGGCCTTAATTCAATATTTACTTGCGTGACCTTGTTGCATAAAACAGAAAAAGATACACCTTTTCTGAATTGTCTTTTACTTTGTAACTATTGGGGTTGCCCAATTAAATCATAGGCTTTTAGGCAGTACATTTTATTTTTATACAGACTTGCGAGGTTGATATATATTTAACTGCAGATATCAAAAATAATGAGAAATACAGGTTTAACCAAACGGATAATGCAGCTAAACCTGCATTTCTCATTATTGATTGGAATTAGATAAAAGCACTAGAGAACTTGTAGGTATTTGCATTGGTGATCACAATGAACATTGAGCTAGAGGATTATAGAATTCTCTACCACCAGGTTATCGTCAACGTGCTGTTTGTTATACTGATTTTTGGACTGCTTAACAAATAGTTATTCTCCATAAATGTCACAAAGCAGTTTTGTAAAGAAAGCGGCAAAACTAATCATATTAAGCGATTTAATAATACAATGCGTCAAAGAATTTCTCGTTTAGTTATAGTTTCAACTTCTAGAATCAGAGTGTATTTTTTAAGTCGGTTTTTTGCAACCAGTCTCTTGTACGCTGCATTCCTTCTTCCAAAGAGATTTTTGGCTCATAACCTAACTGGCTTCTTGCTTTAGCTATTGAGTAAGCATATGGTCGAGACCCAAAATCTATTGCTTGTGGTAGGAGATCAGGTTGTTGGCCAAGAACTTTCTGCGTGAGGCAACGGAGCCCAACTATAAACTTAAGTATACCTGCTGGCAAAGAGAAGGGTACAGGTACATTTCCTATTTCGGCAAGACGCGTAAAATACTCTTTCCAAGAAGTTTTTTGTCCATCAGTAATATTAAAGGCTTCGCCATAGGCTTCTTTCTCTATGGCAAGAAATATGCCATCGATCAAGTTATCTATATAAACATGGTTTATAACTCCTCGCCCTTGGTTAGCCAATGCAAATAATTTTTGGCGCATTAACAAAAGTGGTCGGACTACCCACGATTTACTTCCAGGACCATAAACATCCCCTGGCCTAATGATAATAACACCAAAATCTGGTGGGGTGTTCAGTTTTAAAAGTTCTTTTTCGCTTTCTATTTTTGTCTGACAGTAAAGATTGTTCTCTCCACAAAGTGGTCCATCTTCTGTAACGCCGTTAGGAAAGTTAAATCCGTATACCATAACGCTTGACAAATGAACAAAAGTTTTCACATCGGCATTTTTAGCGGATCTGGCCATATTGATAGCACCATCAACATTGACCTGATAAAAATGCTTTGGCAAGCCGCTTTCTCTAACAATGGCAGCTGTATGCAGAACTATATCCACTCCCTGACAAGTTTCCTTAGCCACTGCAGGATCGGTTATGCTGCCAACGATAACTTCAGCGCCTAGTTCTTGTGCTTTTTTAGCCTTCGCTTCTGAATGCTGAAGCCCTCGAACTTTCATCCCTTGAGCTAGGGCTAGTTCAGCAGCACGCATACCTATAAATCCACCAATTCCAGTAATAAGAATAGTTTTGTTTTTGAGATTCATGACTCCTCAGTATAAATTCAAGTTGATGTACATTTAAAAAAGTCGTAAAATTTGACAGCACTGAAAGACTTGATTGTACGTACTTATGGCCTGGGTGATGAAAAAATAAAGTCGTAGGTAATCTTATGGGGTAGTCCTAAATACGTAATGATAACGGCTGAGTAGAACAAATCTTTCAACATGAGAAATCCTTACCTGTTTAGAACTACCTGTTATAGATTTGTTGTTAAGAGTTAGAGGGATGTACGTAAAATCGAAGGAGTTACGCTATCTTGACCATCTCTGCATAACTAAACGCCTCCCATGTGCGAGGATGCTAAAAGAGGAATGATCATTTTTAGACTGATTGAAACGAAAGAATTTGATAGCGCAACAATCCTAATCTACTGGCCAACTCAACTTGAGCGGTCGATTTTTCTTCAGTTTTGCCGCCAATTTGGCCAAATATGCGTTTGACAACGGGATAGGTTGGCAGGGTGTTCGCTGTAATATCTTCTTGTTGAAGTAGGATAAATCCTGTTTGTTTGGCGAGTCGTCGGTAGTCATTGAGCGTAAATCGGCTGTTCACTTGGCCATAAGTTTGTTCTACAGGAGACTTCATCACTTGCCAATTTATTAAATGATAAGCCAGAGATCTAGGGACAAAATCAGATAGTGCCAGTCTACCCCCCGGTTTTAATACCCGCTTTGCCTCTTGGAAAAAACGCTGTCGACTGGGAAAATGAAAAATACACTCCACAGCCAGCACAACATCAAAAGAACTATCCTCAAAAGGGAGTTGACAGGCATCACCCTGTACAAATTCAATCTGATTGAACTGCTTTGCTTGGATTTCTGATCTGGCACGGGTTAATTGACGATCATCAATATTTAAACCTACTAATACCATATTGGAAAAACGCTCATTCAGACTGGCAATTGTCCCACCAAAACCACACCCGACATCCAACAAGTGATCGCCATCTTTCATCCTTCCTGCGTTGCATACGCGGCGGCAAAGCTGTTCTGCTGCTACAGTAAAATCTGTAACTGAGCCATCTGTTTGATTGGGATTTTCCCAATAACCCCAATGTACGTGGCGTCCAAATGCCTGTAATGTCTGGGCATCACCTTGGTGGAACTGTTCCAGAAGTTTGTCAAAATAGGGAAGAGAGATATTACTGTTAAACATGACTCTGTAGTCCTTAATGAAGAAAAGAGGGAGGATAGTGTCTCATTACAATTCATCAATGCATATTTACCACTACTGGATTTTTTATCTCCTTCGGACCTTTGATGGTGACTATGTTAGTTGATATTGGATTGTATTTACACCTGTAAAAACTAGTCTGCTATCGGAAGTAAATAGATACTAAAGCTTTTTAAACTTAAAAGTACCGTTATCCAATATTGTCATTATTTAATAGACACCATAAATAGGCATATAGCGATTTTTGGAGCTATCAACAATAATGGAAAATGCAGAGTTAAGTGTATTCATTTAGCTAAAAACTAGGATGCTGTTTCAGCATAGTATTGAAACAATTATGGCGTTGTGATTTGTATTTATATTATTGCAATAAGATACTAAACTGCAACTCATATGCAACAACATTAGACTTTTCAGAATTTATTCTGTCAATGGGGGCAGAATCTAGCACCACTAATGGTGGTACGCTATCCACCGTTGCACTCAATACTGTATGTATGCACTTTTAGTCCTTTTGCTACGGGACACGAAAGTTTCCTATCCCCTTCCTTCCTACATTTATGCTCACTACAGTCTAGTTCTGTCGTGTCTTGTATTGATTGACTGTATGGCAAAGGTGATTGGGCAATTAGTGAGAGATGCGATCGCCCAATCGAGCAGCTTCTTGAAGCCTCACTTTTTTCTCAGAATTCATCAATATGATGTCAACACGTTTTAGAGATTGCGAACGAAGTGACGTAATCGCAAAGTCCTTGTGATTGCTTCACTTTATTCTACTCGCAATGACATATTGTAGATAATTAGGCAGATATAATATGAGTGATTTTAAAGTTTGTAATGTTTGTGAGTACCCAGGAACCTTAAGTAAATCTACAATTAGACCAATAGCTCTAAATTTTAACAAAATCTACTACAAAATTTTCTTAATTGCCACTGATACTGTTTCCTAATAAGAACTCTACTCTCTCACAGGAAAATCTTAATATGCTATAATGGCTTTAGAAACTATCAATCATTTCATAAATTACTTCTGTTGTTTACTTATAGAGTACTTGTGTTGTGGAGTGAGCAATTGCTCTGATCTATTAAAGTGGGTTAATAGTAAAACTATCTCTAGGCATGAGATAGTTGTTTTTATTTGGATAACGTGGAGACTGTTTTAGTATAATAACTACAAACTATGAAAGAATTATGAAATCAAAAGAGGAGTAACAAATAAAAACCACCCAGGAGCGTAGTAAGGGTGGTTTGAAAGCTAAGTCAATTAAAGTCTGTGTATTTAGCAAATATCTTATCTCTCAATTCTGAGAAAATTCGGAGAATTGGATTATAGAGATTCAGATTTAGTTAAAGATGTGGTTAAGATAGTCTCACCCATTGAAATGGCACAATTCAATATAGTGGTACGCGTTGGTGGGGATTCAAAGCCCCACCATACGCAGTCCCTGTTCCTCATTCCCTTTTCCACAATTCATTCCATACTCGACATCTCTCAAAAAGGATAAAAAACGAATGTCCGTAACTCTATGCTTTCTCTTGGAGGTGCATGTACTGGACTCGTGGGATCATCAAAAGCAGTGTGGGCTGCAAATCTCGCCCTTCCATCTTCTGCGGAATCGAAACACTTGATAAATAGCGCCTCGTCTCTGTGCATTTGAGGAAAGTAAAACCACTGATGTTGTGAATTATATGTAATTGCATACGTTTCGCCGACACGATCGCGATACACAAGATCACTAGCTACTAAGTCTGTTGGTGCAATAGTTTGCGCGTTACATACCGTCAATGGTGACTCTTGAATTGGTTGTGCGATCGCCCGCCAAACATTGATGATTGCAAATCGTTGTTGCAATAAAGTTTCAATATCATCTATTCCCCGCGCCCCTAATTCCAAACGAGCGCGTGTATAGCCAGATTTTGCAGTGAAGTCATTGTGTACACGCCTGACTGGTTCTCTGATCCCATTCTCGCCCTGCTTAAACCGTTCCCCATTACGCAGGGTATGGTCAAATATCACTACCTTAGTTGCACCAGTTATCTCTTTTAATAACTGCTCTGCTTCTGGATAGTAAACACGACGGATTTCATCTTCATCGTAAAAATCACGCACACTGGTATGATGCTCAGTCAACGCGAAGCCTTCCCAATCTAAAGAAAGATCTTGTGATACAGAACGAGCATTACGGATTGGTAACTTGTACGCCTGGTAACTCCCATTGGAACGGGGAATTCCAACTGGTGGTTCATAAGTATAATTGACAGGTTTTTCTGCCATTGGGGTTAAATAATTAAGATTAGCCTCCACATATGGCAAATCTTCGTAAATCGGTTTATCTAGAACTTGGCTATCTAAACTCATAGGTTATACCATTTTGAAATTGGTGAAAGTAAACTTCCTACTCCCCAAATACCTACTTTTGCCTCGTCGCAACAGGAGTTGGTTCACCGAGAATTTTGGTGAATCGTTCTATGTAGTAGCTAGTAGGATTAGCAACAGCCTGAATTGATTTGCGATCGCGCACTAGATTCCACCATTGTTGCAAGCGGGTTGTTTGTGATGGTAGTGTGAATTTGCGAAAGTGTTCTAATAAAGGCAACCGTTCAAACCAGGGATAGAAGCTGATATCAACTAGACTAAATTTATCCCCTAAAAAATACTGACCATCAGAGAGCTTCCCTAATCCTTCTTGCTCGATGTACAATAACGCTTCGGTAAATTCTCGTCGTCCCTGTTCTTGTTCTTGAGTATCTTTACCCCGTAGAAATTTGTTAAATGCTGGTACTAAGCGAGTGTTAGCGTAATCAATCCAGATGCGAGCGATCGCACGAGTTCCGGGATCACGGGGTAGTAGGGGTGGTTCTGGGAAAACTTCATCTAGATATTCATTGATAATGGCAGATTCATAGATTTCGATATCTCCATGTTTAATGGCAGGAACTTTGCCATAACGAGAAATCTGCGTAAATTCATCTGGCTTATTCTGCAAGTCAATTTCAACTGGGGTGAAGTCAATGCCTTTTTCGTGCAAAACGACACGGGTACGTTGTGAGAAAGTAGAACCCTTGGCAAAGTAAAGTTGTATGGTGCTCATGAAATGATTTCCTTGTAAATTCTGGGTTATAGCATGTATGTACACCAGCCACAGGCTCAAGTACTTTTTAATGGTCGATTTACCGTAGTTTAATTTTCATTATACAGTCTTTCCCATAAAGACAAGACTCTCAACTAAATAAATTATGCCAGTTAAATGATTTGACTGTCTAACCAAATTGACAATTCCAAGCCAGATGCAAGATTACAAAACTTATTGTTTGACAAACTAACAATTAGGATGCCATACTAAGTGTAATTTCCTGTACCCATTCTTTGTATATATCATCCATGCATACCAGGGACTTCCAGAAAATCAGGAAGCTTCAAAGAAGAAAGTGTCCTGCTTGCACCTGAGTTGGTGTTCGAACAGGTCGATAGTGTTTGTCCTTTGCATTGTCTATTAAAAAATGGGACAACCTTTTCACTAGTTTGATAGTTTTGAAAATTCAGCCAATTTATCGTGGTAGCAGTCATCAGTAGCAAAGTATGAAGTTGACTGTCAAATAAGGAGGACAAGGAATTGCTGACAATCTATGGCGAAAATGAACTACAATTAACCACTGACGTGCTGGTAATTGGTGGTGGTCCTGCCGCAGCATGGGCCGCATGGGCAGCCGCATCCCAAGGAGTCAAAGTCATCGTTGTTGATAAAGGTTTTCTGGGTACGAGTGGTGCAGCTGCTGCCAGTGGCAATGGCATTATGGCTCCTTCGCCTGAGAATTGGGACAAAGTTTTATGGGAGCGTTATCGTATAGGAAAAGATTTAGCTAACTTACGCTGGATTGAGCGTGTTATTGAAAAAACTTGGCTTAGCTTGCCTCTAGTGGAAGATTGGGGTTATCGTTTTCCCAAAGAGAATGGAGAATCTGTGCGTCAGAGTTATTATGGCCCTGAGTATATGCGTGTACTTCGCAAAAAGCTCTTGCGTACTGGGGTTCAGATTCTCGACCAAAGTCCTGCTCTAGAGCTTTTATTGGCTGACGACGGTTCAGTAGCTGGAGCAAGAGGTGTGCAACGTCAAAACCATCGTAGCTATATTGTTCGCGCTGGTGCAGTTGTGCTAGCGAATGGCGGCTGTGCATTCTTAAGTAAAGCATTAGGTTGCAATACCAATACAGGTGATGGACTGCTGATGGCAGTTGAAGCTGGCGGCGAACTCTCCAGCATGGAAGCTTCTAATCACTATGCCATATCAACCGCTTTCAATGCGACGGTGACACGAGGTGTTCCCTTTGGTTGGGCGAGTTACACCGATGAAGCTGGCAATGACCTTGGTGGCTATATCAATGGTCGTCGCGACCCATCGTTCCTTCCTAATGCCCTCCTTAAAGGTGATGTTTATGCCCGTTTGGATCGAGCCACAGATGAAGTCAAGGCAGTGATTGAAAAGTCTCACTTCATTGCTTTTCTACCCTATAAAAAAGCTGGCATTGATCCCTATACAGAACGAGTGCCTGTAACACTGATTTTAGAAGGTACAGTTCGTGGTACGGGTGGAATTCGGATTGTAGATGATAGTTGCGCTACAAAGGTTCCTGGGCTTTACGCCGCTGGTGATGCTGCATCGCGAGAGTTTTTAGCTGGGTTAGCGTCTGGAGGTGGTGGTCCTAATGCCGCTTGGGCAATCTCCACAGGACAGTGGGCAGGTGTGGGAGCAGCTACGTTTGCCAAGAGTCTAGGCGCTCATGCTCATGAACGGGTTGTCTATCCGACTGGTCAAGTCGGCATGCGATCGCATTCCTCCACCAACGAGACATTTGATAACGAGGCGATCGTGCGCGGCGTCCAAGCACAGATGTTTCCATTAGAGAAAAATTACTTGCGCTCTGAGCAGGGACTTATAGATTCTCTTGCCAAATTAGAAATGTTATGGAAGCAGCTACAAGGAACCCCAAAACAAGATACAGTACGGGATGTGGAATTTTCCCGCCGAGCAGCAACTCTTGTCGCTGTTGCACGATGGGCATATTTTAGCGCATTACATCGCAGAGAAACGCGCAGTGAACATATCCGCGTAGACTATCCGCAGACTGATCCAAATCAGCGTTATTATCAAGCAACAGGTGGCTTAGAAAGGCTTTGGGTACGGCGTGATTGGATAACGGATGAGACAGCTACACCACCAGTACAAACCACTCATACCACAGTAGGAGCACTACAATGATTGAACTTCTCAGCCATAAACTCTGCATCAATTGCAATGTCTGCGTTCAAGTTTGTCCTACCAATGTTTTTGACTCAGTACCTAATCAACCACCTGTAATTGCCCGAAAGGAAGACTGTCAAACTTGTTTTATTTGTGAGGCATATTGTCCTGCAGATGCACTTTATGTTGCACCCCAATCTCATACTAGTGTTGTAGTTAATGAGGATGAATTAATTGAAAGTGGTATCATGGGTGAATATCGTCGTATCTTGGGTTGGGGATATGGCAGAAAAAATAATAGCGAATTAGATGCTGCGCATAAACTACGCCAACTCCCGCGCCCTTATCAAAGTTAATTTCAGTAGACAGGAAATTTTTGACTTATGTAATCAATAACCTGTTGTACAGTTACAAATTCTTGAGCTATCTCGTCAGGAATTTCTATATTGAAAGCTTCCTCTAGAGCCATGACTAGTTCTACGTTATCTAACGAGTCTGCACCTAGATCAGTGCCGAAACTAGCCTTTGAAGTGACTTTATCTCGTTCAATTCCTAAGTTTTCTACGATAATGGCTTTTACTTTTTCAAAAATTTCTTGTTCACTCATAGCTTAAATGCTTTAAATTGATAATGTTCAAATGATGTGCTTTGGCTAGCTAACTTCTAACTGAATAGGTTGAAAACAAAAGCTTAACATTCCTTTACCGAAAAAACGGGTGTAGGTGGTAGGGTGTAGGGTGTAGGGGTAAAAAGAAATTCTTGCAGAAAATGAACACCCTACTCTACACCCAAGCTGGTTTAAAGCCCCTAAATTTATCTATGGAGAAAACAAAAAATTTATTCATGAATGAAATCCCCTCAATTCATTGATGGGGATACCCTACACCCTACACCCTACACCCTACACCCTACACCTTACACCCTACACCCTATACCCCACACCCTTCTTAAATAGTTGGCTTTAATTCCACCGACTTACTTATCTGTTTTTGTATAACATGATTTACAAACTCATTTTAGTTGTACAAGGGTTTTAGCTGTTGCATGTCAATTTATAATTAAGTGAAAACTAAATAGCTAATTAATGATTACAATAAATATTTATTTTGTTATTTTCTAGAGAAAATTTACCCAAAAAATACCTATATTTCATGTAATATAATATAATTATGATGTGTTACACAAAGATTATTATATTACTGAGACTTGATATTGGCATGTTTCGGAATCAAAAAGGGAAAAATTCAAATAGAGGTAGAGAAAGAGATTGAGAGAGGCTATAGCTAGTTGATTACTCATCAATAACTTTAATGTTGATCTTAATATTAACCTTATTTTAGCTATCCTATTCCTAGGGATGTAATGACAATAACTACAAATTCTTATAAGCATCTTTCATACCCAAATTCAGCAATATCTTTTTTCTTCTATAATTTTTCAACAATATTTGTATAGATAAATACATTTTTAAAGACACACTCTGATATGTCTTCTTACAAAGGAATTAATCGTTGATCTAACTATGACTCGATTTCATTTAGAAAAAAATTTGTAATAACTATTAATTAATGAGCTTTGTTTGTGGAGACTTTATGTTTAAAGCAACCAACTAAAAGCTCAAGTAGAGGCGAAATGGAAGACATGAGTGAGGGTAAAATTATGTTAGATAAAATTCAGGAAACACAGTTGTTAACCGATTTGTCTGAACAAGAAGAGGAGAAAGTTGAAGGTGGCTTTGGCCACTATGGCGGCGGCTTCGGTCATGGTTACTATGGTAGCGGCTATGGTGGCTATGGTGGTTATGGTGGTTATGGTGGTTATGGTGGCTATGGTGGCTATGGTGGCTATGGTGGCATTGGCTATGGTAGCAGTAGCTATAGTAGACTTAGCTACAGAAATCTTGGCTATGGTAGCGGTATCTACTATGGTTACTAGAGACCAAATTCTGAGTTCTTTTCATCGATATTGATCTAGACTTCTCGCAGCAAATACACTTGATTTTTTTAGTGCTTTTGTGTGGGGGAAGTTTAGATAGAAATTAAAAGTTTTCTGCGGTTGCACATCACAATGCAACCGCATGCTGTTACGTATGGTGTTTACATAGTTTCTCAACTCTATGCTAGTTAATTGATAATTAATATTATGTCAACCTGCTGTTGGTAGTTGTGCTAGTTGAGTGGATAACCTATTCTCCAGATTGTTACTCAGTCAGGTTTTTATTATGTTAAAGTACACTCCTGAGCGCAAAACATCTGAAGAAGAACGGTTTCAAGGTGATTATTTTTCTTACTTTGAAGCGCCGACAAATGCTACTCGATACACACCGACAACTTCTTTTCTGGATATCGCTTTTCAGGAATCGTTCTCTTTATTAGATTTAGGATGTGGTAACGGGGCTTTAAGCAAATATCTACCTGCCCGATGTGACTACCTTGGAGTCGATCACAGTGAATCTGCTATTAAATACTGTTTAAAGCAGCACTCAAATAGAAAGTTTCTTGCCAAAGATTTATCCACTTCCCTGCTTGAACTTGCTGCTGAAAATAAAAAATTTGATGCAGTTGTAATGGCTGGGTTGCTGTTTCACAGTACTAACAAGGAAACTCTAGAGCAAAAAGATGATCAAGAAATAATACAATGCTGTCTGGATAAGATACTGAGTGACAGAGGATATCTTGTCATCATTGTTCCTTTTTGCTATGGAGACCATCCATCTCATAATCTGTTTATTCGCGCCCAATGGTTACAAGAATTTGTAGAAAATATGCTGGCGATCGCTAAGGCGAAAATTATTCACGAAAATATATCCCTACAAATAGGCTTGGATAAAGCAGTTAGACAGCAGAAGATGATTCCTGATTGGTTTGTGTCCGATAACTATGCAGATTATCCTAGTATATTTGTGGGCACATATATGGCAAGTTGGACATTTATTGCCTCTCCAGAGTCATAGGCACTACAGTGCTCACTACGAACTTCTTAAAACCAGAGTACAGACTATCAAATATACAGTAATCAAGATCCTCATAATTTTCTCAGAATTTATGATTATTGTATTGAAGCTCTCTGAAATGCTTTTTTGATATATACAAGGGTGCTATTTACCTGATCACCCCTTACCTCACTAAATCTAGTGAGGTATTATTTATTGGAAGTAGCCTACATTTTGTCGTATTAACAAAGCATGTATCCTGAGCAGTCTCAATGTCTGCGATAAGAGAAGAGGTAAACTAATGGAACAATCCGATCAAGGTAAGAAAGAAAGATTTCTTTATCCTCGTGCTAATTACTACGGTCAAGTTAAGCCTGAAAACCTGGTTTTTAATGCCAACCTTCAAGAATTTGCTCAAAAGGTTGGATATATCACTGCATTAGAAACAAGTGGTAAGCTTTCCCCTCTTGATGCTTATAAGCAGATTAAGAAGCTTTGGAAACAGTTAAAGAGTAGCAAAAAGAAGCTAGATGTTGGTGAACAACCACCAACTCAGAGTTAGAATATCCTTCGTCTTGACCTATAAATGAGTATCAAATACGGCAGTTTAAAACAGCTAGCGATAAAAGAAACCCTCTCTACAAGAGGGTTTCTTTTATCAAACACTAATACACTTCTGCACGATCACCATGTTGTACGTGCGTGTTTTGTGCGGTTTTTTTCCCAGAGGACTTCAGGGTAATATTGAGAGCAGTACCTTGTACAGTTGAAGCAGGCTGAACACCCAACAACTGGTCAATAGTCGGAGCTACATCAATGTTACGAATTTGCTCTAACGTTCCTTTACGAATGTCTGGTCCTGCAGCAAAGAAACTAGCACTCATCTCCTGGGTTATGGGGTTGTAGCCGTGAGATCCGTAGAAGTTAGACACTGAGAGGAACTTGCTTGTAGCGGAGTCATCTCCCAAACGAGTTACTACAGGATTCTGGGTACCATCAAAGTTGTAGCCCTCTTTCATGGTTGCAAAAACATCACCAGAATCTTGACCAATGATATCATTAGTGCCTGAACCAAAAGTGGAATCATTGATATCGTCTGGCAGAGGACGGGCATAAACTTGATCAAAAATTTGTGTGTTATTCTCACCAAGATTATAGTTTGGGTTAGTTTCCTCTAAGTCCTTGAGGGCCTGAACAATCTGCTGTTGCAGAGTAATATACTGCTGCCTGGTCACAGTACCATTTGGTTCCCGTCCCTGCAAATTGATGTAGATGTGAGCAGCCGGACCAGAGGTAATAGCTCGCACTTGATTGGGATCAAAACCTTTGCTACTGAGATAGGCATTGAGATTGACTGCAGTATGGAATGTGGTAAAACCATGATCGGAAACCACAATGATGTTGCTAAGAGGTTTTCCATGTCTGTCAGTGCCGACAAAATCAATTATGCGTTGAACAGCTTTGTCTGCAACTTGATAGGCAGTTTGTACGTATTTCTGATAGCGAGCTACCTTGGCTTTGTCTTGATTGTCGCCAATTGTGTTCGGGTCTGTTGGGTTGGTAGCTTGACGCGGATCGTTAAGGAGAAACTGGTGCTCTGAACCATCTGGCTGCTCGATGTAGACCATAACTAAGTCGGCATTAGGATTTTGACTAATGGCTCGCAACGCAACCTTGGTTTGATAAGCTACAAAGTTTTGAACTTGGTCAGAGTATATACTTTCTAATTCCTCATCTGAGAAGTTATCAATGCCCTTAGCAAGACGTTCGACAAAGTAGTAGTCTGCTTGTGGCTGCCAAAATCCAACGTTGTTGTTGATATCATCTACACTTGCTAGTACTGCTGTGTTGCGAGGAATATAAGTCAGACTAGAGCGAGCAACGTGAACTACAGAAAGATCAGGTGCAAGAAGGGTAACGTAGAATCTAGCACCAACTTTATTAGAAGTACCTTCAAAGAAAAACGGTTGTGAGCCACGACCTACAGTAACGTAAGCAGGACCAGTTGAAGGGAGTTTAAAGGGACCAGGTTGAATACCCTGATTGGCATCAAAAAAGACTAGCGTATCGTAGTTGGCCTTGCTATCATTTGCTGTATCGAGGGCTGCAACTTGTATATTGTAGGGACCGCCGCCTCCAGTCACCTGAGATATGGTTTCTAGGTTCGCCACTTTGACTGGGGCATAAAATTGTTTACCAGCAGCTTGTAATTGCTTAACTAAGCCATCGGAAGCATCCGTAAAATTCGAGGAACTTAAAGAAAAGCCCTGTTCAAACACATTGGCAGTAGCTCCAAAAGGAACTGTATAATTGACTGTCCGCTCTGCTGCTGGCTGAATGATTGGGCTGTTAGTTAGTCCAGGCACTGTTACATTTAAACCATCCCCTCCTGGGAAGGTCGCAGTCACGACTTTTTTGCCGTTTTTCTGGAGTTCGACCCAAATTGGCTCTGCAGTGGGATTGTCACTCGGAGCAGGCACATTATTATTACGCGAGTAGCCACCAATGGGAGCGCTGAAGCCACTGATAGTTGTGACAAAAGGACTTGCAGTTAAATGAAAAGTGTTGGAAACAACATCGGTACGAGAGGTGTTTGAACCACTGCCAATAGTAGTGTGACAAGCAGCAGTTAGGGAGGGGTTACAGGTAATATTCTGCTTAGCATAAACCCCGTGAGTTTTCAGCAAACCCAAACCCTTGTTTTGCTTAAGGATGCCTTTGTCCAGGTACTGGTTAATAATATCGGGTTGCGCACCGTCAAGAGAAATGAGAATCACCTTCGGTCGTGCTGAACCTGGGCTTGATTGAGCCGTGACTGAGTGCACAGCTATGACTAAGAAACAAACCGCTAATACTAGGGGAAAAAAATGCTTAAGGAAGTAAGGGCGCTGGAAATTTCCCATGGTTTCAGGAGCCTTTGGTAAAAAGCGAGGTATGAAGCCTAAGGTAGTAGTGACAAGAACATCGCTTGTAGCTACCAAGTCAAAGACAATAGACTATTCTAGGGATTCCAACTTTTGAGCGATTCTTGGCTTGCAGTCAACATTCTAGTCACTTGAAGTGCCTAAAATATCTATAGCAATTGTGCTTCGCTTTATGATGATAATCCTCGCATACTTTACAGCAGCTTGATTAAAGCAAGATTATTAATTTAATAACAATATTTTAAGACTAATGATTTTAGCTACACGATTTTATCACCTTACTTAAACAGCTGCTAAAGAGATGCCAGATGTGGAAATTGAATAGCGATCGCACAAATCACCTACCTGTGTGCGATCGCTCTCTAGGCCAAGTTAAAAGCTGCCAGGATCTTCGTCAAGCGCCAGTAAGAAATTAATGAGATCTGTTTGCTGTCTTGAATCAAAACCCGCTTGCCGATCTACATAAAAGTCATGACCTGTCCCATCAAGGTTACTACGCACTAAAGCAGGGTTTGCTTGGTTTGCTTTCACAACTAAAGCACGAAGTTTACGATCAACCAAGGCACGCAAACTACTAGCAGCATCCGCTGTTAAAGCTTGGCTGAGAGTGCCTGTTAGCCCTAACCCACTTGGATCAACAACAGTAAAACGACCATCTGAGTCAACCCTCAAACTTCCTGCCCGCACTGCTACACCGCCGTCATGCAAATATGGTGCGCTGAAAGACAAGCCACGCAAGGAAGTCGTTTTATAACCACCATTCGGCAATATGCCCTTAGGTAAAGTGGTAGGGCTATCGGAGATGCCATCTGTAGGTAAATCTAGGACTTCAGCATGATCGGGTATGGGAACAGTTGTGTTAAAGCTATAAAGTTTGGGTGGCACTAACAGGTCATTGAGTTTTAGGCGAGACTGAGCACGGGCTGGATTAGTACCAATTTCATCAGTAACCGATCAAAACCTCAATCTTAAGGTAGATACTATTGGGGCAATCATTCAGATTGAATATAAGAACCGTGTACGCATACGGGTCAATCTACATATTAATCTACATGAAGCGCGACATCACTGGTAAGTTTGTTAGGAATTGGAATTCAGAAAAAAAACAACGAGTTAGTATATCTCTTACCAGTACGGCATGGCGATTGCTTGATGAAGAAGCGAAAAAGCGGGGAATTTCACGTTCGGAAGTGATTGAACATGTTGCCCGTAGTTTGAGAAATGAACAAGATCGCAATTTTCGGGAGATTGAAAACATTCAATTGATTGCTGCTCAAGAAACGGAACGCAAGGTAGCAACGATCCTAGAAAGCATTACAGATGCCTTTGTTGCTTTTGATCACAACTGGCACTACACTTATGTGAATCAGGCAGCAGCTAAAATTTTGAGCAAAACACCAGAGGAACTCATTGGTAAGCACGTTTGGAATGAGGTGTTTCCTGAGGTTGTAGGTGGTGTAGCATATCAAGCACTGCATCGAGCAGTAGAGCAACAGGTTCCTGTTTCATGGGAAGAGTTTGGGGTAGCGATTAGCCGTTGGTTAGAGGTAAACGCCTATCCGTCGGCTGAGGGTGTGTCAGTCTATTTTCGTGATGTCACAGAATGCAAACAAGCTGAAGCAGAACGGGAACGGTTGCTGTACGAGCTTGAGACTGAACATACACGATTTGAAGCTGTTTTGCAGCAGTTACCAGTGGGTGTGTTCATTGCCGATGCAGCATCAGGCAAATTAGTTCTGGCAAATGAACAAGCCAAACACATTTTTGGGTATGGCTATGAACAGTCACTTGAAATAGAAGAATACGCACCGATTATCCCATATACAATCATGCACCCTGATGGACAGGAGTACTCTCCTTGTGAGTATCCATTAATGCGATCGCTCAGAACAGGTGAAGTGGTTGTTAACGAAGAAATAGAGCTACAAAATGATAACAGACATGCTTATATTACTGTAAATTCTGCACCCATTCTCAATAGCCAAAATCAAATTGTGGCATCTGTTGCTGTTTTTCAAGATATAACCGAGCGCAAGCAAGCTGACCAAGAACGGGAACAATTACTAGAAAGAGAACGTATTGCTCGGATGCAAGCAGAAACGGCTCAGCGGCAACTAGCAACTATTTTTGAAACCTCTCCAGTTGGAATGGCTTTGTTAGATAAAGAGCAGCGATTTGTTGCGATCAATGAAGCATTAGCCCAAATCAATGGGCTCTCTCGTGAACAACATTTAGGGCATTCACTTTCTGATCTCTTTGGTCAATCTACTCCCAGATTGGTTGAAGTCTTTAATGAGGTTTATACGACAGGAAATTGCTTTAGCTCACCTAGCTTTGCTGTCAGTGTTCCTGGTCGCAGCGATCGCTCCCCTGGTTACTACAATGTTTACTATCTGCCAATAATAAAATCCAACCATCAGGTAGAAAACGTTTTGGCTTATGTCCTTGATGTAACAGATCAAGTATGGTTAGAACGTGGTCAACGCTTTCTTTCCGAGGCAAGCACAGTTTTAGCATCTTCCCTTGATTACCAAACAACCTTAGAGCGAGTAGCACAGCTAGCAGTCCCTGAGTTGGCAGATTGGTGTACAGTCCACATAGTTAAAGATGATGGTTCCATTGAGCAAATTGCAGTAGCTCACACCGACCCTGCCAAACTGCAATGGGTTGACCAAATTAGACAGAAATATCCTTTAAACCCGAATGCTCCTAGAGGTGCTGGCTGGACATTACGGACAGGAAAATCAGATTTATTACCAGATATTTCCGATGAATTGCTAGTACAAGCAGCCCGTGACCCAGAACATTTAGAAATTTTGCGCTCTGTTGGGTTTAAATCCGTCATGACAGTGCCATTACGAGTTCAAGCCAAAATTATTGGGGTGATTACCTTCGTCTCAGCTGAGTCTGGACAACGCTATGACCAGAGGAATCTGCAATTAGCAGAAGAACTTGCTTATCGTGCTTCTTTAGCGATAGATAATGCCCAATTATACCACACAGCTCAAAGCGCTCGCGCCAAAGCTGAAGCAGCTAATAGGGTTAAAGATGAATTTCTTGCAGTACTGTCTCATGAATTGCGATCGCCCCTCAATCCCATTTTAGGTTGGACAAGACTGCTGCGAAATAAGCGCATAGATCTCACAAAAGCCGATCAAGCCTTAGAAATCATCGAACGCAATACCAAATTGCAAGCGCAATTGATTGAAGATTTATTGGATGTTTCCCGTATCCTGCGAGGAAAAATGTCATTAAATGTTGCATCGGTGAATTTAACTGAAGCCATTGAAGCAGCTCTAGAAACAGTACGACTAGCAGCAGAAGCCAAGAATATTCAAATCCAGACCATATTTAATCCTGTTCGTGGAACAGTTTCCGGTGATATCAACCGCATACAACAGATTGTTTGGAACTTCCTTTCTAATGCTGTAAAGTTCACTCCATCAGGAGGACAAGTAGAAGTGCAATTAGAACAAGTTGGAATGTATGCTCATATTCAAGTCAAAGACACAGGGATTGGCATCAGCCCAGAGTTTTTACCTTATGTATTTGAATACTTCCGTCAACAGGATGGCGCAACAACACGAAAATTCGGTGGATTAGGATTAGGACTAGCTATTGTCCGCCATTTAACAGAACTGCATGGAGGAACAGTTCAAGCAGAGAGTCTAGGACAAAATTTAGGTGCAACATTCACAGTCAAGTTGCCGTTAAATATCGTTGAACAAGAGCTATCTTCAGAGCAAAGCCATTTAGAAAATGAGGAACTCGACCTTAAAGGTGTTCATATCTTGGTTGTAGATGATGATCCAGATATGTGCGAGTTAGCAGAGGTTATCCTAACGCAAGCTGGCGCACACGTGACTACAGTGGCTTCGGCATTACAGGCATTGACCTTGTTAAATCAATCTGTTCCTGATTTACTGCTATCTGACATTGGTATGCCAGAAATGGATGGCTATTCTATGATGCGGCAAATTAGACAATACTCACCGGAACAGGGCGGAACTATACCAGCGATCGCATTATCTGCCTATGCGGGAGAAATCAACCAACAACAAGCACTGCAAGCAGGATTTCAGCAGCATATTGCCAAACCTATTAACCCTGACGACTTAGTCAAAGCAATTGCACAATTACTTAGAAATGTGAAACAAATTATACACAAAAAATGAAGATTATGACTATCAAACTTGCATTATGGTTATTGTGGGCTGGATTTATTACCTATATTTTATTCTTAGCACCACCCTTGCACTTAGATGAAACATTAAGCTTATCTTTGTCTGCGTCCATCATTACTGTCATCAAATACTCGTGATGAATTATTTATATCTAGTCCATAAATGTCAGCTAAACCTTTTATTTGCTACCTAAGTTTTTCACAATTAATATGTAACATCTTAAGTGGATAATAGATATTCACCCAATTATCTTCATGAGCCACTTCCTTTTTTAGAAAGTGGCTTTTACTTTAAAATTCGTTAAGCTTCGCTAACGCTTATGCTACTAGCCAAAATTGGCGTTGAGCTTTTCGTGAGAGCCAGTGTTGAGTTGAGCCTGGTCAATTCCTGTATTGACAAAGCTACCACCAGGACCGGAGCCATTTTGGTTAAGGAATGCTATAGCATTAGTATTGTAAAAAGTATTCACAGCTTTACTAAGGTCTTGGAGACCACCAACCACTATCTCTTGTTGCTCAATAGATAAATCAATTAGTGATTCATTTTCGAGAACTTGATCTAACATGATTTTAATCCTCATTAAAAAGTAAGTGGTAATTGAACGTTGTCAAAAAGCCAATCTCAATGTCTATTAAAATTTACAAGTTTTGGCTTCTTCTGTATCTAATCGTTGCAATCATTTCAAGATTTGTCAGTCGGATAAGTTCGGCAGAAAATTCGGCAGTCATTTCGGTATTAGGGTCGGAAAAGGTCTGTTTAGTAGGGTTCTTAGTGGGCACATTTAGTATGACTTAACATCATGTGGATTAACGGATAATGGTTGTTTCAAACCTGTAGGGGCGCAATGCCTTGCGCCCCTACAATGGACTTGCAACATTCATCAGAATTAATAGAGTAGATGACTACTTTTGCCTTTATTAATAATGATGATAAGATGAAATTACCCGAATTACTTTGGGTAATTTAAATATATAAATATTCAAAAATTGAGTTACCTATTTTGAAATATTTATCATTTATCTGCAGTAAATTTCTTACAGAAAACAACAAAAAGCACCTCGAAAATCACGAGGTGATAAAAATTAATTAAATCAATGAATGTGAACTTTAATCTTCGCTAACGCTCGTACTATTAACCGAAATTGGCGTTGAGCTTTTCGTGAGAGCCAGTGTTGAGTTGAGCCTGGTCAATTCCTGTATTGACAAAGCTACCACCAGGACCGGAACAGCTTTGGTTCAGGAATGCTATTGCATTAGTATTGTAAAAAGTACCAACAGTTTTGGAAAGATCTTGAAGACCACCAACAATTATCTCTTGTTGCTCATTAGATAGATCGATCAATGATTCATTGTTTAACACTTGATCTAACATGATTTTAATCCTCATCAAAAAGTAAGTCTTAATTGAACGTTGAAAAAAGCCAGTTGCAGTATTTGTTAGAATTTGCTAAAGCTTGCCTCTTTCTATGTCTAATCGTTGCAATCATTTCAAGATTTGTCAGTAGGATAAGTTCGGTAGAAAATTCGGCAGTCAGTTCGGTAGTAGGGTCGGAAAAAGTCGGTTTGGTGGGGAGTAGAGGGAAGGGAGACAGGGGGGACAAGGGAGACAGGGGGGACAAGGGGGACAAGGGGGACAAGGGAGACAAGGGAGACAAGGGAAGGGAGACAGGGGGGACAAGGGAAGGGGAAACTTACCCGAATTATTTTGGGTAATTTAAATGCATAAATATTCGAAAAATTACCTACTAATTTTAGACTGCCACTCATACTGTTTTACCGAAAAAACGGGTGTAGGTGGTAGGGTGTGGGGTGTAGGGGTAAAAAGAAATTCTTGCAGAAAATGAACACCCTACTCTACACCCAAGCTGGTTGAAAGCCCCTAAATTTATTTATGGAGAAAACAAAAAATTTATTCATAAATGAAATCCCCTCAATTTATTGATGGGGATACCCTACACCCTACACCCTACACCCCACACCCTTCTTAACAAAGAGACAAGGAAAGCAAGAGAGAGGATTTGTATCAAATAATTTTGTGAGTGGTATCAGATGTTTGGAACCAAGTGTCAATAGGAGGTAATAAAAACCACCCCGAGAAGAGCGAGGTGGTTAAAGTCAATTGAATCAATGAAAGTTAATTTTTAATTTATCTTTTAATTGTGAAAAAATTAGGTAGTACTTCAATCTTCTAAGGTTGTAATAAGACAACAGCGATATAGAGTAACAAGCAACAATAGACTACTAAAGGCAATCTCTCAAGGGTCAGCGTTAAAGATGATCACTTTTTTAACGAAAAATGATACATATGCTACTTTGCCCTACAGTGACTAAAGTCATGATCTTAGTCATGACGTTCTTCCGAAGCAGCATTTGGATGTAGGGTTATATAATGATGGTTGTAAACATAAGTGACATTGAAATGCTCTAAAAATTTTGTTGATTTGCTTACTTACAATATTAAAGATTGTTTGTGAATTCATCTTATTAGTGAGAGTATGTTTAAGCAAAAATTGAGCACCAAGATAAAACTCGCTGTTATGGCAGTATTCCTTACAGGAACTAGTTTTTACACTGTAAAAGCGCTAGGAATATCTCAACCTAGTCCACAAAAACTGGTGGCTGAGGTGTGGCAAATATTAAATCAAAATTATGTTGATGGTAGTTTTAACCACCAGGATTGGAAAGCAGTTCGACAGCAGTATCTCAGCCGTAAATATAACTCTCCACAACAGGCATACTCTGCGATTCGAGAAATGGTGGCTAAATTAGGCGATCAATACACAAGTTTCTTTGACCCTCAGCAATTTAAAGCTCTCAATAGCGACCTTTCTGGAAACCTCAGCGGCGTAGGAGTGGAACTAGGGCAGAATGAAAAAACCAAAGCCTTGATCGTTATTGCCCCAATTGAAGGAACGCCGGCTTTTAAAGCTGGTATTTTGCCAAATGATATCATTGTTCAAATCAACAATCAATCAACCAAAGGACTGAAAATTGATGATGCTGCTAAGCGGATTCTGGGTCCTGCAGGAACCAAGGTATCACTCACAATTCAACGAGGTCATCAAACCCGCACTTTTCAACTTATTCGTGCAAATATTGAGATCCATCCTGTAACTTACAGGACCCAAACAACAAAAGAAGGAAAGATAGGTTACATTCGTTTGCCCGAATTTACTGATACTGCTCCAACTCAAATGCGTCGCGCCATACAAGCATTGGAAAAACAGCAGGTGCAGGGCTATGTTTTGGATCTCCGCTCCGATCCAGGAGGTTTGCTGAATGCAGGTTTGGAAATTGCTAGTATGTGGCTGAAGCAAGGACCAATTGTCTCTTTGGTAAATCGAGACCAAGTGAAACAGAGCTACAACGCTACGGGACATCCCTTAACCAATAAACCCCTGATTGTGCTGGTTGATAAAGGGTCTGCTAGTGCTAGTGAAATTCTAGCGGGGGCGCTACAAGATGATAATCGCGCCAAGCTAGTGGGAACTCGGACTTTTGGTAAGGGTTTAGTTCAAGCAGTAGAACCATTAGAAGATGGTTCGGCATTAAAACTTACTATTGCCAAATACTACACACCTAAAGGCCGCAATATCAATCATGTTGGCATTGCACCTGATATTAATGTAGCTTTAACCGAGGCACAACAGAAAGCATTGCTACAAAACCGCTCCTTCGGCACTGCAGCCGATCCTCAATATGCTACTGCTATTGCAGACTTGAGCCAATTGATTCAGACAGGGTCGAACCATGTTGGTTTAAAACCTGGCAGCTGAATTCCTAAATTACTAATAAAATGAGATGAAAAATGATGAAATGGAATTCTAGATTCTAACTAATGAATATCTATCCTAATTTTAGGTTGTTTAAACGAGTTTTTATTTCTTTACTCTCAATTGGTTTATTGATAGACTGCAATCCGATCCAAGCACAGAACTCAGATGTGTTACTTGAAAAAGTTATTTATGGTAGTAGTAATGGAGATTTAACTGACCAAGGGTTATTACGTACTTATTATATTTATACTCCAAAGTCTTATGTTCCTAGTCATCCAATGCCACTAGTTTTAGTATTTCACGGGGACAATGGTAGCGGACATGTAATGAGTGAGGTCTCACGATTTAATGAACTAGCAGAACAAAAAGGATTTATCGTAGTTTATCCTGATGGTGTTAATAATAAGTGGAGACTGAGAAAAAAAAGCCAAAGACAATTCGATGATATTTCTTTTGTCGATCATTTAATTGATCATCTCCAACAACAGAGAAGTATTGATAATCAGAGAATTTATGCTACTGGTTTTTCTAAAGGTGCAATATTAACCCAAGCTTTGGCTTGTCATCTAGCTGACAAAATCGCGGCTTTTGCATCTGTTGCGGGTTCACTTCCAGTAAAACTTCAACAAAAGTGTCAGCCGCAAGCGCCTGTGTCAATATTGATGATTAATGGTACAAATGATCAATCTGTACATTACCTGGGTGATAATAAAACTCAAAAAAAAGCTTTAATTTCTATTCCAGAGGCAGTTAACTTTTGGCGTTCTCATGACCAATGTCCCTCAGCTGCTACAAAGGATGTCGCATTTGCGCAATCAAAGCACAACAGCCGCTTCTCAGTTAAAACCTATTCTTACTCTGAGTGTCGTGCTGGTTCCGAAGTGTTACACTTAGCTGTTCTTAATGGTGGACATCTCTGGTATGGTGGTACTTCTACTGATGAAAAGATTAATAAGTTTAATAAAGATTTAGGTTTCAACTCAACTCAGACAATTTGGAGCTTCTTTGAGCGTCATAGCCTACCTTCAGTTTAGTGGTTAACGCTCTTTTATTTGGTTTCTCGGATATTGTATAGAGAATGTCAATATGACTTTTGTTATGAAAAAATCAGTCCAAAAGGCGATGTTTAAGATGTTTTTATAAATAAAGCCTCACTATTTGTTGTGAGGCTAACGAGTATACTACATAGGTTAAACAGTAGTGACATCTTATCTAGAGACTGTGAAAAACTGGTGAGTAAATTGCAATTTTGCAATATCACAAATTTATACCCTTACGCCAGCTTGTGCTTCCTACTGTCACAGCCATCTATAAATAGAAGCATTTGTCTAATCACAAGTCAATTAAATAGAGTCGCTGAATTTAAACATTCTTCTAAGACGTTATCACTACCTTTTTGATATGATTATTACAAAGTAAAAACTATCAAAGTAAAAACTATCAAGGTTTTACATGAAACGTAGCTTTCGTAAATATCATCGCTTTATTGCCTTAATTGTATTCATACCACTTTTTGTTACTTTAACAACTGGTATATTGGCAACCATTATTGACCCTGATGGTTGGAATCTTAATTTGGGTATTCCTC
>JAJPJF010000184.1 GCA_021324415.1 Nostocales cyanobacterium Centralia_MAG_434
AGCAACGGAATTAATACTGTGTACCAAGTCGGCAATGCAGGGAGCTTACCAAGCCAAACTGATGCTGCTAATGCACCAATCACTATCCTGCCTGGCTTTCCCACGGAACCAACATCAACAGTCTCCGCTAACAAATTCTTGAATAATGACGTTTTTGTAGCCACAGAAGAAATAAACTTTTGAGTTTGGAACTCTGACGGTTTTCCCAAGGATTTTGAAGGATTAACTTACCGATATAAATAAGGAAGATGGTTGGAGAAAACTGTCGGAAAAAAGCTTTCAACTGCAACCATCAATGTTCGATGGGATTAAACTCAGAAAAATAGGGGGACTGATAAAGAACTCTTGCACTAACAGATTGAATTAAAGGCTCTATTTCTTTAACTTTATGTGTGGGAACAATCCATCACAACTACAGCACCTTCCCATAGTTCAGAAAGCAGGTATTTCTCAACAAAGACAATAAAAGCGTTGCTATTGATGAAACTATTGATAACTGAAGTGTAAAGTACTCATCTAAGTAAATGCCTCCCGACACAGAGGTGGATGAGGGTGACATCAGCTAAAAACGAATGATTTAATAGAGAATCCAGAGAGTGGCCAATGTTAATATTTATGAAGCTATACCTCTTTAGATAGAGAAGTAGCTCAGTTCATAACCACCTAAAACATACACAAATTTTCAATGAGTTTTTTCAACTACTCTGAACCACTCCTACGTAAAAGACAGGAAGAGGTTGAGTCTCAGAATCTCTGTGGCCTAGTGCGTCTTCACTGGCAAATTAAAAACCTTACACTCTTTTCAGGGTTTTATACTCGCATCGATCAAGCATTTATTCTCTGGGGTCTAATTTCATTAGGGATTTTTGCGACAGCCCAGTTTCTCCCTATTAGCTGGAGTTCGCAGGCAATTTTGTGGTCAGCGTTTACCCTAGTTGGTATTGTCGGTATGGTTACCTTGACTTGGTTTTGGGTAAGTGTAGAACGTCTACGCTGGATTGTTTATAGCTGGGTGGTTTTGATGCTAGCAGGTTTGACTCTAACTGATTTGGGTATTTTTTTGGGTTGGGGAGAAATATTGATGCACCTGTGCCCGATGTGGTTAGGGTTAAGTGCTATTGGCTACGGGTTTACAGGTTTGGGAATGCGATCGCGTACATTTGTCCTTATGGGACTAGTTCACCTGTTGGGCATCTTGGTCTTACCCTACTGTGGTAGTATGCAGTTTCTCTCAACCGGGCTAATCATGACCATCAGTTTACTGCTATTGGCGCAAATAGAGTGGGATATGCGACCTTCAGTAACAGCAATGGTTATTGCAATACCTCACTCCAATAACTAATTGGGATTACGCCGCAAGGATGTTTACAGCCTGTAGCGGCTAATTTTCAATCAAAAGAATTGGTAATTGATGAAATGAAATGGAACAAATTTTTTTTGGGGTTGCTGGTTTGCTGGACTCGCGACCACAGCTTTATTACTTTTTTGGTCGTTACCTCTGTCCCCATTTGCATACCCTGGAATTACTGCGA
Source organism: Nostocales cyanobacterium Centralia_MAG_434 (assembly GCA_021324415.1). Taxonomy (GTDB): domain Bacteria; phylum Cyanobacteriota; class Cyanobacteriia; order Cyanobacteriales; family Nostocaceae; genus JAJPJF01. The sequence goes on from JAJPJF010000184.1 coordinate 1,533, forward strand.
ATGAAGCTGTCATTATCTTCTTGTTTGCCATGGTCATACGCTGGCTGTCTTTAGCAACTACGCTCATACTGATTGTGACTGCTTGGGGACGACGCTTGAACTTAGCAACCAGTTGGATTTTCGGTCTTTCTCTCATCGCACTCATTCTACACCTTATATTTGGGCTGGTGAATCTTGGTGTGATGAATGCTTGGCTTAGTATCGACCAGACCCGTACTCGTGCCACTAGTGCTGTTTACGCAGGCATTTACTTCGGGTTGCCTATTCTTTTGTTGCTTTTCACAGGGCTTTTGATGGTCATAGTTTCTCGCGTTCGGCACTGATACCAATTCTCTAAAATTCAGCAACAGATCTGTCTAGAATCAGAAACCTTTGTTAAGTCTAGCTTTCTTAATTTTAAGGTAAAATATACTAAAAGTTTATCAAATAACAGTACTTTTGATTAAGATTAAATTATGACATTGTTCTTGGTGACGACCGAATCAGCATAATATGACGCTCGAACAGATGAGAAATTTCCTGATGCCAATCCAGAATTTACATTGAGGAGAAAACCAATGGTTAACCATCAGAGAACTATAGATCTGTCGTTAGCACAGCAGTCTGGATGGCTGAATGATAGAGGACTAGGACATAGTGTGGGAGAATCATTTAAACTACCAGCAGAGGCAGCACGTTTAGCTTATGGGGTGCCGGAAAGTCTAGGTGGAGTTGATGGGACACTGGTTGACGTAATAGAGGAAATCTCTTGCATTTCAGAACAATGCCTAACTAGTGGGTTTGTTTTTTGGTGTCAGCGAGCATTTATTGAATGCCTAATTGCCAGTTCCAATTGTTGGTTGCAGCAGCAAATACTACCTAGCATATTACGGGCAGAATGTTCTGGAGCAACAGAACTTTTCAATGCACTGCAAGTCAAAGCATTCTTGGAAGCAGAGACGGTTGTCTTGGAAGGTTTTCTGCCGTGGATATCAAACCTGCAACCAGAAAATTTTGTGGTGGCGATCGCAGCCCAAGCAACGACTGGAGAAACTCTAGTGATAGCTGTTCCATCATCTGCCGATGGACTGGAACGAGGAGAAGACTTGCAACTTCTGGGACTGCAAGCATCATGGACTAGTACACTGCGTTTGAATCAGGTACGCCTACCCCGTCAGTGGATTATTAGCGAAGATGGGTCTTCCTTTGTAGCGAAGATCCGTCCTGCATTGGTCTTCATGCAGTCTGGCTTGGCACTGGGCATAGCACGGCGATCGCTGCAAGAAACTCTACAAAGTCTGGACGCACTTGGTGAGGAAGCGTTGATGAATCGCTTAAAGTATAATTGTCTCACTCTAGCTCAACTGGAGAATCAAGTCAGAAGCTTGAATGCTTTACCAGCTTTTGATACTTCACATACGCACCAGTCATCCGAACTTCGGATTGCCCTGACCCGGTTGGCACTAGACTCTGTATGGCTAGAGTTGGAGGCAAAGGGCAAAATTGCCTATTTAGAAGCTAGTGAGACTGCTCGACGATTACGGGAAGTGTCATTTTTACCTGTTCTAACACCCAGTTTATTAGAACTTGAACATGAGTTGAATTCTTTTGCCCAGATTTCTCATAATGCGATAAAAAAAGCGTAGTGCGAGCATCTTGCTCGCTATTTGTTAATATATCACTGCTATTATGTAATATCGCTACTATTATCCTAATATAACTATTATCCTGATATATCCAGCGAGCGAGACGCTCGCACTACAGGATATGATTAAAATCTTTCCCAGAAAAAGGGATATTTTTCTGGGGTAATTGATAGACCAGCTTTTACGGGATTTTGTCGAATATATTCCCATTTATTCTTAAACTCTTCTTCATTTCTAATCATTTCGTCATATCTACCATCTTGCCAAACTTTTCCAATGTGTAACATTACTTTCGGAATTTGTTTAGAGCTATAACTTTTTATACTGTGTAAAATACTCCCGATTGACCAATATTCTGTTTCAGATTTTGGGAAAGGTTCAATCAAAATATGTACGTGATCTGGCATTATTACAATGGCAAAAAGCTCGTATCTTTGTTTATGAAAAAACTTACAGGTATCTAATACAATTTGTCTAGCTTCTGGTATGAATTCTAATTTCTCCCAAGTTGTAAATGTAATAAAATATATACATTTTTGCTTTTCTAGTTTTGGTAATTGTTTTTTATATTTCATTTTTGTAAATGAAATGATTCCAATCTCAGGGCTAGGGTTACGAATGCGTTCTTTTCTAGCTGTGGCAGAAATAGCTTCCAATACTTGTGTGACATCCTAAATCAGTGTCGTCCGTTTTTCTCAAAATACTGTTGATGCTCTTGGCTTGCCAAATAGTATTCACTACTGCGCTTAATTTCAGTCACAATATCTTTATCAAATCTACCGGACAATTGAAGTTTTGCCTTTGACCGTTTCGCCGCTTCTTCCTGTGCTTCATTATGGCAAAAAATCACAGACCGATACTGTTCTCCTCGGTCTGGTCCTTGGCGATTTAATGTTGTAGGATCATGGATATTCCAGAAGACTTCTAGTAAATCATCATAACTTACGTACTGTGGGTCATATTCCACCTGTACCACTTCGGCGTGACCCGTTATCCTCGATAACACATCAAGATAGGAGGGGTTGGGGAAATGCCCTCCCATATAGCCCACTGAAGTTGAGACAACTCCCTTAATCTTACGAAATGCTGCTTCTACACCCCAAAAACAACCAGCCCCAAACGTCGCCTTTTCCATGAATGTTATACACCCTAATGTTGTATTAAGTTATGTAACAATTCTAATGTAGATGCTAGCTTAGGAAAGCACTACTCAGAGTACATAACTTCAGATTCAATCTCAGCATTTAGAGTATTTAAAAGTGCTTTAGCTTTTCGCGGACTATGTCTAAGTCTGGGTCCGTCTCGACCAATAGCTGAAAGTTGGGGTTGATTTCAACAGCCGATTCTAGACTTTCTATTGCTAATGGTATGTTGCCTATCCGGGCTGCACAGCAGGCACAATTGTACCAAGCATATTCATCTTTTGGTTGTATTTGAGTTGCTTTTTGATAGCTAGCAAGCGCTTCTTCATAACGTTCTAGATATCTAAAGGTATCTCCTCGCTTATAGTGAGTCCAAAAATCATCCGAACGAATAGCTTCGGCTTTGTTGTAACTGGCGATCGCATCCTCGTATCGACCCAAATATCTTAAGACATCTCCTTTACGGAACCACGCCCAGTAACCATCAGAACGGATTGACAAAGCCTGGTTATAACTAGAAAGTGCATCTTGATGACGACCCAGATGTCTTAAGGCATCTCCTCGACGAAACCAAGCCCAATAGTCATCACGACGAGTAGCAATAGCTTGATCAAAACTTGCGATCGCATCCTCAAACTGCTCTAAATCTTCTAGCAGAATGTAACCCTTATTATACCAAGCCCAGTAATCATTGGGTCGTATAGCCAAAGCATGCTCAAAGCTTTTGATCGCCTCTAAGTAATGACCCAATTCACATAGGGCACTCCCTCGGTCATACCATATCCAGTATTCATCAGGGCAAACCTCTAGAGCCTTGTCGTAGTATGCAATCGCCTCTTCGTAGCGCTCTTGATGATCAAGCCGTTTACCCTGTTGATACCAGTCTTTATAGTTTTCACTAACGAGCGGTGAAGCATCTACCTTAGCCTTGTTGAATTGACTCATAATAGATTCCCAAAAAGTTATTTCCGCTACAGACAACAATTTGTCTTGTATTTATTATGTCGCAGACGTCAAGGAAAAATAGAAAAAAGCTTTTCATCAAGCAAAGCAAATAGAAGCCAATGACACTGAAAATCCTATCAACTTATGTATATCGCTTTGTCTAATGTCGGTAATACTGGATTAAAGATGTTTACCCAAGACAGCAAAACGACCTGTGGCTAATCAAGAAGAGATTGTATCCCTAACTCGAACGCCTTTGTTTGAACTTGCACAAGAATTAAAAGCACGACTAACTAGCTTTGGCGGTTGGGAAATGCCAGTACAGTTTGTTGGCATTAGCCGGGAACACGAAGCTGTCAGAAATGCAGCCGGGATATTTGATATTTCCCACATGGGCAAATTTACCCTTCAGGGCAAAAGCCTAGTTTCCCAACTCCAGCGTTTGGTTCCTTCTGACTTGAGTCGATTGCAGCCAGGTCAGGCACAGTATACGGTATTGTTGAATCCTCAAGCAGGCATCATCGACGACATCAT
>JAJPJF010000047.1 GCA_021324415.1 Nostocales cyanobacterium Centralia_MAG_434
ACTTACCAGTAATAAAATGTCCAGCCTTATTACAACGAATAACCTATTGTGCCGACAGATCAACCAACAAAGGCTGGACATTTTATTTTTTGGATCTCCCTAAGGAAGTTTCCTCCACGAGCGACTGGCATTAGCAATAGCGTAGTGTTAGCGAAGGAACAAGCTTTACCCGAGGGTTAGTTATTGAAAACACACACTAACCACTAGCTGTTAACCACTAACAAATCTTTGAATTAGCGGGGTGAAATGGGGATTTCTTCATCCTTAGCTGTTAATTCGCCAGACAGCAATTCTTTGATAGCTGCTGCGGGCCACGCAAAACCTGAGAGCATCAGTGAAATTGCTTTTGGCACATCAATAATCACTTCCTTGAGTTCTACATCAGTACCTTCTTTCTTGATTGCTTGTAAATAGGAACGACCTACCCAACCAATCCAACCAGCAATGTAGAGAAAGAGAACGCTGGGAATCAAAAAGTCACCAGCACGATCAAGACGACCATCCACAATCAAATGAGGTAGACCTTCTGGACCACATAGTGCTTGAGAATAACGCTCAAATCGCTTCTTCCCAGACTCTGGGTCTGCGGTTGTATTACGAGCGGTTTCTACCCTTGCTTGAAAGGCAGAAGATTCGCTACAAGGTACAAGATCAGCTCCTAACGCCTGTGCAGGCGGAGCAAAATTGAACCAAAGACAAATCGCTAAAATTAGAGCACACAAGCTTCGCATGGAATTGTTCCCTTTGATTACACAACTAAATTTTTTATGTACAAAACGAAGCGGCTTGTACAGGCTTGCATTTACAGAACTGGTGAAGTCATACATAATAGTTTCATAAACTAGAAAGAAATATTACATTTTTCCTACTTTATGTTTATGGGTAATATACCCAACGGCTGAACTATCACAACCTCAGTAGCTTTGGATTTACTCCATTGCTGACTAACTTTTTAGTAGCGGTAAACGCTTCTGATGACCTGCAACAAAAACAGAATTTTGTATTGGGTCAGATACAGACTTTATAAAGGTCAGATACACGATGAAATCAGGTTAAACTAGGAATTTATCAGATGTCAATCTGACAAATTTGCCTAGATTTTTTGTTATCAGCTCGTGTTTTTTGCATATGGAAATCATACTCTCGCCCGTGTAGCGAGTAAAGTTTAAGTCAATAAAAGTTAAAGTTTCTCAAAACTAAAGCCCCCAGTATGAGCGAACTAGGAGGGTTATATCGGTTCCCAATTTAGCAGCCAGGGAAGAGAGCACCAGGGGCACCAGGGGCACCAGGGGGAGAGGATTGGTATCAAGAATTGTGTGAATGGTGTTACCTATAGGATTGGGGGTTGTGAGGCCTAAGTAAAGATGCAGGTAAGTTGGTGGAATTAAAGCCAACTCTGTTAGGGAATATTAAGCTCTTGCTTTCTGCCCTATGACGGCAGTTGCTCCACTTGGGGAGGACAGTCACACAGGAAGGGTTCCCCGACTTGAGAGAACTGTCCGTTGAGCCACCCCCGTGGGCGGGTTTCCCGACTTGAGGGGAGTGGCACCAGACCCCAAGACCGTACTGCCTCCCCCATGCCCGACCTACTTAAGTAAAGACCAAGGATAAAATGGCAACAGTTTTAGCAATAGAGACGAGTTGTGACGAGACTTCTGTCGCGATTGTTAAGAATCGCAAAATTTGTAGTAGTATTATTGCCTCTCAAATCCCAGTGCATCAGCAGTATGGGGGGGTAGTGCCCGAAGTTGCTTCTCGCCAACACTTAGAAACAATCAACGAGGCAATCTCTCTTGCTTTGGAACAAGCTGAACTGGGTTGGGGAGAAATCAATGGAATTGCAGCAACTTGCGCACCTGGGCTTGTGGGAGCACTATTGGTTGGACTAACTGCTGCTAAAACACTCTCCATAGTTCATCAAAAGCCATTTTTAGGAATTCATCATTTGGAAGGACATATTTATGCCACTTACTTAAGTGAACCAACTTTAGAACCTCCTTTTTTGAGTTTACTGGTATCTGGAGGACACACAAGCTTAATTTACGTTAAGGATTGTGGTATGTACGAATCCCTGGGTGAAACTCGTGATGATGCTGCAGGTGAAGCCTTTGACAAAGTAGCACGGCTGTTAGCTCTGGGTTATCCTGGCGGACCCATCATTGATCAGCTCGCCCAACAAGGGAATCCACAAGCCTTCACCTTACCAGAAGGAAAAGTTTCTCTACCTCATGGAGGATATCATCCATATGATGCGAGTTTTAGTGGGCTCAAAACAGCTGTGCTACGGTTAGTGCAACAGTCGGAAAAACAAGGAAAGTCCCTCAAAGTTGAAGACGTTGCAGCTAGTTTTCAGGAAACTGTAGCGCGATCGCTCACTAAAAGAGCGATCACCTGTGCGCTTGACTACGGTCTGTCTACAATCACCGTTGGTGGAGGTGTAGCGGCTAACAGTGGTTTAAGAAGAAACTTACAAGCTGCCGCTGCCACTCATAACCTAAGAGTGCTATTTCCCCCACTAAAATTATGTACAGACAATGCTGCCATGATTGGTTGTGCTGCTGCTGATCACCTGAACCGCGGTCATACATCTTCCCTGACCCTAGGTGTTCAATCAAGACTTCCCCTATCTCAAGTCATGGAGTTGTATGACAATCATTCTTAATTTGTCATTAATTGGACATTAGGAACTAGTAATTATTTTGCGGATGTGACTGGCAACTGCGTCCGGCTGCTCTAGCATTGCTAAATGGCCACAATCAGGAATTTCAATCACGTTATCACCACAATATTGAAACAGTCGATGAAAACTCGCCAAATGGCGAACATATTTAGGTTCCATGACTTTATCTTCAGCACCGGCCAGGAAATAAACCGGCTGCTTGATTTGAGAAACGAGTTGGGGTAAATAGTTGACTTCTTCTTCTGTGGTTGAGTCGAGCAATGTTCCTAAAGCAGCTTCTGGATCAGCAACCACGAAATCAATCACTCTTTGACGTGCCCAGTAGCGATTTAAGGGGCGTGCTACACTCGCCCTCATAAATAGCAAATCAATTAAAGGTAGTTGGCTAAGCCATCGAGGGCGGATCTGCAAAAACCGCTGACCTGCCGAACGAAACTGCTCGAAGGCTTCTTTGAGATAAATGCCACCACCTGCATTGATACAGATAACGCCCTTAACCCATTCAGGCATTTGTGCTGATCCCCAAAGAGCGATCGTACCTCCTAAAGAATGACCAATTAACCAAGCACTAGTGATGTTTAGTTGTTGCAGGAGGGCTATTAAATCTTGAGCATAAGCAGCTGGGGTATAAATTGAATCCAAAGAATCGGTCATCCCATAACTGTGGGTTTGTTGGCGAGTATAATCAGTTTTCGCCCTAGACTTCGACTCCCCAAAACCTCTTAAATCATAAGATAAGCATTGAAAATCATTTGATAGACGAGAAATCGTAGGTTGCCAGTATCCACGGCTATTGAGCCAACCATGGACAAACACGAGAGTATGGGAGCAGGACGTAGGCGCTGTTAGCTCATATGCATGTGGAACGCCCAAGATTTCGATGGTTGCCATACTTCTATCCTACCCTTAAGAGAGGGGAGTAGGGAATGGGGAGTAGGGAGTGGGGGACAAGGAGGACGTGACGCTCTATCCTATGCCCTACTCTCATTATTTATCCAGTAACCTTTGCCGAACTCCTTCAGCAATCTTATGGCCTAAATATTCGGGGATAACACTTTCATTTGGGCCTAGTAGGTAGAGAATTAGGCGTGTACGTCCGCGCCATACTAACAAATTGGCATTAACAACTAGAAGATCTTCTTGCCAAATGGCGTACATAACTTTGTAAAGTAGTCCGGGTTGGTTGTCTGCTTCAATCACCAAGGTAGGCAGATGGAAGACTGGATCAACATAGAACTCGGTTTGTACCTGCTCTAAGGCTGTATCCAAGTTAAACTCCACCGCTAACATCTCTTCTACCTCAAATCGACCTGCTAAAGCCTCCCAAATGGCACGGGAGACATTTTCTGCAGTTTTCTCCGTCAGGGCTTTACTGCCGCGAGAAATCAGCAGCTTAATAAAAACCAACATTGGTGGTCGAATTTGACCATATAGGCTTAAGCCATGAATTGTCAGCCCATAAGCCGCCAGCACGCCAAATATATCGCTTAGAAGAAAAGACTGGTTGCGGTATGCAAAATGCAAGGCAGTTTTGCTACCTTCTAGTTTCATCTCAATCACAGCACGTTTGGTTTTGTATAAGCGGTAGGCTAGCCGCAAATTTTGCACTTGAATCTCGCTGCTGACAAATTGTTCATAAAATTGAGGAAACGCTCGGTTAAAGCGCTTTAGGAGTTCTATTGTCGAAGATCTCAAACCAGAAGCCATAATTTAGAAAATGGGCAATAAGCAATAGGTAATGAGCAATGATGAGGGTGTATCCGTAGTCAAGCAGATTCTTCTAGGGGAAATTTTTAGGAAGATCTGTCTCTCATGGTTCCCAAAATTGAGGGGTAGTGTGTTGTACACGTGCTCAAAGTTGTTTACGTAAAGCAGCGAGTTAGCATTGCACGAGGGTCGTCACCGTATTATTCCTCGGCTATTTAGTCAGTTTCTCCTAGGCTCTACAACAACAAAATGCTAAAGTTGAAGATGATTGGTGTAAAACTAGCGCTTACTGGCTCAAACCATAAAAAATCCCCACAACTCAAAAAACTCTTGAGTTTAAGGGATAGAAGATGGTTAAAGCAGTTAAACGTGAGCAAACACTCTTTCAGTAGAAGCCAATTCAGTTATACTACCCGAACCAGGCTGGCATGGGTTTTTGGAAAACTTGGTTTAGTACTTCTGAAGCTGTCGCAACAACCAAAACGACCTCGTTGGAAGAGATGGGCAGAGAAGCTACGGGCACTCCCAGTCCTAGCAATAATGCCTCCACAGGACGCAGTGCTGAACGAATCGTCTTTAGCACTGAGCGTGATATCGATCTGTATGAGTTAGAAGAACTTTGTGATGCAGTCGGTTGGTCGCGTCGTCCTTTAAGAAAAGTCAAAAAAGCCATTGAGCATAGTTTTCTTGTCGCCTCTATGTGGCAAGTGCGCGGAAACAAGAAAAGGCTCATTGGTTTTGCGCGTGCTACCTCAGATCATGCTTTTAACGCCACTATTTGGGATGTGGTAGTTCATCCAGACTTTCAAGGCAGAGGACTGGGTAAGTCACTGATGAAATATGTACTTAAAAAACTTAGAAGCGAAGAAATTAGTAATGTTACTCTTTTTGCCGATCCTCATGTTGTAGATTTTTATAGGAGTTTGGGTTTTATGTCTGATCCAGAAGGCATTAAAGGCATGTTCTGGTACCCTCACTAATCCCAATCCAAAAATTCAGCAATACTACTCTAGTAGGCTTCTGTTAAACAATTACCGGATTCAATGCGGAGGTTTTAGCAGCAGATGGAGGTACCGCTGATCTGGAGCAGTACGAGATGATGAGACGCCCACACTGTACCTTATGGTCAGTATGGGTAGCTGACAAGCATTCAAAACCTTGCATTGAGACATAAAGTGCTTGTTTTTGATCTTCATCATTGATGGCTATTTTTTGTAAAAAACTAAAAAATTTTGTAAAAACTAGAAAATCATGATATAGTCATAATTGTGTTTTAAAACATCGGGATGTAGCGCAGCTTGGTAGCGCGCCTGCTTTGGGAGCAGGATGCCGCAGGTTCAAATCCTGTCATCCCGATTCATTTAAGAAATCATAATTCATCCTAACTAACCCTAGAGCTACAAGTAGACCTAGGGATTTTGTGTTAAATTTACAAAAAAGATTAAATTTTATAAAAAAATGTAAATAATTTTTAAATGAAAAATTAAATACAATCTGTATGTATTTAATTTACATTAAAATTGCATATTTTTTCGGATAAAATCAATTCTTGACTTTATTAAAGAGCTTATTTTAAATCAATAATAAGTAAATTGAATTACAAATTAGTAAGTATGAAAAAATGCCAAAATGATGTAACGATTCTAACATCTTCAAAGCAAGTGGAACGATTAACTGTGTAAAGGCGTCAACTATTGCAAGTTTTGACCATAAAATGGCTTTGTCGGCTCAAGTAGATAGAAAATTGTTTCGCTGCTTGAGAAAAACATACAGCAATCATCTACAGCATTTCGCACTTAATTATGACAGAGCGCAATTAACAAACAATAGCAACAGCACAGTCAACCAGCGAAGAAGATACTATAACTAAAACAAGTTGTTTCTATTGCACATCCAACTTAAGTTGTGACTTGATGAAAATATTGATGGTAGGAGAAGTCATGAAATCATTGGTTCGCCGGGGTACAGCATTAACTTTAATAGGAAGTACTTTGTTGGCAACGGTATTTAGCGGAAATTCCCCAGTACTAGCGTTATCAGACCAACAAATTAAGGCTAAACTGGACTCAGTACCTGTGTTCTTAATTACCAACCCCCAAGGGTTACCACTCAGTCAGCCTGTGCAAGGTCAAAACGGTCAAAAAGGTGGTTCAGTGACAGGCGTCTATTTGAGTCAACAAGACGCCCAGTCATTTATTAATGATCTGCGGAATCTAAAAAACAAAGATCCGAAATTGGCGGAAATTGTAAAAACTCTACAAGTGACAGCAGTGCCATTAGGGGTGATTTATCAACAAACGCAACAAACTAAAAATCAGCCAAATCGTCTACTGTTTGCCTTTAAACCTGTAGACCAGGAAATGAAAGGAGCCATGGAATTGCTGCGTGCTAGTGGACAGTCAGTACAGCAGCTCAAAAGCATACCTGTATTTGCCGTCCGCTTTGCACCAGATAAAGGGTATGTACCCATTAAAGTAGGATCTTCATCGCAAGAAATTATTCCTCTGTTTCTTAGCGAGGAAGATGCAAAAAATTTGTTGAATCAGGTAAAGCCAAAATTTCCCAAAGCTGATATCCAAGTCATAGACGTGGATGGAGTCATTCAGACTTTGCAGCAGAAAAATGACCCTTGGCTTAACCAAGTTGTTTTATTTCCTGACAAAGCAGCTAGAGAATATATCCAGAAGTTACCTAGAAATAACACTTCTCGTTCCTCTGCCACTCCCACGACACCTAGTTCGAAAAAATAATCCTAATTCTACGCGCCACATTTAAGGAATGGCAGATAAACAGCCGAAGGTCATTTCTGGGTTACAACTTTGGCAGTGGCGGAATTTGGCAATACAAGCTGCGATCGCCACTGATATTGCACCTGCTGAGGTAGATTGGTTACTACAAGAGATTGCTGGGTTAGACCGCTTGGCACTGCGTTTGGAGTCGTTTAAAGATTGGCCTCAAATTCAGCTTCAGCGCTCTTTCGCGGAATTAGACGCGCTATGGCAAAGGCGATTAAAAGAGCGTTTACCAGTGCAGTACATTACAGGAATTACACCCTGGCGACAATTTAAAATCGCAGTGTCTCCAGATGTTCTAATTCCTAGACCAGAAACAGAGTGCTTGATTGATTTGGCGGTCACAGCAGCTTGTTTGTCTTTGCAGCAAGGACACTGGGTTGATTTGGGAACTGGTAGTGGTGCGATCGCTATCGGACTAGCAGATGTCTTCCGATCCGCAACCATTCATGCTGTTGATTATAGTCATAAAGCACTGTCGATTGCAGCGTCAAATGCTCGTCATTGTGGGTTTGCAAAACGTATTCGCTTTTATCAAGGTTCTTGGTGGGAACCTCTAGAGTTCCTGAAGGGTCAATTTAGTGGCATGGTCTCGAATCCGCCATATATCCCCACTAGTACCTTACCTTTTTTGCAACCAGAAGTTGTTAAGCATGAACCATCTCTAGCGTTGGATGGGGGGAGTGATGGCTTAGAGTGCATCCGCCATTTAGTAGAAGTATCTAGCTCTTATTTGCGACCTGGTGGAGTCTGGCTCATTGAAATGATGGCAGGACAAGCAGATACAGTACAACAGATGTTGCAAAATCAGGGTAGCTACTGCAATATTCAAGTTCATAATGATTTAGCGGGCATTCAACGCTTTGCCCTCGCGTACAAGAAGAGTTCCTAACTTTTAACAAAGTAAACATGCAAGTTTCCTTAGATGCCTTTGTGGCTGGTGTACAAGCTGGCAAATTGGTAAGTTTTCCCACTGATACAGTTCCTGCATTAGCAGCACTACCAGAACAAGGAGCATTGATTTTTGTAGCAAAACAACGCCCCCAGGATAAACCTTTAATATTAATGGCTGCTTGTGCAACTGAACTCTGGCCATTTGTCACAGGTACTCACCAAGAGTATGAAATTTGGCAGCAAGTTGCCCAAAAGTATTGGCCAGGAGCATTGACATTGGTGTTGCCCGCTTCAGCACGTGTGCCAAAAGTGATGATTCCCATAGAGCCTAAGACAATCGGGATACGAGTTCCTGATTGTGCGATCGCTCAAACTATTTTGGCGCAAACAGGTCCTCTTGCTACCACCAGTGCCAATTTGTCGGGTCAGCCACCATTACAAACTATGGCAGAAATCGAGGCACAATTCCCTGGTATTCTGACTTTAGCAAACCCCTCCCAAGAAATACAGGGAATGGGTGCCCCTTCTACCGTTGCTAAATGGACGGGGAAAAATTGGCAAATTTTGCGGCAGGGTGCAGTCAGGTTAGAGTGATCTGGGAACCATAGAGCCTTTTTTTGCGCCTTTGTATTAATTAATCAAGTTATTAACTGCTAAGTATGAATTGGATGAATTGGGTTTATCTGGTAGTGGGGTTAGCAGTGGGGATGAGTATTGGCGGATTACGAGCATGGCTAAAAAAACCATCTGACTCATCATCCATAACACCAATTGATCAACAAGATGTGTCAGCGCTTGTACAACAACTGAAACAAACGCAGCTGGCATACGAAATGTCGAAAGAAATGAGCCAATTTAAAGCAGGGTTTTTGGCACGAACCACCCATGTGTTGCGATCGCCTCTAAATGGTTTAATAGGGCTACATCAGTTAATTTTGTCAAATTTATGTGAAAGTCCAGAAGAAGAGAGAGAATTTATAGCCCAAGCTCATGAGCGGGCATTAAAGTTACTGAAGCTGATAGACGAAATTCTCAAAGTTGCTAGAACAGAACATGGTACTCATAAATTAGATCCTCAGCCCCAATCTCTAGCAGAAGTGTTGCGGGAGGTTCGCGACATAACCTATATGTTAGCGGAAAACCGCAATTTCCCGTTCCATGTGTCGCTACCAGACCCAGAAATTTATGTTTTTGCAGATCCCCACTGGATACGGCAAGTCCTGGTAAGTTTAGTAGAAAATGCCATTTCTCAGATGCAAGAAGGTAGGCTTTGTATTTCTGCGGGTCTATCATCCATTAACAATGTGGCTTATATTTGGCTGGATATCCCAACTCACGCAATCACTCAGAGTGAGTCGATAGATTTACTCACATCAGAAAAGGAGAGTGCTCTTCTTTTATCAGGAATGAAGCTATTACTCAATCAGACTTTACTAGAAGTCATGGGAGGAAAGCTGGAAATTGTAGATTCTATTGAAACACCCGAACACAAGGATCGCCTGGGCGAATTTCTCTCCCTGAACGAGGAACAAAATGCAAATCTTCTCTCTCGACTCCAAGTTTCTATCCCTTTAGTGATTCCTGAAGCTGAATTTCTGGAGATGGAAGAGATGTCAGATGAGGTTGGTTGTACAACACCATCGTAGTCGTAGAATTTTGTTGAAAGCCGATTTTTTCATAAAAGCATTGCTGATGAGTGGTCATGAGATAGACACGCTCAACTCGGTTCATACGAGGATGGCTTAAAACGGTTTCTACCAACTTGCTTCCTAATCCTCGACTACGGTACTCCGGGTGAATAAGAACATCCCAAATGGTAGCACGGTATATGCCGTCTGATGTTGCTCTGGCAAAGCCAATGAGTTTTTCTCCATCCCAGACTGTAACCACTGGCTCGCTATTAGTAATTGCTATGCTCAGATCATCGATAGTGCGATCTTGTGCCCAAAATGCTGAAAGATTAAGCAACTCTTGGAGCTGCTTTAGGTCTATTTCTGATTTGCGCTCGCTAAATTGAATCTGAGAATGATCCATGAATTTTTCCTAATTTCAAGCAGTATCTTTAACTACTGTTCTATTGTGCAAGATACTGCCTGTTATAGGTGTCCATAATTCAAGGTTTAATGACAAATCCACTTCCATAGAGGATGGCTCGAGCCTTGCTGACGGATACGACAAACCTGTTTTTCCAGTCGTTTCTGTTCTTGCTGTGGTATCCCCATGAGAATATTACGACTTTGCCACACCAAAACAGCAGTGGTCATACTAATACAAAAAGCTAACCCTAGGGTAGCGGCTGGATGATAGAAGAGCCCATATCGTAATGCCACCCAAGTAAAGTATTGGTGCCACAGTGCAATTTCTGAACGTAAATTCCATAGGCTCACAGGAGCAACGGTAAGCCACAACAAGCCAACCACAACCCATCTACTCAATACCTGAAACTGGTGTAGCCTCTTTATCTGTTGAGCAAAAGATGGATCGGCGTTTTCAGTTTTATCCATAGGCTCTACTTTTGGGTGTTAGGAGTTAGGAGGAGCCGGTGCGTTGACAGAATCTGCTGACTGGAAGCACCTAGTGTTTAGTTGTTAGGTGTGAGTTATTTGATAACCACTAACGACTACCTACTAACCCTTATCTATTAACCACTAACATTTGACTCCGTACTTTCTAGTTGCTTGGATTTGCCACTATGCTGTCGCCATAAAGCAAGTAACGGACTGGCAACAAAAATACTCGAATATGCCCCCATGGTGAAGCCGATAATTAAGGCAAGGGCAAAGTATCTCAGTGTTTCGCCACCAAATATGAATAGGGCAAACAATGTCAACAATACGGTAAAAGTCGTGTTGAGTGATCTTGTCAACGTCTGATTGACTGCATCATCTACAACTTGGGTGATAGGGTCGTTGGGGTGTTGATTCAGAATTTCCCGAATCCGATCATAAATCACCACAGTATCTGTGACCGAAAAACCAGTAATTGTCAAAATAGCAACAACGAACAAACTATCAACTTCAACACCCTGAAGGAGTCCCAAAATCGAGAAAATACCAGTCGTGATTAATACATCATGAAACAGGGCAAGAATAGCAATGATGGCATAGTCTGACTGAAAACGTACACTCAGATAAATAACAATGCCAATAAACGAGACAACAAGCGCCAATAAACCTTTGGAAAACAATTCCCGACCCAACGTTGGACCGACAGTATCAATTTGGGTCTTTTTCGGATCAAATGCTC
Source organism: Nostocales cyanobacterium Centralia_MAG_434 (assembly GCA_021324415.1). Taxonomy (GTDB): domain Bacteria; phylum Cyanobacteriota; class Cyanobacteriia; order Cyanobacteriales; family Nostocaceae; genus JAJPJF01. The sequence goes on from JAJPJF010000047.1 coordinate 11,320, forward strand.
CTAATTTCTGGCTCAAAGCTGTTTGTAATTGAGCACGTTGCTCACCATTTAATGCTTTTGTGCGGATTGAGATTGCCTGTTGGTTTTGACCTACAATTTGGATGCTACTAGTGCTTAATCCCTGAGCATCGACAACTTGACGAACATCAGAAAGTTGTATTGGCTGTGCACAGTTTTGCGCTTGTGTACAATCTCTTTCTAACTGCAACCTTGTCCCACCAACAAAATCCAAACTAGGACGTAGCGGTGAGCCTAGTGTTTGCCAAGAAATCGCCATCGATACAATACCGATGATTATAAGTATACCTGAAAGTGACCACCACACTGCCCTCTGTTTGATCACACTAAATTTCATTTTGCCACCTCCGCCTTAGGACTGTTGGATATTGGCAAATTAGGACAAAACAGTTCCGGCTTACGTAAAGCAGGAAATCCTAATGTCAGCAATAGCAATGTGCGACTACAAGTGATGGCTGTAAACAAATTCACACCTAAACCTAGCGCCAACGTGAGAGCAAAGCCTTTGACTAAACCTGTTCCTAGCCAAAAAAGCGCTAAACAGGAAATCAAGGTTGTTACATGACTATCTAGAATACTAGACCAAGCTCTATAAAAGCCAGCTTCCACTGAACGATATAACGTTTTCCCAGATCGTAATTCCTCACGAGTGCGCTCAAAAATGAGTACGTTAGCATCAACTGCCATACCAATACTGAGGATAAAGCCAGCTATCCCAGGGAGAGTTAAAGTCACACCCAGCAGCGCAAAAGTAGCATAGGTTAATAAGGCGTAGATGATCAAGGCAATATCAGCCACCACACCAGGTAGTCGATAGTAGACCACCATAAAAACTAAGACCAAAGCCAATCCACCTATCCCAGCATAAATACTGCTTTGGATACTGTCTTTACCTAAAGTTGCCCCAACTGTGCGAATTTCTCCAATCTCAACTGGTACTGGTAGTGCACCACCACGTAACTGTACAGCTAAGTCATTGGCTTCTTGTGGTGTGAACCGACCTTGAATGACTGCTTGTCCACCAGTAATACCAGCTGTGGCAAATTGCGGACCTACAGTGGGAGAACTGATGAGTGCGTTATCTAGAAAAATGCCGATGCTACGTCCAGTACCAGCAAGATTTTTGGTTATTTGAGCAAACAGTTCACCACCCTTCTCATTGAAGCTAATGGCAACACTCCAGTTGTTGGCTTGCTCTGGTTCGCCATAAGCGTCTTTGAGGTATTTTCCTGTCAGTGGTGGATTTGTGCTCTCAAATAGTTCATTAATTGCTTGATTGTTTTTTTGTATTTCTTCTTGAGTTTTCGCAAGTGCTGCTGTGTCCTGCGCTTTTCTCAATTGTTCCTGCTTAGCTTTCAGTTGAATTTGAGTTGCGTGGAGAGCAAACAATTGAGCCTCTGTCTTTGGCTTTTGCTGGCGAAACTCTAGCTGTGCTGTACCACCTAACACTCGTTCTGCTTGCTGTGGATCGTTGACTCCTGGCAATTGCACTAGGATTTTGTCTGTACCAACGGTTTGGATGATAGGTTCAGAAACACCAAGACCATTGATACGTCCTTCAATGACTCTTTTAACAGCTTCCAGTTCTCGTTCTGTAATTTGCTTAATTTCTGGTGTTGTTTTCACCTGAATTGTCAGTTGAGAACCCCCCCGTAAATCTAATCCTAGGGGTACAGAAATTGTGGCAATCGCTGCAATCGCGGCGATTACGAGGACAATGATTAAAACTAATAGCGATCGCTGTCTTTGCATAGTAACTATATTTTTTCAAAACTCTGACTTTCTGCGATACTATTCTGAAATCGCAATATTATATCGACCCAATATTACCCTTGGGCACTCAAAAAAAGAAAACGTCAAAGTTTTAGATATCGATATCATCACTCGTGGCGACAAATGCTATGGTAACGCTTTTTGAGGTCGTTGGAGTGAAGAATTAAGAGTTATGAATTTTACCATGGGGGGAATGGGGAGAGGGAGGGGAGTTAGGAGTTGGGGGTGGGAGTTAATTATCTTATCCTCATATGCCCCATGCCCCATGACGCCAGTTGCTTCAACGGAGGACACCTCCGCATCGCACTGGCTCCCCCATGCCCATTCCTAAACGCGCAGAGCAACCATTTTTTCAACAGCTTCTACAATTTGCTCTGGCTGGACGATTGTTAGACGTTCGAGAGTGCCGTTGTAAGGTGTAGGAATATCTTGGGACGAAAGCCGCAGTACTGGTGCGTCTAATTCGTCAAATAAGCGGTCATTAATGGAGGCAATGAGTTCTGCTGCTATGCCACCGGTTTTCATGCACTCTTCCACAATAATCACTTTGTGGGTTTTACGTACTGATGTACCAATGGTATCAAAATCTAAAGGCTTGAGTGAGATTAAATCAATCACTTCTGGATCATAGCCTTCTTTTTCGAGAGTTTTTAAGGCTTGGATGACATGATGTCGCATCCGTGAGTAAGTAAGAATTGTTACATCTTTTCCTTGACGTACAACTTCTGCTTTATCTAGAGGCAATAAGTATTCTTCTTGGGGTAGGTCTTCTTTTAAGTTGTAAAGTAGAACATGTTCAAAGAACAATACTGGATTATTATCACGGATGGCTGATTTCAGCAGTCCTTTGGCATTGTATGGTGTAGAGCAAGCGACAATCTTTAAACCAGGCACAGCTTGGAAGTAAGCTTCTAGCCGCTGAGAATGTTCTGCGCCAAGCTGCCGTCCTACACCCCCAGGACCACGAATGACCATGGGAATTTTGAAGTTGCCTCCAGAGGTGTAGCGTAGCATACCAGCATTGTTGGCTATTTGGTTGAAGGCAAGGAGTAAAAAGCCCATATTCATGCCTTCGATTATGGGTCGCAAACCAGTCATTGCTGCTCCCACCGCCAACCCAGTAAAGCTGTTTTCAGCAATTGGGGTGTCTAAAATCCGAAGTTCACCATATTTTTTGTATAGGTCTTTTGTGACTTTGTAGGAACCGCCATAGTGGCCTACATCTTCGCCAAGAACGAATACAGAGGAGTCACGCGCCATTTCTTCGTCAATGGCTTCCCGCAAAGCGTTGAAGAATAGTGTTTCTGCCATCAGACCATTTAATGCAATTTATTTTCTTGCATCTTATCGCGCTTATGCTAAAAATACGGTGAGCGATCGCACGAGTTGAGCAATAGACAGATCCCAAGGTTGCTAAACCATGGACGCCAGACGCTTTCAGATAAATCTTAAAGATCATGCTGCCAAAAGCAAGAACTTCTAAGTTACCTGAGTCACCTGAGTTACCTGATTATTATCAGGAAATCTTCTGGGTCTTCCTGGTTTGCGTTTATGCCTCTGATTAATTGATTTTTCACTTGCTGCTGCCAGTTCTTCTGGTGTACATTTAAACAGTCGCAAAGCATCTAAGTATTTTTTTGGTGTCATAGTGGGTTCAGTACGACCTGCCTCCCAGTTACGGACACTAGTTTCGCTAATTGCAAGCCTGAAGGCAACCTCTGCGCGGCTAAGTCCCGCACGTTCTCTCAGGACTTGCATATCCATATTCCAATGCTCCCTTTTATAACTATGTAATTATTTATTAAATCAATTGACGTAAAAATGCCAACCGGAAATAAATTATTAACTATATTATTTATAAGCTATCGACTCCCTATCTGGCAAACGGACGAATACCCTTTTTTATCACACCTACTCTCAGTCTCCTGTGATCTAGGACATCTAAAAGCTACATAAAATTGTCAAGAAAAGTTACAAAAACACGATCTTGTCACTGTGATATTTAGTCATTGATCCTGATAGCAATCTCACGCCTAGTCACTAAGATAAGTAACAGAGGGCAAAAACCCATTACCTACCTAATATCTTGGCGTGAGATTCACACAAAAAGCATCACTATTCAATTTTGTTACGGCTTATGAGGCAAAACGATTACTACGATAACCATCGTGCTGCATCTTTGGCGTGATAGGTCAAAATCAAGTCAGCACCAGCACGTTTGAAGCCAGTTAAAGTCTCCATAACGACACGCTGCTCATCAATCCAACCGTTAAGAGCAGCAGCTTTAATCATGGAATACTCCCCAGAGACATTGTAAGCAGCAACAGGTAAGTTGCAAGCTTCTTTGACACGCCAGATAATGTCCATATAAGCCAAAGCTGGCTTAACCATGAGCATATCAGCGCCTTCAGCAATATCCAGTTCAATTTCTTTGAGCGCTTCACGGGCGTTACCGGGGTCCATTTGATAAGTTCTGCGATCGCCAAACTGGGGTGCTGAATCTGCCGCATCTCGAAACGGACCATAGTAAGCCGAAGCATACTTAGCCGCATAAGACAAAATTGGTGTATCCTCAAATCCTGCTTCATCAAGACCAGTACGAATAGCTTGTACAAAGCCATCCATCATTCCTGAAGGCGCGATGATATCCGCACCGGCTTTTGCTTGAGAAACTGCTGTTTTCTTGAGCAATTCTAGAGTTGGGTCATTCAAAACCCTTCCTGTCAAATCACCTGTTTGTAAATAACCGCAGTGACCGTGGCTAGTGTACTCACACAGACAAGTGTCAGCGACGATCACTAAATCTGGTACGGCTTGTTTAACAGCAGACGCAGCTTTTTGGACAATGCCACAATCATGCCAAGCACCAGTAGCATCAACATCTTTGTCTGCAGGGATACCAAATAAAATAATTGCAGGAATTCCTAAGTCGTAAACTTCTTTTGCTTCTTCGACAATTTTGTCTACCGAAAGTTGGTATACACCTGGCATGGATTTGACTTCATTGGCAATTCCCTTTCCTGGTACAGCAAAAAGGGGATAGATGAGATCACTTGTCGTTAATACAGTTTCACGTACCATCCGACGCAGTTGTGGATGAGTACGCAGACGACGGGGACGATGAATTGGAAACATAAAGTTTTATCAAGGAACGTAAATGGACACAACACGAAGCGTCATAAACTTAGAGCAAAAACTTGCTTAAGCTTGACATACTGAAAGCAGCGCTTAACTATTCTCTGCCCTGCGGTCTATGAAGCTGTGGGGCAATTTTGTATTTTACAGCTATGTTGCAAGCTAAAAATATTAAAATAAAAGTTTTTAAAACTTTATTAAAAACTAGCAAGGAATCCTGTGCAATGCGTCAATAGCTAGTTGTTAAAAGTTTACAATTTTTGACGACTAAAAGAACCCATGGCTCAGAATAAGCGCATGAGTTCTTTTTTGTTGGAGGGCAAATAAGGTGAAAAGCAAGCTGAACTCTACATTTTTCTTAACAATGACCACGACTAAATCAGTCGGAAAATGAAGGGATAACGAAAGGGTTTGTCTGGATCGCTAAGAATACTTACAATTGCCCAGATTGTTAGTCCCCAGTGCAACAGATACCCAAGAGCTGCCAGAGGAATCAACAACCCAAAGCTAATAAAAATCAGCACTGCAATTACGGCTCCCCAAACCCACACATTAAAGTGGAAGTTAATCGCTTCTTTAGCATTCTCCTTCACAACAGGGTCTTCGGAGACCAACAATAAAGCAATGGGTATCCCTACAGATACAAACGCAGTACTGAAAAAAATAGCGCCATGACACAGTGCTGACAAAAGCTTACGCTTATCCGTGTCGTACATTAGTTTCTCCTATCTAAATTTAGGTTATTGATTACATTTAGACCCTATCACAAGCATTGTTGTCTTAAGATTAAAAGACTCGCTAAAGTTGAAAAAAGTTAAGTTAAGTTAATTAGAAAGTAAATAAGCAGCAAATAACTACAATTATGTCTACAGAATTTGAAGTAGAACTTTGCCAAGCAGTGGAAAGTCGCCGTAACTTTGCAATTATTTCTCACCCAGACGCTGGTAAAACCACGCTAACAGAAAAGCTACTGCTGTATGGAGGAGCCATTCACGAAGCAGGAGCAGTTAAGGCAAGACGTGCACAGCGTAAAGCAACTTCGGACTGGATGGCAATGGAACAACAAAGGGGTATTTCCATTACATCTACAGTACTGCAATTTGACTATCAGGAGTGTCAGATAAATTTGCTTGACACTCCTGGGCACCAAGATTTTAGTGAAGATACTTATCGGACTCTAGCAGCAGCAGACAATGCAGTGATGCTTATTGACGTAGCAAAAGGTTTAGAACCTCAGACCCGAAAGTTATTTGAAGTCTGTAAGATGCGGGGAATTCCTATCTTCACTTTTGTCAATAAACTGGACCGTCCTGGAAGGGAAGCTTTAGAGCTATTGGATGAAATTGAGCAAGAATTAGGCTTACAAACTTATGCTGTTAACTGGCCCATTGGTATGGGCGATCGCTTCAAAGGGATTTTTGATCGGGAAAAACAACAAATCCACTTGTTTGAAAGAAGTGCGCATGGGAGTCGTGAAGCAGTAGATACAGTAGTAGATTTAGGTGATTCCAGAATTGAACAACTCTTAGAACAAGACCTTTACTACCAACTGAAAAACGATCTAGAACTCTTAGAAGGGGTTGGACCAGAACTCGATTTAGAGTTGGTACATAAAGGTTATATGACGCCTGTTTTCTTTGGCAGTGCAATGACTAACTTTGGGGTTGAGTTATTTCTACAGTACTTTTTACAATATGCCCTCAAACCCGGTTCCCATAATAGTAGCGTTGGAGAAGTTCCCCCAACCTACCCAGAATTTTCTGGATTTGTGTTCAAACTACAAGCGAACATGGACCCCAAGCATCGCGATCGCGTGGCTTTTGTCCGTGTCTGTACGGGTAAGTTTGAAAAGGATATGGCAGTCAATCATGCTCGCACTGGCAAAACTGTCCGGCTGTCTCGTCCACAAAAACTATTTGCTCAAGAACGGGAATCGATAGACGTTGCTTATCCTGGTGATGTTATTGGTTTAAATAATCCTGGTGTTTTTGCTATTGGCGATACAATTTACACTGGTCAGAAGTTGGAATATGAAGGTATCCCCTACTTCACACCAGAGTTATTTGCAACTCTGAGAAACCCCAATCCGTCGAAATTCAAACAATTCCTCAAGGGCGTGAATGAGTTGCGAGAAGAGGGTGCAGTGCAAATTATGTACTCAGTAGATGAAGCTAAGCGCGAGCCAATTTTGGCAGCAGTAGGACAGCTACAATTCGAAGTGGTCCAATTTCGATTGCAAAGCGAGTATGGGGTAGAAACCCATCTAGAATTATTACCCTATACTGTTGCCCGATGGGTAGCGGGTGGTTGGGAAGCAATCAACAAGGTGGGGCGTTTATTCAACACGACAACAGTGAAAGATAGCATGGGACGACCAGTCTTATTGTTCCGCAATGAATGGAATTGTCAACAATTGCAGGAAGATCATCCAGAGTTACAATTAAGTGTAATCGCCCCAGTTGCTTCCGGGAAAGAATTAGTTGAAGGTTAACTGTCGATTGTTAATTACCAACAGTTAACGCCTTTCTGGGTATTCTAAACAAAGACTGGAAAACCGGAATTCCTATGCCTTCAGATCCCGAACCATCCTTGGATGCTGGTATAACGGCCCTTAAACAAGGAGATTACCAAACAGCAATATCTATCCTCAAAGCTGTTGCAATTACACAAGGCAATGACCTAGCCGGGTTACAAGCCCAAATAGGGTTGGTCGTGGCTTATTCACGTAGTGGTGAGGTTGCAGCAGCGATCGCCTTAAGTGAGAGTCTTGCACAAAGCCAGAATCAGCAAGTTCAAGAATGGGCGAAACACTCTCTAGAACAGTTAATAAAACGCCAACAGGGAGAACACAAGCAGATCAAGGGAGAAAACGAAAAAGACAAGGAGAATCATCTCCCACCTAGATCCCAATCCCAGAGGAAACCCCTAGAACCCTCACTTCCTAACTCCCTCACACTTTCACCTCCAGAAGTTTACTGGCGACACGCAAAACGTGCTAAGGTATGGCAACCGCTTCATAAGCCTAAGTTAATACTCTTGCGGCTGCTGAGCGCAGGAACATTCTTTGCTTTATTTTGGATAGTGCGGGAACTGATTGTGTTGGTAGAGGCACTTATCAACACGATCTTAGTCAAACTTCCATTCTTGAGACCAACACCACATTTGGATATCAATCCTGACTCATTTGTGCTGCTGGTGCTTGTTCTTTTAATGTGCTTGTCTCCCTGGTTGTTGGATTGGATATTGACAAACTTTTATGGTCAGCGATCGCTGTCAATGGAGACCCTGAACACCCATAGTAGAGAGACTATGAGGTTAATACAGCGTTTTTGTCAACAGCAAGGTTGGCAGCTACCGAAACTGAAAGTTTTGCCAATGTCAGCACCTGTTGCGTTGACTTATGGTAACAGTCCTCACACTGCCCGGATTGTTGTAAGTCAAGGTCTGTTAGACCAACTTGCCGATGATGAAATCGCCACAATTTACGCGTTGGAGCTAGGACACATAGCTCACTGGGATTTTATAGTGATGTCTTTGGTACAACTGTTAGCAATTCCAGTTTATGGGCTGTACCAAAAATTTTCTGCTTTGGGAGACAGAACATCACAAGGTATCTGGCACTTCGTCATGAGCATCATGGCAAGTCTTGCTTATGGAGTTTGGCGTCTTTTGACAGCAAGTGCTTTGTGGTTATCCCAGCTACGGCTTTATTATAGTGATCGCCTCGCCACAGGCATGACTGGCAATCCTAATGGTCTAGTTCGTGCTTTACTGAAAATGGCCATTGGCATTGCTGAAAATATCCAAAAAGAAGAACACACTAGCTGGCAGTTGGAAAGCCTAAATCTCACATCACCTTTAGACTACCAACAAAGTATTTGTTTGGGCAGTATTGCTCCTCATACGACTTTTGAATCATTCTTAATGTGGGACTGTCTGAATCCTTACCGTTGGTGGTTCGTCATCAACAATACTCATCCATTGATGGGCGATCGCTTACAACGTCTTTCGGATATAGCAAATTACTGGCATTTAGACAAAGAATTGTATTTAGATAACCAACCTTGCTCAGTCAAACTGCACTCCTTTTTTCTCCAGATTGCTCCATTTTTAGGAATTATCCTAGGTGTTGTGTTTGCAATTCTCATCTGGCTAGGTTGGCAAGTAGCATTTATATTTAAATTGTTAAATTTAAAATGGGTATATGATGATTGGTATTTTGTCTTAGGTTGCTTATTGATTGGTCTGAGTATTGGTATATTGGTACGGATTAATCCTTTTTTCCCAGAAATTAAATTAAGTAACGTTCAAATTGATGACCATTTGCCAAGTCTATTGACTAACCCTGCCACCCTTCCTGTTGATAGCGTCAGTGTTCGTCTAGAAGGCAGGCTATTAGGTCGTCGTGGCACTAGTAACAGTTTAGGACAAGACTTAATATTTCAATCCAGCACCTGTTTGGTAAAATTACATCATATCTCTTGGTTAGGTCAGCAATTCTTTCCCCAAGACTTGATTGGTCGGCAAGTTGTCATTACAGGTTGGTTACGACGTGGTGCCACACCTTGGGTTGATATTCAAAGTTTACAAACTCTAAATGGTCAAACTATGTATAGCCCTCATCCTATTTGGTCTACTGTCTTAGCTGTTGCAGCCGAGGCATGGGGAGCTTACATTCTGCTTAAAGGGTAGTCAATGATCATGAGTTCGCAACTTGGAGTTAAAAGTTTAAAGTCTAGGATATGAGTATTGATGATTGATTTGATGCATTTGAACAAAATGTAATTTAAAGTTGCAAAACTCAACGTAATCTGTTACGTTAGTAATTATGAACAATTGCAATCAGTATAACCTGGCATTCAAGCGGGGTTATGAATGAGACTGTTTGCACAAAATAGATCTCTATTCAACACAGCAATCAAGCACCAGCCAGTGGCTGGTTTTTGTTTCCAAAACGTCAAACTCTGAGATAAGATGTATTTTATGCTACAATATGTTTACGTAATTGCTAGAAATGTCTGCTTTGAACTAGCTACGTAGAAGATACCGTGATAATGTAGGTAATGGTCTTGAATTCTTTGAGAAAAGAGTATTGAAGACTTTCGCGCGGTAAGCACGCTACCAACAAAATTCAAAATTCTTAAAATAAAAGGTGTTATTGGCGTTGTGTGCGCTTTCGTATTAAACAAGCTTTATCCTGGTGAAAAATTGTATTGTAAAAATTGACTGTTTAAAGTAGAAAAATTGGCAATATTGGTAAGTAGTGTATATCGAAAGCCAAAGCCAATCTACCATTTTTTGCCTGGTTTTGTCCGTTAAACTTTGGAGGTATAGTTCATGTCCGTCCGCCTATACATAGGTAATTTGCCGAAAGAAGAGATAGATCGTCAAGAACTGCAAGCAGTTTTTGCTGCAGAAGGCGATGCTGTGACCACAAAACTGATTAAAGACAGGAAAACAGGCAAATGCCGTGGCTTCGGTTTTATCACGGTTAACAACGATGAACAAGCAGATCAAATTATTGAAAAATACAATGGTCAGTTGTTCAAAGAGTCTCCCATTAAGATAGAAAAGGCATTACCTCGTACTAAGGGTGATGAAAATGAGGAGCAATCTCCTAAACCCGTAAGTCATAATGCCCCAAGCCAAGGAAGCGCTAGTCCAACAAAGGAAAGCAATCGTCGCGAAAAAAGTTCCAAGAAGTCTCGTCGTGGTGGTGGTAGTCCATCTCGTGAAAGTGGTAACAACAACGCTGCTGACACAGACGCGATTCGTCCAGACCCACGCTGGGCTAATGAGTTGGAAAAGCTCAAGCAGATGCTAGCCGCACAAACAACAAACTAATTGGCAAATGGTTAAGATTAAAAATTAAAAATCAAATAGAACTTTGATTTTTAATTTTTAATAAGTAATTTACCTAAACTGGTAATTGTAGAGTTTGTTGCAAGTGCGCTTTCAATTGTTGAGTAAACTGTGCGCGCTGATCATAAAGACTCGTGCGAGTTGGCTTACGCTCTTGGTTAAGCATCCAGCCGTAATCGCTACTGAGCCGTAGCTTATCCTGCCAGTCTGAAATTGAGACTATCAGCCCAGGTGCTGGACTGTTATCAATACCTTGCACACGGAATACATAGTTAAAAGTATTCTGTTTGCCTGGTGCAACTGTGGAGGGTTGACCATATTCGGCTAAGAGTCTTGCTCTGACTTGTTCCACTAAACCTGGCTGCTCCAAATCTTCTAGAGTCCGAATTGCCAGGGTGAGGGCGAAGTAAAAGTCTTCAACAGGAATAAATTCTAATTGCATAGGCACTTTTGACTGCCAGATTTTTTCTGATATTAGGGAGCAAGGTGATTTTACAACTTCATCAGCTTGTTAATGCCGCCACAATCTAATAAAGCTCATTTTTTCCTTGTTCCAGTTGCCCAGCTGAAGTTGCTAGCTCAATGCACACTAAGTAGCTTAGTTATAAAAATTAATAATTATATTAATATTTGGTAATCTTAACTACTGTTAACCTGTTGTAAATAATGTATTTTTATGTATTTTTTTACATAAGCAATAAAAAAATACAGTGTAAAAGATTACGTTTACTCTGACTGTAGGATGATGTGTCAGCTTTAGGTAGCTGAAAATTTATCAGCCCTTGGGGTATGGCAAAGAGAAGATGGTAGGAATTATCTTTAAGACTAAGCCTTTGTACCTTACTCCACCCACGGGTTTAAGATCCTTCTTCAATGCTTAATACTGAGTCAAGCACTGTTTTCAGTTAGACATTGCTTACTCATTGACGTTGTAGCTGAGAGCAAAACCTTTGCTCGTGAATACAACTAAAAAATAAACTTAATTTATCAACTTTATTAGCTATAAATATAGCGAGTCATCTATAGAAAAAAACAATAGAAACACTTATTAAAAAGAAACCTCTCTTAGTATAGATGTAATTTTTTTTCGAAAAATACAAATAAAATAAATATTACTTAAAGTTCCTGAGTGATTAAGGTAGAAAGGCTGACAGCAAACTCAAAACAACCTGAAAGCTCATGAAAACTAGACCTCAACTAACTATGAACTCTAGAACAGAACAAAGAATCGCCTTGATTTCAGTCCATGGAGATCCGGCGATTGAAATTGGCAAAGAAGAAGCTGGAGGACAAAATGTTTACGTGCGGCATGTGGGTGAAGCGCTGGCACAGCAAGGGTGGCAAGTTGATATGTTTACCCGTAAAGTGAGTCCAGAGCAAAACACAATTGTTCAGCACAGTGATAATTGTCGAACCATTCGTCTAGAAGCTGGTGCTGTTGAGTTTGTACCACGAGACGAGCTGTTTGCCCATTTGCCAGAGTTTGTTGATCATTTTCTCGAATTCCAAAAGGAAAATCGCATCATATATCCTTTGGTTCACACAAACTACTGGCTATCGAGTTGGGTAGGAATGCAACTCAAAGAGATTCAAGGAAGTAAGCAGGTTCATACGTATCATTCTCTGGGAGCAGTTAAGTACAACACAGTCAAGACGATTCCCTTGATTGCTAGTACAAGATTAGCTGTAGAAAAACAAGTGCTAGAGACAGCGGAACGAATCATCGCAACCAGTCCACAAGAAAAAGAACATATGCGATCGCTAGTTTCTAGCAAAGGTAACATTGACATTATTCCCTGTGGTACGGATATTAAGCAGTTTGGTAAAGTCAATCGGCAAGAGGCAAGGACTCATCTAGGAATAGATTTAGAAACCAAACTGGTATTGTATGTAGGACGCTTTGACCCTCGCAAAGGGATAGAAACCTTAGTCCGTGCTGTGGGAGAGTCGAAATTTAGAGAATCTGGGAAGTTACAACTCATTATTGGTGGTGGTAGTCGTCCAGGTCACAGTGATGGAATAGAACGTGAGCGGATTGAAACCATTGTCGCAGATTTGGGGATGAGCCATTTCACTACCTTCCCTGGTCGTATCACTCAAGAAGAACTGCCATACTATTATGCCGCTGCTGACGTTTGTGTTGTTCCCAGTCACTATGAACCATTTGGACTAGTGGCGATTGAAGCAATGGCAAGTGGTACACCAGTGATTGCAAGTGATGTTGGTGGACTCCAATTTACAGTTGTACCCGAAGAAACTGGTTTATTGGCACCACCACAAGACGTGGCTGCTTTTACCGCTGCTATTGACTCCATTCTCAGCAACCCTGAGTGGCGCGCTCAATTGGGTAAGGCTGGCAGAAAACGGATTGAAACCCAGTTTAGTTGGGATGGTGTAGCATGTCAGTTGAGTAACCTTTACACTCAACTTTTACAACCAATAGTCCAGCAACCAATATTGCAGCTGAGTTCTTGACTTTTTCAAGCAACTAGTCATGGGTGATTGGTAATAGCCGAAAGTAAAAAGCAATTATCTGTATTTTTTATCTTTTATTTGTATCTCTTTTTATTACCAGTTCCCCTATGCCGGAAGATATCTCTTGACCCCCATAATGATTATGGGGGTTTTGCTTTTTAGTTTTGAGAGGTTTGTCGTAAGCACTTCAGTGCTGAAAATTGAGAACCAAAGTGCTTACTACGAATTTTCACAACCGTCTTTATCCCAAACAAGGAATAATTATTCAATCCGCACTTTGACATCTCCCCGTTCCCTTTTTCTCTTCTTCCTAAGTATTTACCGATAATAAAGAAAACAAGCTTTGTAGTAAATTTTTAGTAAAATCAACGAATTTATATAGACAGGCCAAAGAACAGAACTTTACACTGAAAAACGTAGTTCATATCCTCTTAAATCCTCTAGGTGCATCTGAATTGTAAAATCTTTGTGGTTTACTTTTATAAGTAATTAGACTGATTCCTATGAAAAATTCCGTACATTACCGTAAGTCACTCATTTGGTTAGTATTAGCCACACTAGGTTTATTTCTAGCACCTAACCCTGCTAAAGCCGTTACGCTCGTCAACCAAACAGGTTTGACTGATACAGATTTCAACAAACTACAGGATCAAGGCGATTTGAAAGAATTGTTTGTTGCGGAAGGTCGTATTGGTAATAATAGCTTAAGTGATGCAGAGAGAGAATTAGGTATTAACAGAGACAGTAGAGATCCTCTTTTGCCTGGACAACCTGTGACATCCGGAGAATTTGTTTGGGGAAATGGCAAAGAAGAAGATTTCACCCTCGATTACACAGGTAGCACTGTGAATTACACTGTTGGGAATCAAACACTAAGCACTACAGCCTTTAGTGGTCCTGTATCTGACATTTTCTTTCGTACCTTTGCGGTTGACAACAGCACAGCGAAGCTGAGTGACCTTGTTTTCTCTGATCTCCAAAACCCAAACAGTAAATTTACTATTGGTGATCTGTCATCTTCAGGAGCAAGCAATAATCCAGCCACAAACTATCTTCACATTAGTGATATATCAGCACCCTTTGAAATCACAGGTAAAGTCTCGCTGAGTTGGACGGGAACACAACCCACACGTTCTAATTTGGCTTATCAAATTAAAGTAGGTAACTCTCCTCGCTCACAACAAGTTCCTGAACCTGGGATGCTTGGTGCCATTGTATTCTCTGGAATTGCAGGTGCAAGCTATGGTCGGCGAAAGTTAGTAGCAACCCAAAGCCAGAAGTAACAGCTTTTTGCATGAAGCGGTGCTTGTCGAGCATAATATAGCAGTATACTGGGATCGACGCTTGAACGGCAACGACTCATCGCTGTGCAAACAGTTGACTTTACTACCCTTACAGCTGCTTGTAGCGAAATCCGCGATCTCCTACTACCATCTCGTCTAGAACAGGTGTATCAGCGCGATCGCCACACTATTGCCATAGCACTACGAACTCTAAAGCAGCGGAGTTGGCTGGAAATTTCTTGGCATCCCCAAGCCGCTCACATTTGTATAGGCGATCCACCACCAAGAGCGCCAGATACTTTTACATTTAGTCAGCAACTACTTCATCAATTAAATGGTTTAGCTTTGGTAGCAATTGAGATCATTGCTCCTTGGGAAAGAGCGGTGGATTTACAATTCGCTCGTCGTCCTGGAGAAGCAGCGCTGTATCATCTGTATGTTGAAATTATAGGCAAATACAGCAATGTTATTCTTACAGATGCGACCAATACAATCATCACTGTTGCCCACCAAGTCAACCAACAAAAATCTAGTGTCCGTCCTGTACTGACTGGACAACCTTATGAAACTCCACCCAGTCTCACTAATGCAATCCCCAGCTTGAGTGAATCACAGCAACGCTGGCAAGAGAGGATCAGCCTAGTACCAGGAACTATCCAACGTCAAGTGCTGAAAAGTTATCGTGGCGCTTCTCCTGCACTTGTACAGTCAATGCTGTTGGCAGCAAATCTAGATTTAGACAGCACAACCGACAGTCTCAATTCTTCCGACTGGGAACAGTTATTTCAACGTTGGCAAGAATGGCTGCATATGTTGGAAGAGAAAAAGTTTCAACCCGCCTGGACAAGCATTGGATACACTGTACTTGGCTGGGGTGGTCTCAAGCCTGCTAATAGTACCCAAGAATTACTGAACAGCTACTATACTGATCAACTTAATCAACAAGTATTTTCTCAACTACGTCACCAGTTGAGTCAGAAACTCAATAATATTTTGGAAAAATTGCGTAGTCGCGCCACGACTTTCGAGAACCGCTTGCAAGAGTCTACTCAAGCAGATGAGTATCGGCAAAAAGCTGATTTGTTGATGGCACATCTGCAAGCATGGCAACCAGGTATGAAAGAAATTAACCTCCCAGACTTTGATACCGGTGAACCTGTGGCGATCGCTCTCCAGCCGGATAAAAATGCTGTACAAAATGCTCAAAGTCTGTACAAACAGCACCAGAAACTCAAACGTGCTCGTGTTGCTGTAGAACCACTCCTCAGGGAAGTTGCTGCAGAAATTGAGTATCTAGAGCAAGTAGAAGAAGCGATCGCTCAAATAGACAACTATCAATCAGCAGAAGACTTACAAGCTCTCGAAGAAATTCGCGACGAGCTTATTGGACAAAAGTATTTAGAAGATCCAGAATACAAGAGTTCATCAACAGCCGCCAATGGCACAAATTTTTCTCGTTACCGTACCCCCAGTGGATTTGAAGTCTTAATTGGTCGCAACAATCGCCAGAATGACCAGCTGACATTTCGTGTTGCTGGAGATTATGATTTGTGGTTTCATGCTCAAGAGATTCCTGGTAGCCATGTACTACTTAGGTTAGAACCGGGTACAGTGCCAGAAGCCGCTGATTTACAATATACCGCTAACCTTGCAGCATACTACAGCCGTGGTCGTCAGAGCGATCAAGTACCAGTCGTTTACACTCAGCCAAAATACGTCTACAAACCCAAAGGTGCTAAACCAGGAATCGCTATCTACAAACAGGAACGTATCATTTGGGGACAGCCGCAGGAGGTTAGGGAGTAGGGATAAAGAGGACAAGGAGGACAAGGGGGACAAGGGGGACAAGGGAAGGGGAACACCTTATCCTATGCCCTATGCTCTACCTCACCTTAAATTCCCCTTAAAGATAGAGGCTGATCAAGCGACTGATTATCTTTTTTTTATAAATTCTTACAAACAGTTTGTGATGACTGTTACAATTATTGTAAAGAAAAATTGCCCGTTGCGTTTTGGGAACGCGCAACATTGGGTTTTACCTTCTTGAGAAGACAACGCGAAGAAAAACTTTTATAGACCAGCTGTAGTAGGCTGGTCATTTTTTCGTGAGTGAGGGTGTGCTCGTTTCTTTTGGGTTAGAAGGTAAAGGTGCTTCTTACCGTACCAATAACGGTGCCACTGTTGTTACTGTTATGATCTGGTGCTGTCAGCCAAATCACTCCGGGTGTGATGGTGATATTGTCAGTCAGTTGATATTGATATAACCCTTCTATATGCAGAGAAACATCTTGGTCTTTGCCAATCACATTCCTGAGACTACTGCTCACACCAGTCACACGCGGCTCCATCCCTACAATGATGCCACCAACGCTACCTTTTTTCCCTAAGTCTGGGAAAGCAAGGGTCACAGCATAGTTCCAGATATCAAGATCACCACGGGGGATTGCGCCACCAAGTGTCGAAAGGATGCGCGCGTTGGTGTAGCCAACCCAACCACCGAGTACAAATTTGGGGCTAATTTGAAAAGATGCCTCAAAACCGTAGGAATTGCTTGAAACTGGGAGACTTTGACCCCTGAGAGCTTCTAACCCTCCTGGTAAAGTTGCATTCCCACTAGGCTGGGTGACACCTGTATTACCTTGACTAGGACCACCTGCAATTCCTGAAGGCAAAGCTGCAGTATCACTGAGCAAGGCAGAATGTAAATTAGCACGGTTGCTACCAGCTGTCAGGTCAGAGTTATAGGCATTCACATAAGTTAAGCCAAAAGTGAGACGCTCGTTTGGTTTGATTGTCAACTGTCCAATCGCCCCATAAGGTCCATTAAACAAACCATTTCCTGGTGTGGGATTATTCGGAGCACTTGCCAAATAGCCCAAAGTCAGTTCTAAATTTTTATTGAACTCGTGTCTGATAGCTAATCCAGAACCGGCGACTGGGTAGTAAATTGGGTTGCGTGTCCCAAAGTTAGACAGCGCACCACTATCTCCATCACCATCCAGAAATGGGTTGACGGTGTTGGTAAAGTCATCTGCTGCACCTGCATTTCCCTCTAGCACAATTTTGGTTTTTTCACCCAAGGGAAAAGTATATAACAGTGCATCTAGAACCACTTGGTTTGTATTGCCTGTACCGTAGGTTGGTCCGCCAAATCGCAAATCGCCCTCTGGAGTGAAGGTTGAAGTACCAGACAAATTATTCAAATTTGTGGCTTGTAGCCTTGTTCTGAGTTGGTCTTCTCCTGTAAAGCTAGCATCAAAGTTCAAACGTATTCTGTCTGCAAAGATGGGTGTTCTACTAATTTTCTCACCTCTAGCATTATCACCTGTAAAAACAGTGACTGGTGCAAAGATTGCCACACCATTGAGTTTTGCTGTTGTTGAAAATTGATGAGCTTCCAGTTGTGCTGTCGTCGCTTCTACCGCATCTACCCGACCACGTAGTGCTGCTAGTTCTGCTGAATACTCTTGTTGCAGCTTTTGTATTGTTGCTAAATCTTGTTTGCTGACCAAATCACCTGTTGCAGTAGCAATCAGTTCGTTGACACGGTTAAGACATGCATTTAACCCTGCTGCAAACTCGTACCGTGTCATCGCCCGATTTCCCCGATATGTACCATTCGGATAGCCTGCAATACAGCCATAGCGTTCTACCAAAGATTGCAGTGCTTGGAATGCCCAATCTGTGGGTTGTACATCTGACAGCGCAGAGACTGAGTTGACTTGCGCCATTGTATTTTCTTGAGTATTATTCTCAGATTTAACTTCTGGATTTGCTAGCAGAGGAGGTTCACTTGCTTGCAAAGAAGTTGACTGTTCTCCGGCAGATGCAATCGCACAAAAAGCCATTAATGTACCGAAAATCACTGGACTGACTAGCAGAACTTTTATCAAATTTCTCATTTTTTCCTTACCACACTATGCTTTTTAACAAACAATCTTTATTAAAAACTATTCTCAATTAATTTACTAGGGGTTGAGTCAGTTTTTGATAAAAAATTCTGGCAATATCTGAGTCTGCAGCTTCTCCGACAACCTTTGTAGAGTCTTTTTCAAGAATTCGAGATCTGATTTAATAATAAAAATTACGATTTAATGACTATAATAAAAGTTATATTTGATACTTTTTTAAGTCTTGTTTACTAAGCGAGATAGAGATGCAGTAGAAAGCCATTGCCAAGTGACCACTGCAACATAAGTCACAAAGGCTAGTGTACTTATGAGAAAACTAACTGGGTAGGGAGCGTAAAAGCCAATAATTAACCCTATCCATACAAAAGCGAGCGATAGCCCAGCTGAAAGAAAAAGCGCAACAAATGGACGTGCAACTAAACGGTGTGCGATCGCTGCAGGTGTCACTATCAGTGCAGAGTTTAACAAGGCTCCTACAGCCGGAACTGCCTGGGCAATAGTGAGTGCTACCAGCAGCATAAAGACAGCACTGATTCCTTGCACTGGTACGCCACGGGTTCTTGCCACTTCAGGATCAAGGGATGCGAACAACAAGGGGCGTGTAATCACCAAGAGCACAACGATGATGCCAATGCCAATCACTGCAACTAACTTTGCCTGTTGCGCCTGTAAACCAAATAGCGACCCAAAAAGATAGTTGACGCCAATAGTGCTGTTGCCTCCGCTAGACTGTGAAGTGTAAATGCTCAAACACAGTGCCCCTAGCCCGAGTATCCAAGCCAGTACGGTGCCTACCTCCACATCTTTAACTTGCGCCCGTGTTCCTAATACACTTATGCCTAACGCAACTATCACGGTCACACCAAACAGTCCCAATAGTGCATCACTTCCGACAACGACTGCAAGCAGTGCGCCTGTAAAGGTCACGTGGGCGAGTGCTTCAGTTGCAAAGGTTAAATCACGTAAGACAACGAAATATCCTACGAGACCACAGACAATAGCTATTGGGGTTCCGGCTAGAAATGCGTAGCGCATGAAATCTAAGCTCAGCATATCATGCAGATCTTGAACTAGGTTGAGTAGCAGAAGTGGAGTGTGCACTAGCAAAGTTATCAAGTTTGTCATCGTTTCATCCAAGGCACAAGTTTGAACAGACGTACCAAAACATAAGTCCCAAACGCCAAGCTAGTGATGAAGAAGCCAACGGGATAGGGTGTGAAGTAGGCAATAGCTAATCCGAGCCAAGTAAACACCAACGCTAAGAATACGGAAAGTCCTACGGCAAAGGTTGGATGTGCAGTGATCTGTTGAGCAATGGCAGCGGGCGTAACTAGTAATGCAAAGATGAGTAGTACACCTACCACTTGTACTGACTGAGCCACCGCAAATGCGAGTAAGACAAGGAAAGTATTGTCGAGAAGGCGTACTGGTACACCACGAGCAAGCGCGACTTCCGGATCTATGGAAGCGAAGAGTAGGGGACGAGCGATCGCTATCAACCCAAGCAATGTCACCACTGTTGTGAGTGCGATGACCATCACATCGCGATCGCTAATGCCAAGTACTGCACCAAAGAGAATTGAGTAAATGCCAGCCGCGTTAGACGATGAAGAAAGATGGACGAACAGCAGACCCAGTGAGAGTACGAAGGTATGAATAGTACCTATAGCCACTCCTTGTTCCCATTGTGTCTGTTCATGTTGTCCACTCAGCACACCAATACCAATAGCCGCTGCAATACAGCAGGTAAGCAATCCTAAGACTGGCGACCAGCCTAAGAGAACAGCGCCGGCTGCACCAGCAAAGCCAACATTTGCCAGCGTGTGTCCAGCAAAGCTTTGACCACGTAGTACCATGAAGTAGCCAACAAACCCTGCAATGAGAGCAATCAGCGTTCCTGCCAAGAAAGCAGTTTGCATGAAGTGATAGGCAAAAAGCTGTTGAAAGTCGGCTTTCAGATCCCAAGAAGGCTGCACATCGAATGCTGACGTACTAATGAGAATGGTTGTGAAAATGGGCATGATAGGTAACCGACTCTGGCTGACCAACGACAACAATCCTCCCATCCCGTGTGCGTAACACATCAATTGGGGCATTATAAAGCCGCGAAAGTGTTTCTGAGGTGATCACCTCTTGTGGCGTTCCAACCACACTTTGCCCTCCTCCTATATAGAGGACTCGATCCAGGTAAGGTAGGATTGGATTAACATCATGGGCAACGAGTAGGACTGTCACCTGATGCTCTTGGCTAATGTAACGAATTAATGCTGAAATGGACTGCTGATTATATAAGTCTAGGCTATCAAGTGGTTCGTCGAGAAGTAAGATACGTGGTTTGGTGACCAGTGCCTGAGCAATAAGCAGCCGTTGCTGTTCACCACCTGAGATCTCACCAATAGGTCGATTTGCATAAGCCGTAGCACCCACGAGATCAATCGCCTTTTGTACTGTGCGTTGCAATTCACGTTCTCGCACATCACCTTTCCAAAGTCTTCTTACGAGTGGCAGGGGGATTCCCCACTGAGCACCGTCTAGACCTAAGCGAACAATATCCCGTCCTCGTACACGCACGTGTGCACCAAAGTTCCGCCGCTGGGGAAGATAGCTGATGGCAGGGTGACCGCGCCGGACAGGCGATCCCAAGATAGTTATCCGACCTTCATATAAAGGTAATAAGCCTAACAGAGTTTTGAGCAATGTTGATTTACCAGCACCATTGGGTCCCAGGATGGCTATAAACTCACCTTGCTGTAGGGTTAGATTCAAATCACTCCAGAGCAGACGCCTATTACGTCGCACGCTAGCATGTTCAATTTGAATGACTTTTTGCTTGCCTCGGTTGTTATGAGCTGCAATTGGCTCACCAGAAGGTCGTGACGCAGGATTGGTATCCATTGGCTCTGGTTCGTATCGTCGGAGTTGTACCACTACCCTCTTCTCTTTGAGAATGATAATATGTCTCAAAAAATCTTCTGTGCGAAAGTATAGCTAATGTCTGAAATAGTTGTCAATGAAACATAACTAGAGTGAGTCAGCTTTTTGAGACATTAGCAGTGTATTGTATAGCTGAGTTTGATATGGCTCAGTTTCAGGACTATCCTTGCCAAACTTGCTTTTGACCAGTCGCCGAAAAAGATCATCATGACTACCGTACCGCCAGTAAATGCTGCAACAGAAATTGAAAGTCGTAAAGCTGATCACCTTAGTGTCTGCTTAAAGGAGGATGTACAATTTGACCAGGTTACGAGTGGGTTTGAGCACTATCGCTTTACTCACTGTTGTCTTCCCGACTTAGACCATAGTGACATCAATATTCAGACCACTTTTCTAGGTAAAAATCTTGGTGCGCCACTTCTGATTTCCTCAATGACAGGAGGAACCGAATTGGCACGGCTAGTGAATACTCGTTTGGCCACTGTTGCTCAACGTTACCGATTGGCAATGGGCGTTGGTTCACAACGAATTGTGATCGAACAGCCTCACTTAGCTTCTACCTTCTCTGTACGTCACCTTGCTCCCGATATTCTCCTGTTTGCAAACTTAGGGGCTGTGCAGTTAAATTGTGGATATGGTATCGACGAGTGCTTACGTCTTGTTAACTGGCTGGAAGCAGATGCTCTTATCCTGCACCTTAACCCTCTGCAAGAGTGTGTGCAATCAAAAGGAGACACAAATTTCCGAGGATTGTTGAGTAAGATTGCTAAGCTTTGTCAGCAATTACCTGTTCCTGTCGTTGTTAAAGAAGTGGGAAATGGAATTTCTGCGGCAATGGCACAAAAGCTAATTGATGCAGGAGTGTCAGCGATCGACGTAGCAGGCGCTGGTGGAACCTCATGGGCAAAAGTAGAAAGCGAACGAGCTCGTGATCACAAACAACGTCGTTTGGGACAAGTTTTTGCTGATTGGGGATTGCCAACTGCTGAGTGCTTGTCCTCTATTAGAGCGATCGCACCCACAATTCCCTTGATTGCTTCCGGCGGACTACGCAATGGATTGGATGTAGCTAAGGCAATTGCCTTAGGTGCGGATTTAGCTGGTTTAGCTAGACCTTTTTTGGAAGTGGCTGTAGAATCGGAAGCAGCTGTCGAGGCGTTGGCTGAAGTTCTGATTGCTGAACTCGAAACAGCTTTGTTTTGTACTGATAATGCAACCCTGCTAGAACTCAAAAATTCTGGTGCACTGCAACGTGTCAGTGGATTTTCTGCACCTGCAAGCTAAATTTTTGCTGCTCTATTGAACGGTACGCTCCTCCAAAAAATTTTTTCGATAATCACTTGCCAAAGTATTTTATGTTTGCTAAACTCAATAATCGTTGAAAACAAATTATCCCCCGCCGGGATAGCTCAGTTGGTAGAGCAGAGGACTGAAAATCCTCGTGTCACCAGTTCAAGTCTGGTTCCTGGCATTCAAACACAGTAAAGCTTTCAGCCCGCGTAGAGAAAACTCACGCGGGCTGAAATTTTAAAATCTGACCAAAATCTGCCCAAACAAGTGGAATAGAAGTGGTGCTTTTCTGCTCATTATTGGTAGCAAGCACGATTCTGGGTGATGTCACAAGCTGTTCGGCAAAGGTTATTGTTCTTGCTTCTTAGATCATTCCCAAATAATTTCCATCCAAAATCCAAATACTTTCGTCTTATAAGGTAGAAGTTACTAAGTTGAGCTATCTCAAGTCTTTCTCTAATTTTTAGTTGGCAACTTATAGCGCTTCCTCTGCTAGTGAGGTATGGCTAGTACCGCAAGGCAGAAGTACTCATTTATGCATTCAAAAGAATTGAAGTCTGAACCTTTGTGTCATTTTGTAGACACGAAGCAGCTTCCTGCAGGGTATTTCTGCCGAACTGTGCTAAAGGTATAAAACCTTTCAGCTTTGAAAATGTACCTCATCTGCTCATGAACCACTATAGCTACTATTTGTAAGCTAACTAACAAGTTCAACTGCGTAAGTCCTACTTAATTTCACTAGGAGATTAAACAATGAAACGCTTCATTCTTACTGGTTTATCAGTTGTGCTTATGTCTATTACCATCATGCCTGCTGTCAAAGCTCAAACGCAGGTGGAAAAACTAACAACATACAATTCAGTTGTGACAAGTAAAGCCTTTACTAGTCATTTAACGCCTTTTGAAATCGTTTCTCTAGCTTATCAAGGAAACTTCCGCAGCCAAGGTATTCCTGGTTACGCTAATCTCCTTTCTGCTCACCAATCTGGAAAAATTACTGCTGAAAAAATTGTTCAGATTGCTGTCAATGCAAATTTAATCCCTCAAAGTATTTTAACTGACAAAGGGTATCTAAATTCGGTTGAAGAGCAATTGAGGGATTTAAGTACTTCTTTGTAACCTGGAGCTTGCTTAGCTAACTTCAAGTCAGAGTAAAACTTGGTGTTGAGCCTCTATTGATCACAAACAGTAGCCCTTCGGCTTCGCTCATGGTCAACTGTCAACAATTAATATAGCGCTATACTTCCGTAGATTGCTGCAGCTTCTACTCCACTTCGATATCTGCATTGAGCCGTGGGTGTAGAAATAGTTACCTATTTTTTCATATCCCAATACTGTTCCCTCTGTTACAAGCTTGCAATACCTCGCTTTAAAGCAATAATGGTTGCTTGGTTCATGTTTGATTTGACGGTGCTTTCAGTAATACCTAAGGCAGCACTGATCTCTAAATTGCTCATGCCCTGTGCCACCAACTGAAGGACTTCTAACTCGCGATCGCTCAACTCTGGACTAGTCATTCGCTGCACTAACTTGGCAGCAACGTTAGCCTGTTCATTGTCCTTAACTCCATCCCCACCCTATAGAGGGATGGGGACTTTCGCGAATTCGTTAACCCACACGGGCAACAGCATTGTCACTCAACCATTCCAAAGGTCGAGGTTGAAAATCTAGTTCACGCTTGGCCTTAGCGTTTGACACGCCGCGCATCTTTGTACCATAGTAGACGGCATCCGCACCACTCATTTGCAAAGCATCCTCAACTGATACCTGAGGAGGAGGTGGTGCATTTAGCCATCTGGCATAAGCAGAGAGCCACACGCGTACCTGTGAAGGTTGATCGTCCGTAATCAGGTAAATACCACGATTGCCCCGTTCTGCTGCTGCAACCGTAGCGATCGCCGCATCCTCAATGTGTAACCACGACCATACGCCTTCGCCATTCCCAACAATCGGGAACTGTTGCTGTCGCACCTGTTGGGCAACATCTCCATCGGGGGCAAACCAGGTACCAGGTCCGTAGAAGAAGCCATAGCGCAAGGCAATTCCTTCGAGATTAGGGGTTTCGAGTAAACGACGCTCGATCTCAGTCACAACGAGAATATCTGCTGTAACTGCAGGTGAAGCATCAGAAGCTAAAGGAGTTTCTTCGTCTGCCAAGCCAATACCGGGAGTCGCCCAGAATGCGATCGACTGCCTCAGGTAACGACGCACACCAACGGCTTGTGCTGCTGCCAACACATTAGCACCTCCTTCTTTTCGGATACGGCTGTTCAGTGGTGCTGTTGCGCTCATTGATTCACTACTGTAGGTTTTGGGCAGGGAGGTGAGTTGTTCAATCACCACTTCCGGCTGAGCATGGGTGACAACAGCTTTGACAGCATCGGCATCGAACACATCTGCGATCGCTGGTTCTACACCTTGTTCCGCTAAGGTCCGAGCTTTTTCTCGAGAACGGGTCAACGCTACCACATCGTGCCCTTTATCCAGCAATTGTGCGATTAGTGGATGACCGATCGCTCCTGTTGCACCTGCAACAAAAATCTTCATTGTTAACTCCTTTAGAATAGAATTATATGCAAATTATGATGTGCCTTGAGGGCAGTCTCGATGCCAAAACTTGCGCCTAATTCCGAATGAACTATCCCCATTCTTCGGCGTTTGCCTAACGATAAACCAGGCAAGTATATGAAGATAGGTCTTAAATTAATTTCAACTTAAGAGCATTTTACTGGCAGCGCGCCATCCGCAAGTTTTGTGTACCCATAAGTATTTAACAAAAAAGGGCGATCACCCGTATGTTACCAAGTCTGCTCTTGAACAAGCTTCAAATCAGGTGGTAAACCACTGTTTTGCTAGACTAAAAACACATCTCTTCATGCAGAATTTTTGGAGCCATGAGTCCTATAACTACCCAAACCCTCACCCTAGAAGAATTTCTCAAGCTCCCAGAAACCAAGCCTGCTAGCGAATATATCAACGGTGAGATCATTCAAAAGCCAATGCCAAAAGGGAGACACAGCCGCTTGCAAGGTAAACTTTGTGCTTCAGTCAATCAAGTTGCAGAAGATCAGAGAATAGCCTATGCATTTCCTGAATTACGGTGTAGCTTTGGGGAACGCTCCATTATACCTGATGTGGCAGTATTTCAATGGACGCGCATACCATTCACCGTGGATGATGAAGTACCTGATAACTTTGAACTCCCCCCAGACTGGACAATTGAAATTCTCTCTCCAGAGCAAAAACCTAATAAAGTGATTGGCAACATTCTACACTGTTTGAAGTATGGCAGCCGTCTTGGATGGTTTCTAGATCCTGATGACCTCAGTATTTTAGTCTTTTTACCAGAGCAACAGCCATTGCTGCTCCAAGGAAAAGATTCTTTACCCGTCTTACCAGAAATTGAGCTTTCACTAACTGTCGAACAAGTTTTTGGTTGGTTAAAAATGGGTAGTTAGTATCGTGTTATGTGTCTGCTATTGCAAAGCACAGTTTAAAGATAGACTACCCAGTAGATAGACGAGAAATGTAGGTGTAATAAGTTGTTTTTAACACACTTTTTGGAGGAAAAGCTGCTACAGATAATACCTAACAGTACTAACAACTCGACTTTTTTGCGCTCGTAAAGCAGTCTTTAAAAACAGCGCTGTTTGATTGTGCAAAAAACTGGCCCACCAATTACGTGGGACAAAAGTAGGAATAATGACTGTTGTAAACACACCTTGGTGACGCTCTTCAAATTGAGAGATAAAATTCACAACTGGTTCAATCAAAGCACGATACGGTGAGTCAATAATTTCTAAAGGAATGTCAGACTCGAGTTGTCGCCATTGTTTTTGGAGTTTTTCATGGTCTGTATTGCCGATGTCTACATGAACTGCAACAATTTCATCCGCAATTGTCCGTGCATAATCTAAAGCTTCTACTGTTCCTCGGTGTAGGTAGCCCACAATCACCACCGC